>NZ_JBGCUC010000027.1:0-45962 GCF_043420595.1 Erwinia plantamica
TGGTGGGTGATGACGGGCTCGAACCGCCGACCCCCTCCGTGTAAAGGAGATGCTCTACCAACTGAGCTAATCACCCACTTCGGTACTTCAAACCAGGCCTGCAAGAGATGGTGGGTGATGACGGGCTCGAACCGCCGACCCCCTCCGTGTAAAGGAGATGCTCTACCAACTGAGCTAATCACCCATTTCTTACACTCTGGGAACTGCTACACTGCGAAGCCACCGTTTAGAGTGGTGGGTGATGACGGGCTCGAACCGCCGACCCCCTCCGTGTAAAGGAGATGCTCTACCAACTGAGCTAATCACCCCCGCTGTGTGGAGTCGCATTATAGGGATCGCGCAAAATGAGTCAACGATTTTTAGAAGGAAAAATTGCGTTCGTCTTAAAATTAAACAAGATGTTGCGATTTCAGGCAAAAGCGTCACGGCGCCGTCGGCTTTTGCAGCAAAGGCGGCGCGAAAGCAGGGGATTGCCGTTGAGGATTCATCTTGTGATGATAGAATGTTGCCCACTTTATTCTGGATTTATCAGAGCTCCCCGCTTCTGATAGCGTAAAAAGGCAGCTGTTAATGAAAATCAAAACCCGTTTCGCACCCAGCCCGACGGGCTACCTGCACGTTGGCGGCGCTCGTACCGCGCTTTATTCCTGGCTGTTTGCCCGTAACCAGGGCGGCGAATTCGTGCTGCGTATAGAAGATACCGATCTGGAGCGCTCCACCCAGCAGGCTATCGACGCGATCATGGACGGCATGAACTGGCTGAACCTGGACTGGGATGAAGGCCCGTACTATCAGACCAAACGTTTCGATCGCTACAATGCAGTGATCGATCAGATGCTGGAAGCGGGCACGGCCTACAAATGCTACTGCTCCAAAGAGCGTCTGGAAGCGCTGCGCGAAACGCAGATGGCGAACAATGAAAAGCCACGCTATGACGGTCGCTGCCGCGACAGCCACGAACACCATGCCGATGATGAGCCTTGCGTAGTGCGTTTCCGCAATCCGCAGGAAGGTTCGGTCATTTTTGACGACCAGATCCGTGGCCCCATCGAATTCAGCAACCAAGAGCTGGACGATCTGATCATCCGCCGTACCGATGGTTCGCCAACCTACAACTTCTGTGTCGTGATCGACGACTGGGATATGGAAATTACCCACGTTATCCGCGGTGAAGATCATATCAATAACACGCCTCGCCAGATCAACATCCTGAAAGCGATCGGCGCACAGGTGCCGGTTTACGCGCACGTCTCCATGATCCTGGGCGACGACGGCAAAAAGCTTTCCAAACGTCACGGCGCCGTAGGCGTGATGCAGTATCGCGACGACGGCTATCTGCCGGAAGCGCTGCTGAACTATCTGGTGCGTCTGGGCTGGTCGCATGGCGACCAGGAGATCTTCAGCATTGAAGAGATGAAGCAGCTGTTCGATCTGGATGCGGTCAGCAAATCCGCCAGCGCCTTCAACACCGAAAAACTGCAGTGGCTGAACCATCACTACATCACCACGCTGGCGCCGGAGTACGTGGCGACGCATCTGCAATGGCATATTGAGCAGGAAAATATCGATACCCGCACCGGCCCTGAGCTGGCTCAGCTGGTTCGTCTGCTTGGCGAGCGCTGCAAGACGCTGAAAGAAATGGCCGCTTCTTGCCGTTACTTCTACGAAGACTTTGCAGAGTTTGATGCGGATGCGGCGAAAAAACATCTGCGTCCCGTAGCCCGTCAGCCGCTGGAAGTGGTTCGTGACAAGCTGGCCGCCATCAGCGTCTGGAACGCGGAAAACGTGCATCAGGCTATTCAGTCCGCTGCGGACGAGCTGGAAGTAGGCATGGGCAAAGTCGGCATGCCGCTGCGCGTTGCCGTTACCGGTGCAGGCCAGTCACCTGCGCTGGACGTGACGGTAGAAGCAATTGGTCAGTCGCGCAGCGTTGCGCGTATCGAAAAAGCGCTGAGCTGGATTGCGGCTCGCGAAGCGCAGGCTTAATCCTCTAAATAAAAGAACCGGCATCAGCCGGTTCTTTTTTCAACGTGCAACCTGCTCGGCAGGCGTGGAAACCTACTTCTCAACCTGAGAAATATCCAGCCGTTGCAGCATACCCTGAATGCCTTCACGTAACAGTAATGCATAAAGCTTCTCTTGTTCATCGCTGTTCATTTGCTGAATAGAGGTCATTAGCAGAGCGGGAAGAGAGTTTTGCGTGACGCGATAGGTGGCGGTCGGCTCGGCGACGTGGCGGGTGGATTTCAGGAAATTTCTTACATTCTCATCAATATGGATCATACGGGCCTTGCCGCCCTGTACGCCGGGCTTGGGTACGGTCGTCCATTGCTCTTTTTTAACCCATTTATTGATAGTCTGACGGCTGAAACCTGTTTCCTGTGCCAGTTCTTCCGGCGTTAACCATTCCTTTTTCATTATGCAATATCCTTTTTGCGTTGATATGTAACGGACATATATTACAGGAATTTATTGTTCGAACAACTAACAGGCAAGACTAATCTGAGCAGATAATTAGCAGCGGGGAGAAATGATATTTCCCCCTGCCGGGCGGCAGAGGGAAGAAAGCCTTACTGTGGGGTAGCAGCAGACTGATTTTGCGGACGATAGGCGATGTAGTAAGCCAGACCGACAAATACCGCGCCACCGACCGTATTGCCCAGGAAAACGGCAGCAAAATTAGGCAGGTAGTCGGCCCAGCTCAGCTGGCCGGCAAAAATAGCGGCCGGGATAATAAACATGTTCGCCACCACGTGCTGGAAGCCGATAGCCACGAACGCCATCACCGGGAACCACATGCCAAAAATCTTGCCGACCATGTCTTTACTGGCGAACGCCATCCAGGTCGCCAGACACACCAGCCAGTTACAGCCGATACCGGAAATGAAAGAGTGCATAAAGTCGGCGTGGACTTTGGCCGAGGCGATAGCCACGGTCTTTTTAAGGTAGTCGCCTTCGGTCATGCCAAGCACATGGCCAAAGAACCATGCTACGGCTATGCTGCCGATAAAGTTGGCAATGGTTACCCAGAACCAGTTACGCACTACGCTAAAGCCGCTGACCTGACGGGCGAACCAGGCGATCGGCATGGTCATCATATTGCCGGTCAGCAGCTCACCGCCAGCCAGCACGGTCAGAATAATCCCCACCGGAAACACCGCTGCGCCAAGCAGGCCGCCAAAGGAGCCCCAGTTAGCGGGCAGTTGATTAATAACGTGCAGATCCAGCAGGAAGCCGGTGGCGATAAAAGCCCCTGCAATAAAGCCGAGGATCAACAGGGTAGGGACAGACGAACGGCTTTTGGCGATACCAGCCTGAATAGCGACCGCCGCAATTTCTTTAGGTGAGTACAAGGACATAGTGGCTCTGATTCTGGTGTAGTGAAAGAAAGAATGGCCGAATCCGTCGCGTTATACGCGCGCATCCAGCGCTGAGAAGGGTTCGGCATTCGAAAACGCGGGAAGTTTTGCACGAGATTTTAACAAAAACAAGCGCAATTAAGCGCACAATTAACGCTCTGTTTACAGGATTAAACCCGACGCGCTGTGATTGCAGCGGGAACGTTGCCGGATTGCATTCACGACACCATTTGATCGCTGACATAACGGCGATTAAGGCGGATTATGCTGTGTGGCAAAAGGTGCGGATGCGGCCTTTTGCATCGATTTGGCCGCTTTTTCAGCGATCGAACACAGATTGGCATTTTGCCGTTGACACGTTCGGCCCCGTTTCATATTATGCCCGCCGTCAAGACGACAAAGGTTTTTCGGCTCGGGGGTATAGCTCAGCTGGGAGAGCGCTTGCATGGCATGCAAGAGGTCAGCGGTTCGATCCCGCTTATCTCCACCAAATCTTCACCAGACGATTTGGCGCGAAAAACCGGTATTTTGTTGTGGGGGTATAGCTCAGCTGGGAGAGCGCTTGCATGGCATGCAAGAGGTCAGCGGTTCGATCCCGCTTATCTCCACCAATCACTTCTTTCGTCCTTCTCTGTTTCTGGCAGCGCTTGCGCAGCCGCATCCCTGTTGTTTTCTTCTGTTTATCCGTTCTGCTTATCAGCTCCCGATCCTGTTTTGCCTGTTACCTGATAAATCGGGCCTTAATCCTGTAAATGCGTTAAATCCTCCAGCTGAATAGCTGAACAAGGGGCCGCAGCTAAAATCTGGGTTAGATCTTCCGTAAGACCAGCTCCACGGATTTCTCCTGAGAACGCCGCAACGACGGCATTAATATGGAAGATTACGCTAATCCCGTTTACAAAACGCGCGCCAGTGATTGAGAAAGAGCGGAGACGTCCGTCTCCGCTGGGGCAGGTTAAAGCATGGCGGCGAAGGTCAGCATTCTTTCAGCCAGCTCTTGTGGCGTTTGTAGCGGCATCAGGTGGCCCGCGCCCGCAATCACTTCCAGCCGCCCGGCGGGAAGGTGCGAGAGCGTCATTTTCTGCTGATCTTCAGCAGAAGGCACCTGATCGTCGGCCGAGCCGGCGATCAACAAGGCCGGACAGTCGACGGTACCGATACGCGTCGACCAGTCTTCCCGACTCCCTGCTTCAGGCCAGGCACGCCAGGCGTTAAGATTCGCGCGGCGGGCGTCGCGGATAGCTATCTCGCGCACCACATCGGGCAAACGCTCGCTGGCTGCCGTATCCACAAACTGTTCCGCTTCTTCCCGGCTGCCGCCATAGTTAATCTGGCTACGGCGATCTTCCTCGCTCATCGGCTGCGGGCCGGGCGGCGAAGGCGCGACCAGAATCAGTCCTTTCAGATAGTCTGGCCGACGCGCCGCCAGCGCCAGGGCGACTTTTCCGGTCATCGAATGACCGACCAGGATACAGTTGTTGAGCTGCAGTGCGCGAATGCTTTCGTCGAACTGCGCTACCATCGACGCTACGTCATAACCGGGAATATTGGTCGCTGCGCCAAAGCCTGGCGTATCCAGCGTGACGCAGCGGTGGTGCTCGTCCAGCCAGCTGATGGTCGGATACCAGGTATGTCCAGAGCCGCCTAAATAGTGCAGCAGGACGAAAACCGGCGCATCGTTCGCCTTGCCGTGCAGAGAACAGGGCAGCATAAAACACTCCTAACGTAATTGATCTTTGACGTCACCGAGCATGGCGATAGCCTGCTCATCATAACCGCGCGCCCGCAAAGGCTGGTTCACTTCGGCTTCCAGATCCGGCACATAGCCCACCAGGAACTCGCCGGGTGTGCTGAAAGTGACTTTGCCCAGCGCGGCGGGCAGCAGCAGCGTTTCCGCGCGTTCCAACGTCCAGCTTTCGCCCGCCGCCTCAATTTGCAGCGGCTCGCCCAGGTTGGAAATAATGCGCGCGCGCGTGAAGCTGTAGTCACAGGCGGCGGAAACCAGCCAGCGTTCCAGCGCGAAATAGGGCCCGGCACAGCAAAACAGCCGCGTGACCCGATCGTTTTCTTCCACGGTCAGGCCCTGATGCGGCCGCGTGGTCAGCTCCGGACGCAGCTCCGCCAGCAGCGCGTCGATGTTCTTCTCCCGCTCCTGCGGCGATATTTTGCTGCCGTCCTCCATCTGCCACGGCATGGCGTGCTGCTGGATATTGGACGTTTGCTCAATTTCATAAATCAGCGTATCCGGGCCGAAAGAGTGCAGCATGCCGCCCGGCACATAAAAAGTGTCGCCGGTTTTAACCGGATAGCGTTCCATTACCTCGTCGTATTCTTCAGCCAGCAGAGCAGCGCGCAGGCGTGGCTGGCTGACGCCGGGCTTGATGCCTGCCAGGCAGCTGGCACCGGGCGCGGCCCATAAAATATGCCAGGCCTCGCTTTTGCCGTTGGGCTGCTGCTCAAGGCGCTGCGCTGCCTCATCGTTGGCGTGCAGATGCACCGGCAGCATCCCGGTGCCGTCAATAAATTTGCTCAGCAGCGGGAAATGCGGGCCGCGCCAGCCGGGCGCAACCAGCTCGTCGGGATAGCGTTCGGTCAGCTCGTGCAGGCTCATGCCGGCATAGTTGCCGTTTTTAACGGTGGCGCGCATGCCTTCCACATCGCTGACTTCCCAGGTTTCCGCTATGCGTCCGTCAGGCAAGCCCGTTTTGGCGAGGCGGGTTTTAATCAGTTCGCCACCGAAGATATGGGTGGCAATCGGCAGCGTCAGCCGTAAGGGATAGGCTTTCATCTTCGCTCCTTAAAAGACGTCCGTTCTCTGTCCTTAAGGCGTGACAAAGCCATCCGGGAAGGAAAGCGGGAAGAGAACGGGCGAGAAGGCTATGGAGCCGCAGCCCCATAGCCAGACGATCAGATGACGGCAACGCCGCCGGTGACGGCGATGGTCGCGCCGGAGATATAGCTGGCTTCGTCGCTGGCCAGCATCACATAGGCAGGTGCCAGCTCGGCAGGCTGCCCGGCGCGCTGCATTGGCACTTCGCTGCCGAAGTTTTTAACCTGTTCGGTCGGCATCGTGGCAGGGATCAGCGGCGTCCAGATCGGGCCAGGGGCCACGGCGTTGGAGCGAATACCTTTATCCGCCAGCAGAGCAGCCAGGCTGCCGGAAAAGTTGATAATCGCCGCTTTGGTGGCGGAATAGGCAATCAGTTTCGGCTTGGGCTGATCGGCATTAACCGAGGCGGTATTGATAATAGAGCCGCCCGCAGGCATATGCGGCACCGCCGCTTTACAGATGCGGAACATGGCATAGATATTGGTTTTCATCGTGCGGTCAAACTCGTCATCGCTGATCTCATCCAGCGACTCACGGGTCATCTGGAAGGCGGCGTTATTGACCACGATATTGATTTCGCCGAAGGCTTCCACGGCCTTGCTGACGATAGCCTTGCAGTGTTCCGCTTCGGTCACGTCGCCAGCCACCAGTACTGCTTTCTGTCCCGCTTCTTCAATCAGGCGCGCGGTTTCTTTCGCATCTTCGTGCTCGTCCAGATAGGAAATCAGCACGTCCGCGCCTTCACGAGCATAGGCGATAGCCACGGCGCGGCCGATACCGGAGTCGCCACCGGTAATAATGGCTTTTTTACCTTTCAGACGGCCGGAGCCTTGATAGCTGGCTTCGCCGTGATCGGGAACGGGCTGCATTTCGTTAGTCGCTCCCGGCCATGTTTGCTGTTGTTCTGGGAGTGGAGGTTGGGGGCGATTTGTCGTCGACATAGGCTCTCCTCTTGAACCAGCAAGAATGCCGGTGATAAATGAATTATGCTGCCGCAGGAACCGGAGTTCGCTCGGCAACAGAATGAATAACAATGATTTTTACAACGGATTCGGTGATTTCTGACCGTTAAGGAATAAGCATAGTCAAAAAAAACGAAAGTGCTAAACCGATTCGACCAACGGGGCAGAAAAGCGGCGGACGGGAAACCAGGCCGCTTCAACACGGCCTGGCAAAGTCAGGCGGAGGGCGTAAGGACGTTAAAACCGTGCGTGCCGTCGCGATCCAGCTGCGAAATCAGGCCATATTCCCAGTCCAGGTAGGCCTGCATCGCAGAGGCGGCGTTGTCAGTGCCTTCATAAGGGCGACGGTAGCGATCGTCCCGCGGTTGCAGAAGTCTTGTTTCACCCTGCTGTATGGGTAAACCGGCAGCTCGCCAGGCTGCGTTGCCGCCTTTAAGAACCGTTACCGGTTTTTGCGTCAGCGCGGACAGCTCTTCTACGGCGTAGCGAGCCAGCAGACTGCTGCCGCAGGTCACCACGTAACGCTCTGCCGGCGGCAGCGCAGCGCTGCCCGTCCGCGTCAGCAGCGAGCGTTGCAGCCAGGACGCGCCGGGGATATGGCCCGCCACATAGTTCGCGCTGGTGGTGAAATCCAGCACCTGCGTGTCGCCCGCTTCCAGCCATGCGGCCAGCCCGGCTGGCTCCACTTCCGGCAGGGCGGGCAGGGGTGGCACCGTGGGTTTCCAGTCGCCGTGCTCGATAAAATCTTGTCGGCTGATATTATCCACAACCGCAACGTCCCAGCCCATCTGCGTCAGCCAGGAGGCACTCATATCGGCGCGCGCTTTTTTGTCGTCAACCAGCACGATTTTTGCACCGCGCACGCTGGCATAGTGATCCGTTTCCTGCACCAGCTGGCCGCCCGGCACGTGGCGAGCGCCGGGTAAATGACCCGCTGCGTATTCTTCGGCGTCGCGCACGTCAAACAGATAAACCGTGCGCTGGGTTTGCTGCCGCAAAGCGGTCAAATCAGCGAGCGTAATCTGCCTGACGCCAGCGCGATCGGCAACCTTCCGGGCGCTGCGTGCGGCCTGAAGCTGCGCGGTCTCGCTCACCTCGCCGTAACGGCGGTTCTGCTGATGATCCAGCGCCAGCCCGGCCAGCGTCCAGCCAATGGTGCCATTGCGCAGCGCATAAATCGGATTACGCACGCCCGCATTGACCAGCGACTGCGTACCGATAATGCTGCGAGTGCGTCCGGCGCAGTTGACGATAATTTTTGTTTCCGGCGACGGGGCCAGATCCCTGACCCGCAGCACCAGCTCGGCGCCCGGCACGCTGATGCCGCCCGGAATGCTCATGGTCTGATATTCGTCAAAGCGGCGGCTGTCCAGCACCACTACCGGCTCACCGCTTTGCAGCAGGGCATGGACCTCCTGCGCGGGCAGCGAAGGCGTGTGGGCACGGCTTTCGACCAGTTCGCCAAACGCCTTGCTCGGCGAATTGACGTCGATAAAGATTTCGCCGCCCGCTTCGATCCAGCCCTGCAGGCCGCCCGCCAGCAGCGCCACGTTGCTGTAGCCCAGCGCGATTAACCTTTCGGCGGCGGCCTGCGCCAGGCCTTCGCCGTTGTCATACAGCGTGACGGGCGTCGCCAGGCGTGGGACGCGGTTAATTATCTCCAGTTCCAGCTTCGACAAGGGAATATTAGCGGCAAACAGCGGGTGGCCTTCGGCGTAATAAGCCTCTTCCCGCACGTCCAGCAGCGCAGTTTCCTGGCGCTGGAGCAGGGCGTAGCGAATATCGCTGTAGTGACGTAAAGGCAGTGATTGCTTAGCCATGTGAGAGATCCCAAATATTTGGTAAAAAAGCGTTGTTATAGCCGGAGATGAACGGTTTTTCGCTGCCGTCCTCGTCATAAACGGCCCGTTTCACCGCGCCGATATTGCCGCCGTAAACGTGAATGCTGATGGAGGGGCGATCGGCAAAAGCGTTGCTGACGCGGTGGATATCACCCACCTCAGGCGAAACGGCCTCTACGTCGCCAGCATTCAGGCGAACGGGCTCGCCTTCGGGCCAGAGTGCGCCTTGCTCATCACGACGAAAGTGCTGCGCAACTTCCGCGCCGCGCAGCATGCCAATTAACCCCCAGACCCGGTGGTCGTGCACCGGCGTTGACTGGCCCGCTCCCCAGACGAAACTGACAACAGAAAAGCGCTGCTGCGCGTCGGCATACAGCAGATATTGTTGATAGCGCTGCGGATCGGTCTGCGCAAAAGGCTCAGCCAGCCAGTCATCGTGGCGGATAAGCTGTTTTAGCAGCTCGCTGCCTTCTTGCAGCACGCGCTGTTCTGGAGGCTTTGTGTCCAGCAGCGTAGCCAGATCGCCGACAAAGGCGCGCAAACGATGGTGCTGAAGGTTACTCATGCCTGTTCTCCCCGGCAGGCTGTGTTAATCCGGCGGCCGCCTGATTAGCCTGGCCCGCCAGCTGATAATCGAAAGCCTGGCGGACATTCACCGCTTTCGGCAGCACGCGGTAACGTAAGAAAAAGTCGGCGGAATGCTGGAGCGAATCCGCCAGCGTGGGCGTGAAATTGACCGGACGGATCTGCGCGTTGGCGATCCAGCGCTGCGTAATGGCGGGCGGCATCCCCAGCGATTTGCTCAGCGCGTCGGCAAAGGCTGCCGGATGCTGTATCGCCCAGATCTGCGCTTTGGCCAGTCGGCCCTGAAGATCGGCGATCGCCTGACGTTTAGCCGGATCCTTTAACGCTTCCTCGCGGGCGAGCGCATACGAATAGCCGGAAAGAATGCCCTTGCCGCCGCCCTGCGGCACCAGTACCGCGTTATCCACCACGATGGCCGAAGAGACATAGGGTTCCCAGGTCGCCCAGGCATCTACGGCATGGCTGGCCAGCGCGGCGCGGCCATCAACCGGGCCAAGAAAACGCAGCTTAACGTCGGCGGGCTTCAGTCCGGCGCGCTCAAGCAGCCCCAGCACCAGATAGTGTCCCCAGCCGCCGCGATTGACGGCGATCTGTTTGCCTTTCAGATCGCTCAGCTTGTGAATACCGCTGTCTGGCCGCGTCAGCAGGGCGATGCTGTCGGGATTGTTTTGCCATGCGCCTACCGCCTTCACCGGCGCGCCGGCGGCATAGACAAACAGGAAAGGCAGATCGCCGGTAAAACCTACGTCCAGCGCGCCGGCATTCAGCGCTTCCTGCACCGGCGCGCCGGAGTCAAATGAGGTCAGTTTCAGCTCATAAGGTAAATTATTCAGCTCGCCGGACTCTCGTAGCGAAATAAAGCGATCGCCCTTAACGTCCCCCAGGCGCAGCGTCACTTTTTCTGCCGCCGTAGCGGCGCCAGCCATAACCGAAAGCAGGATGGCGACGACCACACGCATCAGGCGCTCCTTGCGACACGGCGCGCCGCAACTTTTTCGCGCGTCAGCGGGATCAGCTCTTTGCCATACTCCAGCGCGTCGTTGAGCGGATCGAAACCCCGGATCAGCACGCTTTCGATGCCCAGGTTGTAGTAATCCAGTAGCGCGTCGGAAACCTGATCCGGCGTGCCGACCAGCGAAGTGGAGTTATAGCCGCCGCCGACCAGTTTGGCGATGCCGGTCCACAGATTTTTATCCAGGCGATCGCCTTCGTTAGCAGCGGCGAACAGCCGTTCCGCACCGACGCTCTGCGGTTTTGGCAGGCCGAAGTCGTGGCCGGTAGCGAGCAGCTTCTGCCGGGCCGTTTCGCGGATATACTCCGCTTTTTCCCAGGCTTCTTTTTCGGTCGCGGCGATAATCGGACGGAAAGAGATATTAAAACCGATCTGTCGACCATGGCGAGCGGCGGCGGCACGTACCGCACGCACGGTTTCGGCCGCGCCCGCCAGCGGTTCGCCCCACAGTGCAAAAACGTCGGCATGTTTCGCCGCCACGCTAATCGCTTCCGGCGAGGAACCGCCAAAATAGACCGGCAGCTGCGGCTGTAGCGGCTTGACGGCGGAAAAAGCCTGTTCAGCCTGATAAAGCTCGCCCTGATGGTCGAAAGGCGCTTCGGCCGTGAGGCTGTTTTTCAGCACCTGCAAAAACTCATCGGTGCGCGCATAGCGTTCGGCTTTGTTAAGGTAATCACCGTCGCGACGCTGTTCGGCATCGTTGCCGCCGCTGATGATATGCACCGCCAGGCGGCCATCGGTCAGCTGATCCAGCGTCGCCAGCTTGCGGGCGGCAAGGGTAGGGGAGACAAAGCCGGGACGGTGCGCCAGCAGGAACTTCACTTTTGAGGTATGTGCCGCCGCGTGGGCGGTGACCAGAAAGCCGTCGGGCTGATCTGACCAATAACCGACCAGAACGCGATCGAAGCCGGCCTGTTCATGGGCGCGGGCGAAGTCGGCGATATACTGTTTGTTAAAAATGGGGCCGCTGGGCGGAATGATTTCCGAGGCCAGGCGATGGCCGATCATGCCAAGAAACTGAATGCTCATCCTGAATTCTCCGAAGTGGGCGGGCAGAAAAGGGCGTAGAAGGAACCCTACTTTCAGAGACGTAAGCTGTGAAATTCTTATATATGCTGAGGAAAGTTAAAAAACAGCTATGGCGAAGGCGGCTTTTGGCGCATAACGAGCGAGCCGCTGGCTAAACGCTGAAGTGTATTGGCTAAACGGGCGAGATGCTGGCTAAACGCTGCTGTGTGTTGGCTAAACGGGCGAGCCGCTGGCTAAACGCTGAAGTGTATTGGCTAAACGGGCGAGGTGCTGGCTAAACGCTGAAGTGTATTGGCTAAACGGGCGAGATGCTGGCTAAACGCTGAGGTGCACTGATTTAACGCTGAGGTATGTTGGCTGAATGCTGCGGCGTGCTGATTAAAAGAGAAGGCGTGCTGGCTAAGAAGATAACGCGAAGCAAGCAGCGCGCCGGAAGCCTGGAAGGCTTATCGAACCGACCCGCGAAAGGCGGGTCAGGAAAGGCAAAAGCTTTCAGTCACCCATCTTAAAAGGCTTGCTGACTATCTCGCCTGCCTGTTCCGCTTTTTTCTTCGCCTGCAGGAGCTGCCTAATCATTGCCTTTTTTTGCATGCGGATAGCGTCGAAATCAATATGTTGGGTTGGGGTTTCAATTGTCCGTTTGTAGCACATAGTTCGCTCCTTCTTTAAATACCCTGAGGTTGCGCGGGCCAGCCTGCTGTCTGACCAGCCGATCGTAAACTTTAATCAGTTGAGGAGTATACGCCTGGAAGGCCAGGAGTTGTATGTTTTCTCGCCTGGCAACCTGCAGAATGATGTCGATCAGAGACGCGTAAAAAAACAGCGTTTCATGCAGCGTAAGCGCGGCGGCGGCTGGCGGCCTGTCGAACATATCGCAGTCGGGATTATCCTGTGCTTCAAGGTTGTAAAAGCTGACGACGGCCTGGTTGGCGTCAGCTACTTCATCACCGAACAGCTTTATGAGTAGCGGTATTTCGGCTGCCGCTTTCGCAAAAAAGGCCAATCGGAAAGTCATCTGCCGATTTACCTGGGCAGCAAACATAAATCTGATATCCATCGTCCTGTAGACATCAAATCCCTGCAGCTCGCTATGTAAGATTTCATAGTGGCAGCCCGCCATAACAAATCCTCATCCTGAGTCTCATGGGCTGCTTTATAGCATTACTTTTATTATGGGTTAAAGGCGATCTTCCCGGATGCGCGACATAAAATGTTTTACTGCGAGACGATACGCAAAAAAAAGGCGAACCCGGAGATTCGCCTTTCTTGTCGAGCCAGACCGCTATCAGCCCAGCACCAGGCCTGCAATGGAAGCGGAGAGCACGCTAACCAGCGTCGAACCGTACAGCAGCTTCATGCCGAAGCGCGACACTACGTTGCCCTGCTCTTCGTTCAGGCCTTTGATAGCGCCCGCCACGATGCCGATAGAGGAGAAGTTGGCAAAAGAAACCAGGAACACGGAAAGGATGCCTTCGCCGCGCGGCGACAGAGTACCGGCAATTTTTTGCAGGTCGATCATCGCCACGAATTCGTTGGAAACCAGCTTGGTCGCCATGATACTGCCGACCTGCAACGCTTCGCTGGCGGGCACGCCCATTACCCAGGCAAAAGGATAGAACACATAGCCCAGCACGCCCTGGAAGCTGATACCAAAAATCGTATCAAACAGCGTATTGACGGCGGAGATCAGCGCGATAAAGCCAATCAGCATCGCGGCGACGATGACCGCCACTTTGAAACCGGCAAGGATATATTCGCCCAGCATTTCAAAGAAGCTCTGTCCCTGATGCAGATCGTTCAGCTTCAGGTCTTCTTCGTTTTCGATGCGGTACGGGTTGATCAACGACAGCACGATAAAGGTGCTGAACATATTCAGGATCAGCGCGGCCACCACATATTTCGGCTGGAGCATGGTCATATAGGCGCCGACGATGGACATCGATACGGTCGACATCGCCGTAGCGGCCATGGTGTACATGCGGCGCTGCGACATTTTGCCCAGAATATCTTTATAGGCGATAAAGTTTTCTGACTGTCCCAAAATCAGCGAGCTTACCGCGTTAAAAGATTCCAGCTTACCCATGCCGTTGACTTTTGACAGCACGGTGCCGATTGCCCGGATAACCACGGGCAGAATACGGAAGTGTTGCAGAATACCAATAAGGGCGGAGATAAAGACGATAGGGCAGAGTACGTTAAGCCAGAAGAACGCCAGGCCTTTATCGTTCATGCCACCAAAGACAAAGCTGGTGCCCTGAGCGGCAAAGCCCAGCAGCTTGTCGAAGAAGCCGGCAAAGCCTTTGACAAACCCTAAGCCGATTTCGGAGTTCAGGAAGAACCAGGCCAGCAGCACCTCGATCACCAGAAGCTGAATAATAAAACGGACGCGGATATTTTTCCGATCGCTGCTGACCAGTAAGGCCAGTAACGTCACCACCACCAGCGCCAAAGCAAAATGCAGAATGCGGGACATGAGTGCTCCAAATTTGAAGGCTGTTATATTTCGCTGCACATTCTATGTAACAAGTTGCAGAAAAACGAGACTAAAGCCTCAATATAATAAATTCCTATCGGCTTAAATCGACATTCTGCTTTCCTGTCACATCCTGATACTGTTTAAAAAACCACCCGTCAACTTGTGGGGGAATACTTTTTAACCTAAAGTAAGTTTATCGCTTACAAATCGGCCACACGAAACGCTACCTTTGGGTATAGCAAAGGCTATACTTTTTAGCGTAGGCTATTACAGCGATAAGTTTAACCAGTGTAAATGATGTTGATAATCATTATCATTTGAATGACAATACCTTCCTCGGGTGTATTAAGGGGTAAGACGATGTTTGAAGGCCGCACCGCGGAGCAGACGGTCCGTAGTTCCCGTAAAATCAAATTCGCGCTGATGGGGCCCGCTTTTATTGCGGCGATTGGCTATATCGATCCCGGCAACTTCGCGACCAATATCCAGGCTGGCGCTTCCTATGGCTATAAGCTGCTGTGGGTGGTGGTCTGGGCCAATATCATGGCGATGGTGATCCAGTTAATGTCCGCTAAGCTGGGCATCGCCACCGGCAAAAACCTGGCGGAGCATATCCGCGATCGCTTTCCGCGTCCTGCCGTATGGTTCTACTGGATCCAGGCGGAAATTATCGCCATGGCCACCGACCTGGCCGAGTTTATCGGCGCGGCTATCGGCTTTAAGCTGCTCTTTGGCGTCAGTTTACTGCAGGGTGCGGTGCTGACGGGCGTGGTGACGTTCCTGATTTTGATGCTGCAAAGCCGGGGCCAGAAGCCGCTGGAACTGGTCATCGGCGGCCTGCTGCTGTTTGTGGCGGCGGCCTATGTGATCGAGCTGTTTTTCTCTCAGCCAAAAGTGATGGATCTGATGCAGGGCCTTGCCGTGCCGACGCTGCCGACCGCCGATGCGGTGCTGCTGGCGGCGGGCGTGCTGGGCGCAACGATTATGCCGCACGTGATTTATCTGCACTCTTCCTTAACGCAAAGCCCTGACGGCGGCAGCCGCGCAGAGCGCTACTCCTCGACAAAACTGGATGTGGCGGTCGCCATGACCATCGCGGGATTTGTGAATCTGGCGATGATGGCGACGGCGGCGGCGGCTTTTCACTTCAGCGGCCATACCGGCATCGCGGATCTGGATCAGGCCTATCTGACGCTCGATCCGCTGCTGGGCCGTGCGGCGGCCATAGTCTTCGGTCTGAGCCTGCTGGCGGCCGGACTCTCTTCCACCGTAGTGGGAACGATGGCGGGGCAGGTGGTAATGCAGGGCTTTATCCATATACGTATTCCGCTCCTGGTGCGGCGCGTTGTGACGATGCTGCCCTCGTTTATCGTGATCCTGGCTGGCTGGGAGCCGACGCGCATTCTGGTGATGAGCCAGGTGCTGCTCAGCTTCGGTATCGCGCTGGCGCTTATCCCGCTGCTCTCTTTTACCGGCAATCGCGAACTGATGGGCGAACTTGTGAACTCGCGCCTGATGCAGGCGGCAGGCAAGGTTATCGTGGTGGTGGTGGTGGCGCTGAACTTCTATCTGCTGATATCTATGGCGATGGAGCTTTAGGCGAGACGCTAAGCAACAAGTGAAAAAGGGTGCTCCTGTGAGCACCCTTTTTTTTACCAGCGTCAGTCGTGGTGACGATCCCGCTCGTGACGCCATTCGCGCTGCCTTTCGTGGTCGCGCCAGCGCTGGTCGCGTCGCCATTCATGCCGTTGACGCATCTCCTGTTGACGGCGCCACTGTTCATGGCGCCACCAGCGGCCTTCGCCATAGCGATAGTTGTTGCGCCACCAGTGGCCTTCGCGCCAGCGGCCGCCGTCCCAGTAACGCCCGTGACGATCGCGATCGCCCAGATGAAGCGAAACGCCCGGCGCTAACATAATCCGGGCGCTATCAGCCTGTGCTGTGTGTAAGGCTGAACCTGCCAGCAAAGCGGCAATAAGCAATAGATGTTTCATTTTCTCTCCTTATCAGCGGCACAACTGCTCCGCCCTGATGCCAGTATTATAAGGAGAGCGCAGGGGTTTCACCTGGCTAATTCCTAAAAGTGTCGAAAAAGTGTTAAAGGAAATGTCAGTAAGTCAGGCCGCCGCAGGACGCGGCGGCAAAGGGATCAGGCGAGGATCGCGTCGATGCGATCCAGCTCGCTTTGACTGAATTCGCGCTGGTTCAGCATCGTTATGGCATCGTCTATCTGACTGGTTTTGCTGGCGCCGATCAGCACTGACGTGACGCGACCGCCGCGCAGTACCCAGGCCAGCGCCATTTGCGACAGTTTCTGGCCGCGCTGCTGCGCCAGCTCGTTCAGCTGCCGCACTTTCTCCATCTTCTCCGGCGTCAGCTGCTCGCTGCTGAGGAAACGGCTGCCGCTGGCGGCGCGTGAATCTTCCGGAATGCCCTGCAAATAACGATCGGTCAGCACGCCGCCCGCCAGCGGTGAGAAAGCAATACAGCCGACGCCCTGCTGTTGCAGCACGTCCAGCAGGCCGTCTTCCGGCGCGCGTTCAAACATGGAGTATTTCGGCTGGTGGATCAAACAAGGCGTACCCAGCTGCTTCAGGATGGCAATGGCCTCCGCCGCCAGCTGCGCCGGATAGTTAGAAAGCGCGATGTAAAGCGCTTTCCCCTGGCGCACCAGGTGATCCAGCGCGGTCATGGTTTCTTCCAGCGGCGTTTCCGGATCGGGACGGTGGTGATAAAAAATATCGACATAGTCCAGGCCCATACGCTTCAGGCTCTGATCGAGGCTGGCGATCAGATATTTACGTGAGCCCCAGTCGCCGTAAGGCCCGTCCCACATGGTATAGCCTGCTTTGGAAGAGATAATCAGCTCGTCGCGCAGCGAAGCGAAATCCTGACGCAGAATGCGACCGAAGTTTTCTTCTGCCGAGCCGGGCGGCGGGCCGTAATTATTGGCAAGGTCAAAATGGGTAATGCCCTGGTCGAAAGCGTGGCGCAGCAGCGCGCGGCTGTTCTCTACCAGCGTGCTGTCGCCAAAGTTATGCCACAGGCCGAGCGAGACGGCGGGCAGCTTCAGGCCGGTGCGGCCGCAGCGGTGATAACTCATTGTCTGATAACGATTTTCGTCAGGCTGATAAACCATGAAAAGTTCCTGTGCTCAGAAGGAAAGGCAAAATGAGCATAGCAGTGTATACGGTTACACCGAACCGGTTCGCGCGGCGGATCGCAACTTGCGGAAAAGTCTCAGGCGTCATCTTTGCTTGCCATCGCGGGCGACGACGGATTTCACATGGCGCGCAAAGGATGCGCAATACTCATTACAACCTATCAGAGGAGAAAGCCATGCAAAGCGTTGGAGACTATCTGTTGCTGCGTCTGCAGGAAATCGGCATCGGGCATCTGTTCGGCGTGCCGGGCGATTACAATTTGCAGTTTCTGGATCACGTTATCGCCAGCAAAAAGATTGCCTGGGCGGGCAGCAGCAACGAGCTGAACGCGGCCTATGCCGCCGACGGCTATGCGCGCTGTCGCGGCGCGGCGGCGCTGCTCACCACTTTCGGCGTGGGTGAACTGAGCGCCTTAAACGGCGTGGCGGGCAGCTATGCCGAATATCTGCCGGTTATCCATATTGTCGGCGCGCCAGCCAGCGCGGCGCAGGAAGAGAAGCTGTTACTGCACCATACGCTGGGCGACGGCGACTACGCGCATTTTCTACGCATTGCCCGTGAGGTCACCATAGCGCAGGCCGTATTGACCAGAGAAAACGCGGCGGCGGAAATCGACCGGCTGCTGATTACCGCGCTGCGCGAACATCGTCCCGTTTACCTCTTTATGCCTACGGACGTGGCGGAAGCGCCCATCCAGCCGCCCATCGGCACGCTGACTTACCGGGCCGAATCGCTGCAAAGCAGTCTGGATTCCTTCAGCGCGGCGGCGGAAGCCCTGCTGGCGGAAGCTGAAAGCGTCTCGCTGCTGGCCGATTTTCTTGCCGATCGCGCCGCAATGCGTGAGCCGCTGCATAAACTGGTAACGGCAACGGCTTTGCCTTTTTCAACCTTGCTGATGGGCAAAAGCGTGCTGCCGGAACAGCAGCCGGGCTTTGTCGGCACCTACTCAGGCGCCGCCAGCGCGGGCGATACGCAGCGGCATATCGAACAGCGCGACGTGGTGATCACCGTCGGCACGCTCTGGACGGATACCATCACTGCCGGGTTCACCCAGCATATCGATCCGCTACGTAATATTGATATTGGCCTGTATCGCTGCCGGGTTGGTACACAGACGTTCAGTCAGATCGCCATGAAGGATGCCGTTGCCGTGTTGCATCAGCTGGCAACACGCTATGGCGAAGGCTGGCGCGATGTGCAGGCGCTGCCACCGGCGCTGCCCGAGCTGACCGCTGGCGCACTGAGTCAGAATGCGTTCTGGCGCATCATGCAGGACTTTTTGCGTCCCGGCGATATCGTGCTGGCCGATCAGGGCACGGCCGCGTTTGGCGCGGCGGCGCTGCGGCTGCCTGAAGACGTTACCTTTATCTGTCAGCCGCTGTGGGGATCGATCGGCTTTACGCTGCCCGCCGCCTGGGGCGCACAGCTCGCCTGTCCGGCGCGGCGCGTGATTTTGCTCTGCGGCGACGGAGCGGCCCAGCTGACCATCCAGGAGCTGGGATCGATGCTGCGCGACGGCCTGAAACCGATCGTCTTTATTCTTAATAATGACGGCTATACTGTTGAGCGGGCTATTCACGGCGAGCATCAGCGCTACAATGACATTGCTCAGTGGAACTGGACACAGCTGCCGCAGGCGCTGAGCACGCGCGGCGAGGCGCAAAGCTGGCGGGTAGAAGAGAGCGCTCAATTGCAGGAAGTGGTAAAAGTGATTGAACAGACCTCGCGTCTCTCGCTGGTGGAGGTTATGCTGCCGCAGCTGGATGTGCCGCCCCTTTTGCAGGCGGTAACGGCGGCGCTGGACAAGCGCAACGCGTCCTGAAAAATCTGATAACGGATTCAGACGCCAGATTCAGATTGATGCCCGTGGGAAATTGCGGCCAGTGCAGGTAAGGTAGTCGGTCGCAGCGCGATTTTACGTTCGCCCGTGAGGGTTGGGCGTTGTTGTTTGAGTGGGGGAAATTTATAGTGTGTACAAATGACGTAAGCGGAGCAAAACAATAATGACTAAGTATGCTTTGGTAGGTGATGTAGGCGGCACCAATGCGCGCCTGGCACTGTGCGAAGTCGAGAACGGTGCCATCTCACAAGCCAAAACGTTCTCCACAGCAGACTACGATAGCCTTGAGGCAGTCATCCGTTTTTATCTTGCCGAGCAGCAGCAGGATGTCACGGATGGCTGCATCGCCATCGCCTGCCCGATCACCGATGACTGGGTGGATATGACCAACCACGACTGGGCTTTCTCCACCAGCAAGATGAAGGCGAATCTGGGCTTTGATCATCTTGAGATCATCAACGACTTCACTGCCGTGTCGATGGCGATCCCGATGCTGACCGAGCAGGACGTGATGCAGTTTGGCGGCACGACGCCGGTTAAAGACAAACCGGTCGCCGTCTACGGCGCCGGAACCGGTCTGGGCGTGGCGCATCTGGTTCATGTGGATAAACGCTGGGTGAGCCTGCCGGGCGAGGGCGGCCACGTGGATTTCGCCGCCAACAGCGAAGAGGAAGATCTGATCCTGGAAGTGCTGCGCGAAGAGCTGGGCCACGTGTCCGCCGAGCGCGTGCTGTCCGGCGCGGGCCTGGTCAACCTTTACCGCGCGATTGTCAAAGCCGACAACCGCGTGCCGGAGAACCTGAAGCCGAAGGACGTTTCTCAGCGCGCGCTGGACGACAGCTGCACCGACTGCCGTCGCGCTCTGGCGATGTTCTGCGTGATCATGGGCCGTTTCGGCGGTAACCTGGCGCTGACCATGGGCACCTTCGGCGGCGTCTATATCGCTGGCGGCATCGTGCCTCGCTTCCTGGAATTCTTTAAAGCCTCCGGTTTCCGTGCCGCTTTTGAAGACAAGGGCCGTTTTAAAGATTACGTGCAGAATATTCCTGTCTACCTGATTACGCATGAAAAGCCTGGCCTGCTGGGCGCGGGTGCGCATCTGCGTCAGACGTTAGGCACCATTCTGTAAGCAAAAAAGGCCGGTTTTCCGGCCTTTTTTACAGCCGCATCAGCTGGCGAAACTCCCGCACTTTACTGCGGCTGACCGGCACCTGAAACTCCAGGTCGCGCAGCTTCAGAATATAGGTATTGTTAAACCAGGGTTCGATTTCGCGGATTTTGCTCAGATTCACGCAGTAAGAACGATGGCAGCGGAAAAAAGCCTCTTCGGGCAACCGACTGCAAAATTCGGTGATATTCATCGACATCACGTACTCCTCCCGCCGCGTATAAACAAACGTCATTTTTTCATGGGCTTCGGCGTAATAAATATCGTTGATATCCGTCACGATAATGCGCTCGTCCCGCGTCAGGTTAATGGTATGCACCTGGCTACGCGGGCTGTCTGTGCCGCCGGAAGCGGCCTGCTGTAGCGTATTTTCCAGCTTGCGCAGCATGGTGATAATACGCATTTCATGGTAGGGCTTAAGGATATAGTCAAACGCCTCCAGCTCGAAGGCCTCTACCGCGTGCTCTTTATAGGCGGTGATAAAAACGATATGCGGACGATGGGCGAATTTACTGATATTTTGCGCCAGCAGCACGCCATCCAGCGACGGAATATTAATATCCAGAAAGATGACGTCCGGCTGGTGGTTTTGCAGATATTTCAACACGTCCAGCCCGTCGTCGAACGTGGCCTCGATTTGCAGCTGGCTGTGCTGGCGGATCAGCCAGCTCAGCTCCTGCTGCGCCAGAAATTCGTCTTCGACAATAATGGCTTTCACATCGCTTTCCCGGTGAATGCGGCCCTAAGCCGTCAGTGAAACACGTTCGGGCAGAGTCGCCCCTTTTTTGGTGATATAAAAAGCAATTTCGGTGCCCGGATGGCGACGGTGAATATGCAGCCCCTCGCCGTAAAGCAGCCTGACGCGGTGATGCACGTTGAGCAGGCCAATCTTGTTGCCGGGCATCTCGTTGCGCTCCACGCGCTGGATCACCTCTTCGCTGATGCCGTTGCCCGTATCGCGCACCGCAATACGTATCCGCTCGCCCGCATCCTGCACGCTGATGGTGACCACACCTTTGCCGCGACAGGGATGTACGCCGTGCACGATGGCGTTTTCCACCAGTGGCTGGATCAGCAGGCTGGGCAGCGAGCAGCTGATGTCTTCGTCAATTTCATAAATGACCGTCAGCTTATCGCCAAAACGCGCCTGTTCGATGGCGATATAATCTTTGATTTGATAAAGCTCTTTTTTGATATCAATGATTTCGTCGTCGTTCAGCTCCAGGTTGTAACGCAGATAGCGCGAAAGGTTGCTGATCAGCTGCCTGGCGGTATCGGGATTCAGGCGGATCGACGACGAGATGGCGTTCAGCGCGTTAAACAGAAAGTGCGGGTTTATTTTGCTTTGCAGCGCGCGTAGCTCGGCCTTATTCGCCATTTCACGCAGCTGTTCGGCGCGGGAAACTTCCAGCTGCGTGGAGATAATTTGCGACAGACCGATGGCCATTTCCCGCAGCGACCAGGTAATGCGGTGCGCGTGGCGATAGTAAATTTTCAGCGTGCCGGTGACTTCGCCCAGCTCCCGCAGCGGGATCACAATCATTGAATGGATTTCCGGCGTGCGGTGCGCCTCATCGTTGTTGCGGATAATGATTTCGCCATTGGCGATAGCTCTGGCCGTGGTCGGGCTGATGCCGTCGTCGCCTTCGCGGTAATTCTGCTCGCCAACGCCGACATAGGCCAGGATCTGATTTTTGTTGGTGATGGCAACCGCATCCGCGCTGATATCGTCGCGAATAATTTCGCAGACTTTACGCAGCGAACGGCTGTTGACCTGGCGAAACAGCGGCAGCGTTTTATTGGCGATATCCAGCGCCAGCTTGGCCTGACGGGCGGCTATCGCCTCTTTTTCGCCCTCGACGCTCTGGATCAGCAGCACGATCAGGCCGATGCTGACCGCGCCCAGGATCATCGGCACGGCGATCTCTTCGACGATCGCCAGGCCCAGCGCGTAAGGTCTGGCCCAGACCAGGATCAGGATCATCGTTAACGACTCACACAGCATGCCGCCGATAATGCCGACGCTCCAGCGCCGCGCTTTGGCGACCTTCAGGTTAATCCAGCCTGCGGCAACGCCCGCGATAATGCTGGTGATCAGGCAGGGCACCGAGGTGACGCCGTGGACATCGATTAAAAAACGGTGCAGCCCGGCCACCACGCCGGTCACAATACCGACCCACGGGCCAAACAGGATACCGCCAGCCATAATCGCGATGGTGCGCACGTTCACCAGCGAGCCGTCAACGTTGATGCCGCTCCAGGTGCCAAACAGCGCGAACAGAGAGAAGATAGCCGTTACCGCCACCAGCTCCTGACGTGAGTGCTCATCTTTCTGTAACAGTTGACGAAAATGACGGGTGCGTGTCATAAAAAACAGGCAGATAAGCATAAGAGCGGCGCGATCTAATACCGCAAGCAACATCTCAAACATCGAATGCACGGGCGCCTCGGCTGGCGGAGAAACAGTAGCGACATAATAAGGAAAGCGAGCGGGATGCGCCAGGCAAGCGCGCGCCGATTTCAGTCAATCCCTGTCTGGATCAATTTTGTTACGATTAGCCGTGCGTAAGGTATCAAGGTAGCCTCGCTGCAAAGCCTGGGTGAAAAGGGGAAACCCTGGTAACAAAAAGGGGATGTATCATGCAATTAACGACCGAAAGATTGCTGTTGGAAAAGCTCCAGCCGGAAGACTGGTCGCTGTTCCACGAGGTGCACAGCGATCCCGTCAGTATGCAGTTTATCAGCGCCGTCCCGCAGCTGGCGGATATCCGGCAGCGCTTTCAGACCCGACTACAGCCCTGGCAGGTAACCAGCCTGCATATGCTTTGTTTAACCGTGCGGCTGCGGGCAAGCGGCGAGGCGATAGGGCTGATAGGCGCGAATGCGGAATGGACGCCCTGGCGGCAGGCCGAAGTCGGCTACTCGCTGCTGAACCGCTATACCGGCAAGGGCTACGGCAGCGAGGCGCTTGGCGCGATGGCCGCTTACCTGCTCAGCCAGTGTCGCTTCCACAAGCTGACCGCGCAGGTGGTGGAGGGCAACTGGCCTTCGCGACGCGTTCTGGAAAAAAACGGCTTCCGGCTTGAGGGCACGCTGCGGGAAAATTATCTGCTGCGCGGCGAGTGGGTTGACGACTGGCTGTTCGGCAAGCTGGAATCTGATTAATTCGGCTCGACAGCCTGGCGAACTCTGCGCTATGTTGGCTCTTCGACCATTTTCTGGTCAGCGTCGCTCGGACGGTTCCGGGCGCTAACGTACTCAGAGGTCTTTATGGCTGACAACAGCTCCGCACGCCGATTTTCCCGTATTGAACGCCTTCCGCCCTATGTTTTTAATATCACTGCCGAACTGAAGATGGCGGCGCGCCGTCGCGGCGAAGATATTATCGATTTCAGCATGGGCAACCCGGACGGCCCTACGCCGCCCCATATCGTTGAAAAACTCTGCTCGGTGGCGCAACGAGAGGACACGCACGGCTATTCGACCTCGCGCGGCATCCCGCGTTTGCGCCGGGCAATTTCACGCTGGTATGCCGATCGCTATCAGGTGGATATCGACCCGGAGTCAGAAGCGATTGTGACCATCGGCTCGAAAGAGGGGCTGGCGCACCTGATGCTGGCTACGCTCGATCATGGCGATACCGTGCTGGTGCCGAATCCCAGCTACCCCATCCACATTTACGGCGCGGTTATCGCGGGCGCTCAGGTGCGCTCCGTGCCGCTGGTGGAAGGCGTGGACTTCTTTAACGAGCTGGAGCGTGCCATTCGCGAAAGCTATCCCAAACCCAAAATGATGATCCTTGGCTTTCCGTCCAATCCTACTGCGCAGTGCGTCGAGCTGGACTTTTTCGAGCGCGTGATCGCGCTGGCCAAACAATATAACGTGCTGGTGATCCACGATCTGGCCTATGCCGATATCGTCTATGATGGCTGGAAAGCGCCTTCGATTATGGAAGTGCCGGGCGCTCGCGACGTGGCAGTAGAGTTTTTCACGCTCTCCAAAAGCTACAATATGGCGGGCTGGCGTATCGGCTTTATGGTCGGCAACAAAGAGCTGGTCGCCGCGCTGGCGCGGATCAAAAGCTATCACGACTACGGCACCTTTACGCCGCTGCAGGTTGCCGCCATCGCCGCGCTGGAGGGCGATCAGCAGTGCGTGCGGGATATCGCGCAGCAGTACAAGCGCCGCCGCGACGTGCTGGTGAAAGGGCTGCACGAGGCGGGCTGGATGGTGGAAACGCCCAAGGCCTCGATGTATGTCTGGGCGAAAATCCCGGACCACTATGCGCATATGGGTTCGCTGGAGTTTGCTAAGCATATGTTGCAGGAGGCGAAGGTCTGCGTCTCGCCAGGCATCGGTTTTGGCGACTACGGTGATACGCACGTGCGCTTTGCGCTGATTGAAAACAGCGACCGTATTCGCCAGGCGGTAAGAGGGATTAAAGCGATGTTCCGCGCCGACGGTATTCTGCCGGGAACGGTAAAAAGCGAGGCGGAACAGCAGGCGGACCAGGGCTATACAGGTTAATAAAAATAATAGCCTGGAGGCAGAATGTCCTTCAGGCTGTTATTTTGCTAAATTAATGGCATTGATTGATCACATCTTTATAAGCACGCAGTTTTACCAGAATGCTATATGAACACAGGCGGTAGCAGTGTAAAGTATAAGGTTATTAGTGTTATGTAAGAATAGGTTTTATTCATTTCTTACCCACTTGAATAGATTTTCAATTAGAAATATCTGTATACCGCATTTTAAATATTTAATAGTAAAAATATTGTAAGGTATGGGAATTATACAGGTTATTCATGGGGGTGTTGGGTGTTTGTCAGGGGTGTGATAAGGGTTTTGCAATATTCATTAGGCAGGCCTGGTGATGTGGTATTAATGAATTAAATCAGCCTGTATACGCTACGGTTTTGAAATTTTCCTCCTTACTTATCGCCATCTTAATAGCTACTCTTTTCTATCCGCCATTTTTGAATTATATACTGACTGAGTTCTTAATGGAGAGTTAATGAATCAGGAACTAAAGAAGTGGAATCTGATAGATTAACTATATATTAAATTTGTTTTTTAAATGAACTGCAAGAGTTAAAGATATGTATAATTTGTGTTTTAATTTAAGTTAAAATAAAAATTAATGGTTTTTTATTGCTATTGTAAGCAGTCTGGCTGTGTCAAAGTAAAAATTAAAGAAGAAGTTGCATTTATGGTATTGACAAAGATAATCAACAAGAGGATTTTTGTTTCGATGTGTCATTTCTGGTCACCAGGAATGATTCGTTGTAATTTTTTTTGTTAAGGATTTATCGGTTTTTTAGTGGGGGAGATATGGCAGTTTCCAAAATTAACGTTTTATTTATCTTATTTTTTTTGGCTTTCTGTGGGCCGATCTGTGCTGCCAAAAGTAATAATGATGACGTTAAAGAACTATCTGAAGTCACCGTTTTTTCTTTAGGGAACAATGGGTTTGTCGGAAAAATGAGTAGAGGTGAGGTGCTTTATAACAAGATTTTGCATGGTGCTGATAGTGAGCTTATTTTTAGGAGGTTACTGGAGTCTGATTTATCCACCCCAGAGGCTAAAATATATGCATTATGTGGCCTGGTAAAAAAGAAGGTAAGTAAAAGCTCTTTGATAATGTATAAAAATTCAGAAGTAAATCTGTCTGTCCTTAAAGGCGATGTGCTAAGAAAATTTTCATATCAGGAAATCTATGAAAACATAATCGACAATGGGTGTTGATTATAACAAGGAGAAACAATGAAATGAGAAATATCAATGCATTAGAATTAAGGTGCGTTTCAGGTGGGATGAATATTGACGGGCTTCGTGAATCATCAAATGTTATCGATCTTCGAGGGGTTGATATGGGAGCATGGATAGACGCTAATGGGGCATGTTGGTTGCCAGGTACGACTAGCGATATAATGTTTCCGAGCGGCACGTCGAGTGCCTTTATGGATTTAATGGCGTTTCTGAGGAAAGATCGTGAAGGTGGCGGTGGTCCTCTTTAAAAGACAGGACGCTATCATTTACAAACCTCAATCCAATATTGAAATTTTATATCAGGCTAAGTATCCGGTACAAAAATGTAAGGTGCTTAACCATGAGGTTTTAATGGGTGAAAATTTCATAAATATATTGGTTCAGGATCTACATCCTGCTCGCAACTTTAGAGTAAGTAAGGTCAGAGCTGATGAAGGTCCTCTGCTTATAAAGGGTTCGCTCAGAAATACAAACCCTTTATAAATTAAAAACCAGAGCGATCGGGTTATTTTTAACAACAAGTATAAAGTGGAGCGCCTGCCTTCTTCGTTAGCCGGCGGACTACAGCATCAGATAGAAGGTGCCTGCCCAGGCCAGCAACAGAAACGAAATGCCCATTAATGCATATTTCACGAAAAACTCCTTTGAGCGATGATAGCCGGAACCTGCGTCGCCGCGTTTTCCGGCTCGGGCCGTCAGCTTTCGTCACAGGATCGCCCGCTAATTTACCCGCACCGGGCGGCAAAATAAAGCCGGCATTTCCAGGAATTATCTTTTTTTTCAGGATCCTGCCTTAGGCGCGGGCGTTGAATAAACCGCCCGCGTCCGGTCAGCGGGCCAGCTCCGGCACCACCGACATACCTACCTTCAGGCGCGCCAGATCGGGCTGGCCCGGTTCAAGCAGGATTTTGACCGGCAAACGCTGCGCCACTTTGGTGAAGTTGCCCGTGGCGTTATCGGCGGCGATAGCGGCAAACGTCGAGCCGGTGGCAGGCGCTATGCTATCCACATGGCCACGCAGCGTGACGCCAGGCAGCGCGTCCACGCTCAGCGTAACGCCAGCACCGGCCTCTACGCCAGCCAGCTGCGTTTCCAGGAAGTTTGCCACCACGTAAGTTTGCTGTAGCGGCACCACGGCCATCAGACGCGTCCCGGCGGCAACCCAGGCGCCCTGGCGTGCCGCTCGCTGACCGACGGCGCCATCGATTGGTGCGGTGATAACGGTATAAGAAAGATTCAGCCGAGCCTGATCGACGCTGGCGGTTGACGCGGCGATATCCGCTTTAGCCTGGCGCAGGCTGGCTTCCAGCACGCCCACTTCTTTACGGGCGGCCAGCGCGGCGGCCTGGCTTTGACGCAGCTGCGCCGCCGCTTCCTGCATGGATGCGCTGGTTTTCTGCTGCTCGTCTGCCGTGGCGGTGCCGCTTTTCAGCAGGCGGCGATAGCGTTCGGCATTTTGCCCGGCATAGTTCAGGGTCGCCTGGCTGGCCGCGACGGCGGCGTCGTTTTGCGCAATGGTCGCCTGCTGCTGCTCAAGCTGGGCCTGAACGCTGGCCAGCTTCGCCTGGCTGACCGCCAGGTTCGCTTCGGCAGTTTCCAGCGCGACGCGGTAGTCACGATCGTCAATCGTCGCCAGCACGTCGCCCGCTTTTACCTGCTGGTTATCGCCGACGTTAACGGTGCGAATATAGCCGGAAACTTTCGGCGCGATGGCCGTGTAGTCGGCGGTCACTACGGCATCATCGGTACGGGCCTGATGGCGGCTCATGGCCGACCAGACGAAAAAGGCGATCCCCAGCAGTACCAGCAGCAGCGCGGCCAGCGTTAAGGTTCTTTTTGCAGGTGTGAACATTGTTATTATCTCACGGCTTTAGTTTGAGTTTGAATAAGGGTTTGCGGCGGCCAGACACGTTTAGGCAGCCAGGCGGTCAGCAGCACCAGCAGCAGCGCGAAGCCGATCAGCAGCAGGTAGGCGTCGCTGATGCTGAGGATCACCGCCTGGTGCTTAAGCAGCGTGGCGAAATGACCTAAATTTTCGGCCGAGCTGGCTGAACCGTCCGGCAGCAGCGGCTTCATCGCCGAGGCATCAGCGCTGTTCGCCGCCGTCATCAGCCACGGACGATTGCCCAGCTGATCGACCAGGGTGTGTGAATGAAACTTTTCCCGATGGGTCAGAAAATTCTCTACCAGGCTGCCGGCCGCCACGCTGGAAAAGCCGCGCACGGTATTAAACATCGCCGAGGCGTACGGCCCTTCAGGCGGCAGGATCACGCTGGTAGCGCTCATCAACACCGGCAGAATCAACATTGGCTGCCCAAAAGCCTGTAGCAACTGGATCAGCCAGAAGTTTTGCCTGGCCCAGTCGTCGGTCAGCTGCGCGCCCATCAGGCACGACACGCTGAGCAGCGCCGCGCCGCAGGTCAGCATCCAGCGGCAGTCGATCCAGCGCAGGTTCAGCAGGAAAGCCATAAAAGGCGCAATCAGCAGCTGCGGCAGGCCGATAGCCAGCGCCAGCGGCGCAAACTGCACGGTGCGGAACCCTTCCACCTGAGCGAAATAAGCCGAAGGCAGGGCGGAGCCGGAAAGCGCCACCAGCAGCACGCCAGCCAGCACCAGCAGCCCGTGCGTTAAATTTTTACGCTGTAGCAGCTGCAATTTAAACAGTGGCAGCGGATGCGACCACTCGTTGATTAAAAACGCTACCAGCAGCGCGACGGACGCGCACAGCATGCCGGTAATCAACGGCGATTGCAGCCAGTCGAGCCGCTCGCCCTGCGACAGCGTCAGCACCATCAGCGCAACGCCGCTACAGCCGGTCAGCATCCCAAACAGATCCATCTGCTTAAAACGCTCCAGGCGCAGCGGATCCTGCGGCAATCCCCAGCCAATCAGCACGCCGGCAAGCAGCAGCGGCGGCACAATCTGCCAGAACACAAACTGCCAGCCGACGGCATCGGTCCAGAAAGCCGCCAGCGAGGCGGCCACGTTGGGGCCGAAAGTGGCGGTTAAGGCATAGGCGGACAGCCCGTAAAGCTTGATGCCCGGCGGCAAAAAACGCAGCGCTACCGTCATCAGCAGCGGCGGCAGCGCGCCGCCGAACAGGCCCTGGATAACACGCAGGCCGATAAACAGCCCTGGCGTCGCGGCAAAGGGCTGCAGTATGCCGGCCAGCGCAAAACCAAACGCGACGGCCAGCGCAAAGCGGCGCAGCGAGAAGGTCACCGCAAACCAGGGCGCGACCATCATCGCCGCCACTTCGGCAGCCTGATAGGCCGAGGTAATCCAGGTCGCCCGATCGTAGCTAAAACCGATAGCGGCGCGAACGTCGGCCAGCGCTAAGTCGGTGACGCGATCGTTAAGTCCTGAGGTCAGCGCAGCAATCAGCACGCCCACCAGACCCAGCGCCAGACGCAGGGTAAAAGGGTGGGTGGCCGGGGCTGCGGGTTGAGCGTTCATAGCCGGTGCTCCGCAAGAAAAGATGAAGTGATGCACTGTATTGCATTGTGATACATTGGCGGCAGATATTACATGGTGATTGACTGTATTGCAATGCGATACAGCCTGCCGGAGAGGGGAAAAGAGTGCTACAGTATCGCCATCAACAAGGAAGGAGATCTCATGTCTGAACCTGCAGCTTTACGCGACGAGGAGCGTACCGGCGGTATCCAGGTTATCTCACGCGCGGCAAAAATTCTGGACGCGTTGGGCGACAGCCCCAACGGCATGAGCCTGGGCGAAATCGCTCAGGCCGTCGATCTGCCTCGCTCAACCGTGCAGCGTATCGTTGGCGCGCTGGATTCGGTGCAGCTGGTGCGCAGTCACGGCGCGGGCGGCGTACGTCTTGGCCCGGCGCTGCTGCGGCTGATCGCCAGCGTGCACACCGATGTGGTGGCGATTGTGCAGCCGTGGCTACAGGCGTTGAGCGACGCCACGGGCGAAACAGTGTCGCTGGCCCGCGCCAGCGGATTACAGCTGGCTATCGTGCATTACGTGGTCGCCGATCGCGAGCTGCGCGTGGTGCCGCGCATCGGGCTGAACCTGCCGCTTTACAGCACTTCCGGCGGCCGTGCGCTGCTGGCGCTGGACAGCGACGAAGAGGCCAGGGCGTGGGTAGGTGATGCCTACGAAGCGATTACCGAACTGACCGTCAAAGCGTATCCCGATTTGATGGAAAGACTGCAGGAAATCCGCCGCACCGGTCTCTCTTACGATCGTGGCGAGACGCTGGAAGGGATCTCCACCATGGCGGTAGCGATAGATACCATACTGGGACGCTTTTCCATCAGCCTGCTGGTGCCTTCTGCCCGTTTTCAAAAGCACGAAGCGCTCTTCCGCGAAGAGATCCTGAAGTGCAAAGAGGCTCTGGTGGATGAAATTGGCAAAGCGACTTTACGTGACTGACAGGAGCGGCAAATGAAAAAGCTTTTAGTGGCGGTGGATAATTCGGCGCTGGCGCGCAAGGTGGTTTCCCTGGCGACAGAGCAGGCGCGCGCGCTTGATGCGGACGTGGTGGTGTTGTGCTGTGTCGACGCCAGCTATGCCAGCACGACGGCGGATTACGTTATTGAGGCGGGGGAAGATCCCGGCGACTTCGGCAGCGCGCTGGACGAACAAAACACGGCGGAAGCCGCCGTTCGCCAGGCGCTGGCGGAGCTGCAAGGCCGCGGCGTTCGCGCCACGGGGCGGGTGCTGGCGGGCGAGTCCGCCGAAACCATCGTGGCCCACGCCAATCAGATTGGCGCCGCAATGATTATTATGGGCCGCCGCCATCTCTCTTCCTTTAATCGCCTGCTGAAAGGATCGGTCAGCGCTGCCGTTATAGAGCGTGCCAGCTGCCCGGTACTGGTCGACGTGCGCGCCGACTAAGAACCTCGCGTTTTAATAACGGCACTTCAGGTTAATTTCTCCGCGGGCGCAGCGAATATAATAGCGTCCGCTTCCCGAATTTAGCGCAAAAAAAAGCCCGCTCGCCGCGGGCATAAATCTTTGTAATTATAAATAAAATTCCTGGTGTTGCGCAGACATGTCGCTGTGTCTGGATGTATATTGGCATTCATTTTCGCCTCGCGCTACACGGCAGCCTGAATCGATTCAATCGGTAAAATATTGCATCAAGGTTAAAGAAGTGCAAAAGCGGTTTTTTCCGATGGTATCGCCGTGCCGCTTAAGTAAGATGCGTCGGCAAAGAAAGGAGTTAAGATGAAAAAAATAATTGGCGCGCTGGCGCTTGCTGTTTTGCTGTCCGCTGGCTGTACTTCCCACAAGCCCGGCGCTTTTGAAAAGGTAGCAGAAGACCCTGCGGTAAATAGCGTGCTTTATCGTTTCGATCCCGATACGGTAAACAAAACGGCCATGGAGCAGGACGTTGAGCATTATTGCGCAGAGCGCGGCTTTGATAAAGTCGAGCCGATAAAGCCGCAGGAAAGTCGACTGCCAGGGTTAATGAAAGCCTGGTATCAGTGTAATTACAGCATTAAAAGCTAATAAAAGAAGGCGGGTAATTACCCGCCTTGAAGACTGCATTTTATTTTTATATTGCCGTGTGCAGGCTTTGCCCGCTTTCAGGATGAAAGAACTTCACCCATTTATAATTCTTTACCAGCCCCTGTGCTGGCCATGGTGTCCGCCGTGATGATAGCCCGGCCCGCCGTGGTGGTGGCCGCGATAGCCGTCATGAATAATACAGCCGCTCAGCATACTTATTACGCCCAGAAGCGCAATCGATCTAATTAGTTTCATTATTCTTACTCTCTCGCTTTCCAATAGCTAACACTCTACAAAACAAAAGTGGAGGAATAATGCCGCTTTTGTAGAGTTATTAGAGTAAATATTTCCAAATAATTCAGTATGGAAATTTTGCGATCTATTCCACCAGAAAGAAATAAGAGAAGGCTTAAAAGACCCACTTTTAACACAGAATGTTCTTAAATAGACTTCTTTATCCGGTCGAATGAAAAATTTGCGTTAATAACGGCAGAAAAGGATTTATGCGATAGACTTAAGGCAATTTTTCAAGACAAGGACATGCTATGCGTTATCAGGTTAAAAATGTGCTGGCGGCCCAGGCAGAGCTGGGCGAGTGCCCGGTCTGGTCAGTGCGCGAACAGGCGCTTTACTTTGTCGATATTCTGGCGCCTGCGCTGCATCGCTTCGATCCGCAAAGCGGCGAGCATAAAATCATGCCGGTGCCGGAACATATCGGCTGTTTTGGCCTGAACGAGCAGGGCGGCTTCGTGGCGGCGCTGCGCAGCGGCGTTTGCCTGCTGGATGAAGAAGGCATCATCACCCGGCGCGTGGCGGCCAATCCTGGTGAAGCTGCCTTCAGCCGTTTTAACGACGGCCGCGTTGACCGACACGGGCGCTTCTGGTGCGGCAGCCTGTGGGAGCCGCAGGATCGCAACGGCGGCAAGCTCTGTCGCCTGGACGAGCATCTGCGCCTGACCGTCGAGGCGGAAGACATCAAAATTTCCAACGGGCTGGCCTTTTCGCCTGATGATAAATGGATGTACCACACCGACACGCCCAACGGTGTGCTTTATCGCTATCCGGTCGATGACAAGGGCGATATCGGCCCGCGTGAAGTCATCCGGCATTTTGTGCAGGAACAAGGCGGCCTGCCCGATGGCGCAGCGGTAGACAGCGAAGGATTCTACTGGTCGGCAATGTTTGACGGCTCGCGGGTCATTCGTCTTAATCCGGTCACCGGCGAAATCGTGGACGAGATCCCGCTGCCGGTGCGCTGGCCGACGATGGTCGCTTTTGGCGGGCCGGATCTGAAAACGCTTTATATTACGAGTTCACGCGAAGATCGAAGCGCAGAGGAGCTGGCGGCTTATCCGCAGTCTGGCGATGTGTTTGCCGTGGAGGTCGCCGTTGCGGGCCTGCCGGAACCGCTTTTCCGGCAGGCATAAGGTAAGTAAGAAGAGTCAACTACAGCGGCTGCGCCTGGCGCAGCCCTTCTGCGGCTTTAGCCGGACAGTGCGGCAGACGGATAGTCAGCGACATAATCAGCGACAGCACCAGCAGCGCCATAATCAGGCTAAAGGTCACCATAAAGCCGCCAAACAGCGAAGCAATTAGCGAGCCCAGCACGCTGCCAATGCCGAAGCCCAGATAGATCAGGCCGTAATTTTTGGTCAGGTTGTTCAGGCCGAAAAAGTCGCTGACCAGCGAAGGATAAACGGTGATGGTGCCGCCGAAGCTGAAGGCCACGCAGGCTACGGAAATAAAGAAGGTGGTTTCGGTCATATGGCTGAACAGTAAAATGCCCATGCCCGCCAGCGAAACGATTTGCGCCAGCGTAATCACGCGAATGCGCGCCATCCTGTCGGAAAGGATCCCCAGCACCAGACGACCGCTCAGGTTGGCAATAGCAATAACCGTAACGGCACTGGCTGCGGTTTGCATGGAAAGATTAACCATGCCTTCGCCAATATCCTTCGCCACGCCAATGACGTACAGCCCGCTCATACAGGCGGTCAGAAACATTACCGCTAACATCCAGTACTGCGGCAGACGCGCCGCCTGGGTCAGCGAAAAGTCGCGAACGCTGGCGGCGTCGCCTGCTACCGCCTGCTGTTTCGGCGCGTCTTTCATCAGCAGCGCGCCGGCGATAATCATCGCCATCGCTATACCGCCCCAGATCAGGAAAGTGTGCTCCAGGCTGTTTACGCTCAGCAAATAGCTGCAAATAAATTTAAAGCCCAGGCTGCCCAGCCCATAAGCGCCAATCGCACAGGCCGAAATCACGCCTTTGCGTTCGGGAAACCACTTCACGCAGTTGGAAAGCGTCATCAGGTAGCCCGCGCCGTCGGCCAGACCAACCAGTACGCCCGCGCTCAGATAGAGCATAAACAGGCTGTCGGCCTGCGAAGTCAGCCAGAAGCCGAAAGCCATCAGCACGCCCGCGCCGATCGTTACGTTGCGCACGCCAAAGCGTTCCTGAAGCTTTCCGGCCAGCGAGGAGGAGATGGCCAGCCCCAGGCTCAGCAGGCCGAAAGAGAAGGCGACCTGGCTAACCGACGCCTCCAGCTTGTGGGAGAGCTGGCCGTTGAACAGGCTCCAGGTATAAACCGAACCCAGCGCAAACTGCGTAATAATGGTGCCGGCCAGGGTTAGCCAGCGAACGCGAGAACTGACGGTTGGTGTGCTCATGGGGATGCTCCCGGAAAGAGTAATAAATTAAGCACAGAATACGGCGGGTTTTAGCAATGCGGGGCGAAGAGGGCATGAACTGCCGTCATTCAGGAATGAAATGCCGCTGAGGCGGAATGAACGGCGGCGTAAAATGCAGCGAAAGCAGGGAAACGACGGGCGCAAGCAGACAGGAGCAGCGGCGAAACGACGAGTGCAGGCAGACAGGAGCAGCGGCGAAACGACGAGTGCAGGCAGACAGGAGCAGCGGCGAAACGGCGAGTGCAGGCGGACAGGAGCAGCGGCGAAGCGACGGAGGCAAGCGGACAGGAGCAGCGGCGAAACGACGGGGGCAGGCAGACAAGAGCAGCGGCGAAACGACGGGTGCAGGCGAACAAAAACAGGCTAAGCGACGGGCGCAAGGCTGCGCCCGTCCGAGGCGTTACTCCGCCGACTGGATGCGCAGGTTACGCAGATCGTTGCCGGTCGGCGTCTGATGCACGCGCAAACCGAACTCCGGCAGAACGGCAAAAATATGGTCAAAGATATCGGACTGGATCCTTTCATATTCCAGCCAGACAGTGGTGTTGGTAAAAACGTAGATCTCCAGCGGCAGGCCGTCCGCGCCCGGCGCCAGCTGACGTACCATCAGCGTCATGCCTTTATGCGTGTGCGGATGCGCCCTGAGCCAGGCTTCCAGCCAGGCGCGAAACGTGCCGATATTGGTCATGCGGCGACCGTTCAGCGGCGTGCTGGTATCCAGACCGGCGTTATAGGCCGAAACCTCCTGCATTTTGCTTTCCAGGTAGGGCGTTAGCAGCTGAGCGCGCTTCAGTCTGGCTACCTCATCTTCGCTCAGAAAGTGAATGCTGGTGGTATCAATATTAATGCTGCGTTTGATGCGGCGGCCGCCCGACTCCGACATTGCTCGCCAGTTTTTAAAGGAGTCGGAAATCAACGCGTAGGTAGGAATAGTGGTAATAGTGTTATCCCAGTTGCGCACTTTTACCGTGGTCAGCGCGATATCCACCACCGAGCCGTCCGCGCCATATTTCGGCATATCCAGCCAGTCGCCCAGCTTCAGCATATTGTTGGCGGAGAGCTGGATCCCGGCCACCAGCCCCAGAATGGGATCCTTAAAGACCAGCATCAGCACGGCGGTCATCGCGCCCAGACCGGTCAGCAGCACCAGCGGCGATTTACCGATAAGCACTGAGATAATCATCAGCGCCACCAGCAGCGCGGCAATCAGCTTCAGGCTCTGGAAAATCCCGCGCAGCGGCATCTGGCTGGCCATTGCGCTTTTCTCCGACAGCTCCAGAAAAATATCCAGCAGCGAGAAGAACATCAGCAGGCCGAATACCATGATCCAGACCTCGCTAAGGATCATCAGCGCGCTGTAAGCCGGTTCCAGGCCGGAGAGAAACAGCTCCAGCTGGATTTGCAGAAAAACGCCCTGCATCAGCAGCGCAAAGCGGCTGAAAAGCTTGTTATCTATCAGCGATTTTGGCCACTGACGGCTCGATTTTTCCGCCATACGCCGCAGCAGAGGCAGCAGCACGCGGTGTAACAGGCCGTGCGCTATCAGGGAAATCAGCAGAATGACGGCCAGAACGGCCACGAGCGCAATCAGCGGCGCCCAGGGCACAGCGAACGCGTTGAGCTGCGCAAGAATAAAATGGTGCATATGGTTAGTTCCCTCTAATCAGGTCAGTCCAGAACGCGCGAAAACAGCGCGTTATGACGCAGAAGCAGACGTTCTGCGCGGCGTCAGGGTAGCCTGGCCGCTGTGGCAAAATCAAATCGGATTTTCCTCAGGGTTTTATGCTGCGCTACGGGCGTTATCACCCGGCAGGCGCGTTCAGGTTTTAGCCAGCTTTGCCGATAATCCGCGTAAGCGCTGACGAAATATCGCGCAATTCAACTATTCAGGCGCCGTTTTGCCACTGTTCTGTTTTGAGGAATACATTATGCCGGGGATACCAGTTCGTCTGTCAGGGAAATTGATCTTTGGCGGCATTTCGATGCTGCTGTTAACCATGCTGCTGGTTTGGTTCGCTATTACCCTGCGCGGACAGCCGCGCGTGGTCGAGGCCAGCAACAGCCTGATCCAGCAAACCGGTGAAAACATCGTGGGCCAGCTGAATCAGCAACTGCTGCGCATTGAAGGTGAAGTGGTGAGCATGGCGCGCCTGGCGGAAGTGCTGCCGCACCAGGAGACGCTGGTGAAAAGCGTGCTGCCGCAGATTATCGACAGCAAGGGCGATAAAAGCATTGCGGGCGGCGGTATCTGGCCGGAACCCAACGCCTTTACCGAAGGCGTTGCTCGCCGTAGCTTCTTCTGGTCTCGTGGCGCAGGCGGCGCGCTGGTCTGGTCAGACGGCTACAACGAGCCGGGCAGCGCGGGCTACCATAACGAGAGCTGGTATACCTCTGCCCGGGAAGCGTCGCGCAGCAAATGCAGCTGGTCGGAAGTTTATCAGGATCCGATTTCCCAGGTGAATATGGTCACCTGTAGCGTGCCTTACGTGCAGGGCGAAAAGTTTGCCGGCGTGGCGACTTTTGACGTGCTGCTGGATAACCTTTCCGGTTTTATGCAGAGCCACGGCAATCTGACCGGCGGCTACGCCTTTGCGCTGGATGGCGCGGGCAACGTGCTCTATTTCCCCGGCGGCAAAGATAAGGCGCTGAAGAAGTTCAGCGCGCTGGCGGCGGAAAAACCCTGGCTGGCGCCGGTGCTGAAGGGCATCGCGGAAAATAAAACCATGACTACCCTGAATCACATTCAGGATGGCGTACTGAATAAGCAGGCGCAGGTTACGCTGTTCAGGATGCCCGACACAGGCTGGATTATCGGCCTGGTAACGCCGCAGGCGAAAGTCACCGCGCTGGCGGATAATATCCTGCAGGATATCTTTATCGTGCTGATCCCGGCGCTGGTGGTTCTGCTGGTGCTGGTCTGGCTGTTTGCCCGTCGTCTGGCGGCAAGGCTGGAGTCAACCCGCGCGGCGCTGGATGAAATCGCCAACGGCGACGGCGACCTGACCCGTCGTCTGGCCACGGTCGGTAAAGATGAGATCGCCGAAATCGCGGTGTCGTTTAACCAGTTCGTCGATAAAATCGCAGGCGTGATCACCAGCGTACAGGCCAGCGGCGTCAACGTGGCCGCCAGCGCCAGTTCGCTGGCGGAAGGCAACCAGGCGTTCTCGGCGAAAATCAGCGATCAGGCGGCGGCGCTGGAGCAGAGCGCGGCGGCAATGGAGCAGCTCAACGCCACGGTACAGCTGAATGCGGAAAATACCCGTCTGGCGGACTCCTTTACGGAGCAGACGGCGCAGATCGCCCGCAGCAGCAGCGAGGTAATGAATCAGGTGATTGCTACTATGGCTTCGATCAAAACGTCCTCCAGCCGCGTGGGCGAAATCCTCAGCGTGATTGATGGGATCGCCTTCCAGACCAATATACTGGCGCTGAACGCGGCGGTGGAAGCGGCCAGGGCGGGCGAACAGGGGCGTGGCTTCGCCGTGGTCGCGGCGGAAGTGCGTGCTCTGGCGCAGCGCAGCGCCGCTGCGGCGCAGGAGATCAAAGCATTGATTAGCGAGTCCGACACCACGGTGCTGGCCGGCAGTCGGCTGGTGGAAGGCGCGGGCGAAAAGCTGGCGGGCCTGGTGAACGACGTGCTGAAAGTCAAAGAGGTAGTGGGTGAAATCCGCGTAGCGGGCGACGAACAGAGCAAAGGCATCAGCGAGGTCACCCTGGCGGTGTCGCAGATGGAGCGCGGCATTCAGCAGAACCTGCTGCTGGTGACGCAGACGGCGGAAAACACCGAAGCGCTGCGCACGGAAGCCGCCCAGCTGGCGCAGGATATCTCCGCGTTCAGAGTGGCCTGACGCTAACTAATAAAAACCCGGCATCGTGCCGGGTTTTTATTTTCGTTCCTGCATCGCTTTATGGAGAAGGGCGATGGCTTCAGGATAAAGGGTTACGCGATCTTTATCAGGCGTAATCCGGCCTGTAGATCAGCGTTTGCAGCCAGTTGTCAATCTCCTGCGGCTCTTCCACACCGGCCAAACCGTGCTTAAACAGGTAGCGTATCAGGCCGCTGGCTATGGCGATTTCCGTTTTAACGATATCGGCCTGGGAAGGATAGAGCTTGCCTTTTTCCCGCTCCGCCTTGCTGACCTGCTGTGCGCACAGGCGGGCCGCTTCGATAAACAGCTTGTCGTCCACGCGCGCCGGTCTGGCGGCGTAAATCGCCAGGCTGACCGCCGGGAAAATATAAAAATTATTCGCCTGGCCGGGATAGCGCGTTTCACCGTTAATTTTTTCTTCTCCGAACTGCACGCCCGCCGCAAACAGCGCCTTGCCGTCGCTCCATTCATAGGCCTGTTTTGCGGTACATTCCGCATTTTCGGTGGGATTGGAGAGTGCAAAAATGATTGGCCGGTCGTTCAGCTTACTCATCGCTTTTACCACGCCTTCGCTGAACAGCCCGCCCTGAGTGCTGACGCCAATCAGCATGGTGGGCTTAACGCGCTCAACCACTTTTTGCAGATCGCTTTCTGCGGGCATGTCGTGCGCATAGGCTTTTTGCGATGTATTCAGGTCGTCGCGCTCAGCGGTAATCAGTCCTTGTTTATCAAACAGCGTAATTGCCTGTTGCGCTTGTTTCCGATCGGCACCTTCCTGCACCATAGCGTCAACCAGCATATTGGCGATACCGGTGCCTGCCGAACCTGCACCGGCAAACAGCACGCGCTGTTCCGCCAGCCTGCCGCCGGTTGTCTCCAGCGCGGTCAGCAGGCCCGCAAGCACCACGCTGGCAGTGCCCTGAATATCATCGTTATACACCAGCGCCTGCTGCTGGTAGCGCTGGAGATAGCGGATGGCGTCGTCGCCCTGCCAGTCCTCAAAATGGATGCAGCAGCCGGGAAATACGTCGTTGACGGCGGCGACAAATTCATCCAGCAGCTCGTCCAGCGCCTGCTGGTCAAGCTTTGCTTCCCGCAGGCCGGTATAAAGCGGATCGTCCCGAAGCTGTTCGTTGCCGGTGCCGATATCCAGATGCACCGGCAGCAGCCCCTGAGGCGGCACGGCGGCGCAGGCGGTATAAAGCTGCAGCTTGCCCACCGGAATGGGCGCGCCGTTGGCGCCAATATCGCCCAGCCCTAAGATGCGGCCACCAGAGGTCACGCAGATAAAGCGCACCTCTTTTTGCGGCCAGTTACGCAAAACTTCTTTCAGTCGGCCTTTCATTTGCCGGGTCAGATACATGCCTTTGGGACGTCGATAGATATGGCCATATTTTCGGCAGGCGTCGGCGATAGTCGGATCGTAAACCAGCGGGATAAAAGTAACCGGATCGGACATCAGCGTGGCGTAAAACAGCGTTTCGTTGCGGTCAGCCAGCTCCTGCAAATAGATATACTTCTCAATATCGTCGGGTTTGTTGTCCAGATGTTCCAGCACACGCTGCATTTGCGTTGCCAGCGAATCCACCGCAGGCGGCAGCAGCCCTTCAAGATGCGCGTCCGCTCTTTCCTGCTGGCTGAAAGCGGTATCTTTATTCTGCGTGGCGGAAGCCAACAGGCGGTAGTCTGGTCTGGTCATCACATTCCCTTACTGGTCGCAATACATCAATTCGGTAAGCCTGGCTGAAAGCGCTTAACGTTGCTGGAGGGAAAATGTAACAAAATCAAAGAGGATAAACGGTAAGGGCAAAAAAAAACCTCGCCTTGGCGAGGTCAGGAACCTACTTAATATAGCTGCGGATAGCCTCAGCAATGGCTTTGTTCGGACCGCGGTGATCCTCGCGCTGTTCCGTATCATCGGCCACTTTTTGCAGGTATTTATTCAGCTTGCCGCCGGTCGGCACGTTGCCATAGGCAATCAGCATCTGCACGATCTGCCTGAGCGCAAGCAGCTCGACGGTAAGACGTTCAACAACAGGATCTTTATCTGGCATCAGGGGGGACTCCGGTACGGTTTTCCAGTGACTTTATGGTGATTTTACGGCGGGCGCGTAAAAACCAATCAGTGGAATACCGCAGAATAACGGCGTCAAATCCCGGCGGTGCAGGCGTCAGGAAAGATAAAGCACCGCGCCCGGCACCTGTAGCAGGGTGTAAAGCTCCGCAGAGGAAGGGTTAGCAAGCTCCTGCTGTAGCTGCGGTGAACGGTAGAGCATCACATGGATTTTCTTCAGCTGATGCCAGACCAGGATAGCGGAAACCGTCAGCGAGCAGGTATGGTCGCTTTGCAGACAGAGCAGCGTGTAATGCCACTCCTCATCCAGCTCGTTGGAAAAAAACTGTACGCTTTCCGGCGGCAGCAGCGCGCGCAGATCCGGCAGCAGAAACTGGCTGACGTCCCGGGTAAGACGCAGGGTAAAAGTGGCGGTTCGCATAGAGCATTCCTTGTCGTTAGTCGGCCGTTGCAGGCGCTGAGGCGAGTATCAATCCCAATCCTTTGGCGTTAATCGTTAACTCAGTGAGCGGTGATTGACGTACAACACCTTAAACTATAGCGCTTACTATTGTTATCTGACTGATAATGAGACGCAATGGGATCCATCTGAACAGAGGTGATAATGAGAAAGAATTTATTGTTTATCTGTGCCTTATTGGCAACCGGCTGTGCGCAGAATGCCAGTAAACCAACCTCGTTGAACATGAAAAACCCGGCGGCGGCCTGGTGCATTGAGCAGGGCGGTACATCAGAGATCGTGAAAACGGCGCAGGGCCAGAGAGGCTACTGCACGCTGCCTGGCGGCGAGCGCATCGACGAGTGGCAGCTTTATCGGCGGGATCATAAATAAAGGCGTGCTCAACAAAGAAATGCCGGTAGTAAAGGGAATAACTTTATGTGCCGGCATTGCTGTACAACGCGGTTTATCTGTCTTGTAAACTTATAAAGGTACATTTTTTGCTATGCCGTAGCTGATTGAGTATTTTAAGGCAAAGCTGCAATGTATTTTTGAAGTCTGGTTGCGTATGAGTGAGTATTCGCGTCAACGCCTGCAGGCTCGTCATCCTTCGCCACCGACAATCTTATGCTGGCCGTGGGTCTACACAGTTGGATTTGTACCGGCTGGCTGACGTTATTGTTTTGATGAAAATAAATAAGCCTCGTTCAAGTGAATAATAAAAAGGTATGAAATTCTGTATATTTCATCAGTTTTGTACATGCTCAGTCACGTCCTGGCTCTCATTTTTGATAAAAATACAAAATCAAAAATTCACGTGATTGAAGGAGGTTTTATACGGTTTTATCCCTAAGTTAAATTGATCTTTTGTTGCACACCCTTATTCCATAGGGTCTGAAGGGGTTATGCAATAAAGTTCATACAAATCATAAAGATGATCTAATTTTGTTAAACCTTTTCGATGTAATATTTAGTTACATTATTTTGTTTTTAGTCATGCGCAAACATTCTTACACTCCGGCTATAAGGTCTTGTCCGAAAATCTTCGATTTCAGATAAAAGCCCAAAAAATATAGTGTCGATATGCTGGTGAATGGAATGCGCTCGCTTTTAATTCCGGGGTGTTGATTCTTGTCGGATGACGAGAACCGGGATGTTGTTCTGGCAGGGTTTGCCTTTTTTGTTAATTTCTCACTGGTATTGACCGTTTCTATAATTTCATAGAACAGGGACAGCCATGTCTGACTCTTCCTCTCAGTGCGAAATACCCAAGGCACGTATTAATTTAAAAATTGATTTGCATACGGGTGGAGCGAGCAAGAAAACCGAGCTTCCCCTGAAATTACTGGTTGCGGGCGATTTCAGCAACGGCCGGGAGTCTGCACCACTATCTGAGCGCAAAAAAGTTAATCTGAAAAAAAATAACTTTGACTCAGTTCTTTCTGAATATTCCTCAAAAATAAATCTGACCGTTAAAAATATGCTTGCCGGTGACGGTTGCGAAGACAACGTCAGTCTGACATTCCGGAGCATAAATGAATTCTCCCCGGAGCAGGTTTCCCGACAAATCCCGCAGCGGTACGCGACTGGATGCATGACACCGGCGATGTGCCGGAAAGCTGTTTTGCGGTGCAGGGCTATAGCGCAAGCCGTCCGATCGCAACCAATGACGCCCCGAAGGGCCGTGCACTCAACCGCCGTGTCGAAATCAGTCTGGTACCGCAGGCCAACGCCTGTCAGATATCGGGCAAAACCCTGGCGTCATCGCAGGATGATGACGCATCACAACACAATGGAGAGTAATTACATGGCAATTCCTGTTTATCTTTGGCTGAAAGACGACGGCGGCGCGGACATCAAAGGGGCTGTGGACGTTCAGGAGCGTGGCGGCAGCATCGAAGTGGTGGCGCAGGAGCATAACCTGTACATCCCGACCAACAATAACACCGGCAAGCTGACCGGTACCCGTATCCACACCCCGTTCCTGTTCACCAAGGAAATCGACTCGTCCAGCCCGTATCTGTATAAGGCGGTGACCACTGGTCAGACCCTGAAATCTGCGGAATTCAAGTGGTACAAAATCAACAACTCGGGCCAGGAAGTGGAGTACTTCAACACCAAACTGGAAAACGTGAAAGTGGTGAAAGTAAACCCGGTGATGCACGACATCAAGGATCCTGCTTACGAGAAGCATAACCACCTTGAGCAGATCGAGCTGCGTTACGAAAAAATCACCTGGACCTACAAAGACGGCAACATCATTCATTCCGACTCCTGGAACGAACGCGCCACCGCCTGATTACGCGTCATATTTCGCGCCGCAGGTGCGTTGGCTCGCTCCGGTCATACAGTTATCTATGTTCCCGGAGACTTACGAACTTGCCGCCTTCCTGCGACACGAACTCTTTAGCGTAATCCTCGTTTTTAAGCGGAGGGGATAACCTTTCTGCTGTTTTGCTGAACGTCTGCAGTACGCGGGCTTTCAGCAAAGAAACCGACAAACTGTCTGCCAGCCTGACCTTGTGCGCTTTGGTCCCCTGAACAAAGGGAAACAGCGAGGGGCGGTAGCGTGACCAGGAACCGATAAAGAGAGAATCTCATGGAGAATCCGGCAAGCCTTCTTCGACGTCTTAATCCCTACTGCGCCCGTGCGATGGAAGGGGCTGCCTCCCTGTGTCAGACCCGCACCCATGCAGAAATCCTGCCTGAGCACTGGCTGCTGACGCTGCCCGAACAGGGGGAAGACCATCAGAGGGTGGACATTCTTTCCCTTCGTCGTAAGAACAACCCGAACCTGGTTGGCGAGCCTGGCGTGGGTAAAACCGCGCTGACCGCCGCCTGCCTGCTGCCGGATACCGGCGCACGCAACGTCAACAGTCTGCTCAATCAACAAATTCTGCCGGTGCTGAGTCAGCAGTTGCTGACCCACATGGCTGCAAAACAGAAACCCGGTCGTACGCCTTAGCTCGAGTGAGAAAGAGGGTATCGGACTGGAGTTTGGCCGTACACAAGGAGTGAACGTATGAGCATCAACTTGCCGATAAGATTCAGCCATAACCACCATCAGCTGGCGGTAAAAGAGTGCAGTTCGGAGCTTGATGTGCTGGCGTTTGAAGGTGATGAAGCCCTGAGCACGCCGTTCAGCTACCGTATTGAATTTACCAGCGGTAACCATGCCATCAGCAAAGAAATGATGCTGATGAAAGCCTCCTCCCTGACGCTGCAGGCCCCGGTTGACCGGGGTTACGGTATTAAAGTGCAGCAGCCAGTGCGGGTAATTCAGGGCGTGGTTACGGGCTTTGAACGTCTCAGTACCTCAAAAGATGAGACGCATTATGCCCTGACGCTCCGGCCACGCCTGGCCCTGCTTGACCGTTCACACCAGAACGCCATTTACCAGGACATGTCGGTGCCACAAATCGTGGAAAAAGTCCTGCGCGAGCGTCACAACATGCGCGGTCAGGATTTTCTGTTCTCGCTAAGTCGTGAATACCCGCAGCGTGAACAGGTGATGCAGTACGGTGAAGACGACCTGCACTTCATCACCCGCCTGTTGGGTGAGGTGGGTATCTGGTTCCGCTTTACCACTGATACGCGTCTGAACATCGACGTCGTGGAGTTTTACGACGGTCAGCAGGGGTATGAAAAAGGCCTGACGCTGCCATCGGTTCCGCCATCAGGACAGCATTCGGAGGGCGTGGACCCGGTCTGGGGCATGGAGAGCCACCATAACGTGGTACAGAAGCAGGTCTGCACCCGTGATTACAACTACCGTCAGGCCACGGATGACATGGACACCCGGGTCGATGCCACCCGCGGGGATGCCACCACCTACGGTGAGGCCTATCACTATGCGGATAACTATCTGACGGCGGGTGATACCCATGACCACCATCCGGCACCGGAGTCCGGGGTGTTTTATGCCCGCATTCGTCATGAGCGCTACCTGAATGGCCAGACGCAGACCCATGCCATCACCAGCTGCCCGACGCTCTCTCCGGGTCAGGTTCTGAAAGTCACCGGCGGGTACGAAGTGGCCGACGTGTTTGCTCATGGCGTGGTCATCACGGCGATGCACAGCCATGCGCGGCGTGATGAGGACTTCGGCGTCAGGTTTGACGGTATCCCGGACAGCACCGACTTTTGTTATCGTCCTGAGCCCGGTTCACGCCCGGTGATGGCCGGCACATTACCGGCCCGCGTCACCAGCACCATCGAAAATGACACCTACGGCCATATCGATAAAGACGGCCGCTATCGCGTCAACATGCTGTTTGACCGTGATAACCGGGAGACCGGGTTCGAGAGCCTGTGGGTCCGGCAGTCACGTCCCTATGCCGGCGATACTTACGGCCTGCACCTGCCACTGCTGGCGGGCACCGAAGTGGCGATTGGCTTTGAAGACGGTAACCCGGACCGGCCGTACATCTCCGGCGTGCTGCACGACTCGGCCCACGGCGACCATGTCACTATCCGAAACTACAAACGTAACGTCCTGCGCACCCCGGCGAACAACAAAATCCGCCTCGATGACAGCCGTGATCAGGAGCATATCAAGGTCTCCACCGAGTACGGCGGCAAGAGTCAGCTGAATCTGGGACATTTAGTGGATGCTGAGAAGCAGAAGCGCGGTGAGGGTTTTGAGCTCAGAACCGACAGCTGGGGAGCCATCCGGGCACAGAAAGGGATGTTCATCAGCGCTGATGGCCAGACGAAAGCGCAGGGCCAGGTGCTGGAGATGCAGCCGGCGGTCAGCAATCTGGGTAACGCCCGGGAGCAGATGACATCCATCTCCGATGACGCGCAGAAGGCGACCGCGAACCCGGCCGATCTCCAGGCGCAGGTCACGCTGCTGGAACAGCAGTTGACGGACCTCAAAAAATCGGTGCTGCTGCTCAGCGCGCCGGAGGGTATGGCGCTGACCAGCGGACAACATCTGCAGGTGTCTGCTGGCCAGAACCTGATAGCCACTGCCGGTAAAAATGCAGACGTCAGCGCGGTGAAAAATCTGTTCATCGGCGTGGGTAATGCCCTGAGCGTGTTTGTTCGGAAGCTGGGGATCAAGCTCATCGCGAACCAGGGGCCGGTAAAAATACAGGCGCAGAATGATTTGATGGAACTGGTGGCGCGTGGGGAACTCAGTATTACCAGCACTGAGGATGAGATCCACATTACGGCAAATAAGCGTGTGGTGATCAATGGCGGCGGAAGTTATATCAACCTGGATGCCAACGGCATCGAATCTGCCACGTTGGGTGAGTACCGGACAAAAGCCGGGTTCTACGGACGAAAAGAAAAGGCTAATAACCCCGAACAATTCCCGAGCATTGCCCTGGAAACCACCGGGCCTTCCCGCAAATTCAGCTT
>NZ_JBGCUC010000028.1:0-33080 GCF_043420595.1 Erwinia plantamica
GTCGGCGAGAGAGGATTCGAACCTCCGACCCACTGGTCCCAAACCAGTTGCGCTACCAAGCTGCGCTACTCGCCGAAAACTGCGTACTGCTAAAGATTTTGTGGTGCGAAGAGAGGGACTTGAACCCTCACGTCCGTAAGAACACTAACACCTGAAGCTAGCGCGTCTACCAATTCCGCCACCTTCGCATACAAAATCTGGGGTGGCTAATGGGACTCGAACCCACGACAACTGGAATCACAATCCAGGGCTCTACCAACTGAGCTATAGCCACCACACCTGTTACTCGTACTGCTTTACTACCTAACGCGGTAATACTACCACCGCAGCTCTTGCGCACAAACTTAATGGCGCGCCCGACAGGATTCGAACCTGAGACCTCTGCCTCCGGAGGGCAGCGCTCTATCCAGCTGAGCTACGGGCGCGTAGCGCCGTTGCGGATGGGCATACTACGGATTCGAGCCGATCCTGTCCAGTGCTTTTTGCACAAAAAATTCCGTTTGCTTACGCTTTGTGCGTTCTGTCTAAACTACAGGCGTTTTAGCGCGTTAATGCTTGTCTTTTAACCGATGAGGCCGTTTAAAAGCCGTTAATTAAAGATCGCCGCGCAGGTGATAACGCAGGTATTTTAGCAGGCTGAGCTGCCTTCCAATCCGCGAAGGCTGCACGATCAGCCGATAAAGCCACTCAAAGCCCGTTCTCTGCCATATTTTCGGCGCGCGCTTCACGTTGCCCGTGAAAACATCGTAGGTGCCGCCTACGCCCATATAGAGCGCATCAGGGTAGAGAGCCTTGCAGTCGCGCATCAGGATCTCCTGACGCGGCGATCCCATCGCCACGGTGACAATCTTTGCGCCGCTGGCGGCGATGCGGGCAAACAGCGCTTCCCGATCGGCAGGCGCGAAATAGCCGTCCTGCGAGCCAACGATATTGACGTTCCACTGGCGCTTCAGCTTCTCTTCGGTCTGGGACAAAATGCCCGGCTTGCCGCCGACCAGGAAAACCGGCGTGCCTTCGCGGCCGGCACGCTCCATCAGTCCTTCCCACAGATCGGCTCCGGCAATACGCGCAACCTTAGCCTGCGGATACTTTTTGCGGATGGAGCGGACGATACTGATGCCGTCGGCGTACTTATATTCCGCCTCGTCGATCAGACGATGAATTTCCGGGCGGCTTTCCGCCGTCAGCACCTTTTCCGCATTGATAGCCACCAGCGTGCCGCTTTTCAGGCGTTCCCCCAGCCAGAGATAATCAAGGAATTCGGCCATATCGCGAAAGCCCAACAGCGTAATGCCGCGGATCGGGTAGTGCGGCGGCGTAAAAGCGGAGTCCATGACAGGTCCTTAAAGTTACTGGCTAACAGGTTTTGTTTTTGCGCCCGGATGGCGCACCGGCCGCGCACGGATTACGCCCGCGCTGTCGAACAACCAGTAGAGCAGCTTGGCTGCCACCACCGCCGCCGCAAAAATCAGGCAGAAGAACGCCACGCGGGAGGCGAAGGCGTCCAGCCCTTCTCTGGCGAGCACGATCATATTAAAAACCGCGCCGAAGCAGAAGCTTTGCAGAATGGCGGCCTTGTAGCGATTATCCTCATGACGTCCTTTGGCATACAGCCAGTCGAACCATTTGATAATCATGCCTACCGCCACCGCGCCCAGCGGAATAAACCAGACGCCGCCCATCACCACCAGCGAGCCTAACAGCGTCGGCGAGATCGCCAGCCCGGAATGGTTGTTCAGCACTTCCCAGGTAAAGTAGTTGGCGCTGTTCAGTACCACCGAAGGCCTGTCCGGCCACAGCCAGCCCGGAATAAAGACGTAGAAATCCCGGACGATGGGCGCCAGCCCCTGGAATTCGATTTTGTCGTAATTTTGCAGCAGAAGACCCAAATTTTCCCAGGGCGAAAAGGTATCGCGCGTCAGGTAAAGGAAGGTGTAAAACGCCTCGCTGCCGCTGACGTCGAGGTTATAACGGCGCAGCGCCAGCCAGAACATGCCAACGATGCCCGCGACGCCTGCGGCGGCCAGCATCCACAGCGTGATCCAGCCCTGGATGATGCCGATAAAAAGAAACAGCGCGAAAGCGATGATGATGTTGGCGCGCGTGCCGCCGACAATCGCATAGGTCAGCAGCCCAAAAGCGACGGTAGCCACCAGGAACAGCAGCCAGCTTTTCAGGCCGGGACGCAGGAAGTAGACCACCAGCATCGCCGGGATAAAGAAGTAGAAGAAGCGCTTCAGCGCCACGCCCGACACTTCTGCCGAGAAAATCTGGCTGTAGCTGTGCAGCTTAAACAGCAGAAAACCGTTATGCAGAAAGAACACCAGCACCGTGCCCAGCGCAATCAGCGCCAGGATGCTCCACGTCAGGTGCGCCTCAACGCGGTTGATGGTGAACACCTGGCGAGCGGGCCTTTCCGTCGCCTGCCTGAGCCGGGTTTTATAGCTGACATAATAGATAGCGTAGAAGCAGGTTGCGGCAAGCATCGCCTGCAGCAAATAATCCGCAGGCACCACCTGCACATTGAAGCCAAACACCAGCACGCAGGTCAGCGGGAAGCCAAAGTAAAAGGTCAGCAGAAAAAGCAGCGAGAAGAAGACGTTGAAGTTAAACCGCACGCGCCGAAACTCTCGCCAGGTCAGCGTCAAAATCAGCCCCAGCGACAGCAGCCAGACCGACAGCAGGCCTGCAAACTGTGAAAAAATCATGCCGTTGCTCCTTCCGCCAGCGCCAGCGCCTGCTGCCAGCCCGCCACAAAGGTCGGGTCGAAAAAGGCGATGGCGGCTTTATCCATGCCGGCCATCTGCCGCTTTGTTTCGGCGATCAGCTCCGGTGTTAGTTTATCACCGGCAAAAAGCACCGGCACCTGCTGCCCGGTCAGATCCTGCCAGAAAGGATTTTTACGGTTGATAACAAACGGAATGTTGGCCTGGATCAGCAGACACAGCGTGCCAATGCCCTGCTGGCGCTCGAAGATAAAGTAGCCCAAATCGCAACGGGCAAGTAGCGCCAGGTAAGCCGTAAAATCAAGCTTTTCGGTCAGCACGTTCAGCCTGGCGCCAAACAGCGCCGCGCCGGCTTCCCGCACGCGCTGGATATAAGCGTCGTTATTTGCCGGGTAGCCCATGGGCACAATGACGTTCACCCGCTCGCCGAACTGCTGATGGATTTCCTGCAACGCCTGAAGGTGACGGTTGCTGGCATCGCCGGAGTTGCCGACCAGAATGGTCAGCTCGCTGTTTTTTGGCGCATCAGGCAATGCGACCTGCGCCATGCGCGTCGGGAAATAGAGCAGCGAAGCGGGCACGGTAGGCTGACGCTGCTGGAAAAAGGCGATATCGCCGCGCGTGGCGAAGACATGACCGATGCGCTTTTGCGCCAGACGACGCATGGCGTAAAACAGACGGAACTTCAGGCCGCCAGCCTGCTCGTAGAGATCGGCGCCCCAGATATGCCAGTACGCCTGGTCAGGCCGGATTTTGCGCAGCAGCAGCGCCAGCCACAGCGTCGGATTGAACTGGCCATGAAAGAAAAAGCGCGTCTGTCGATCGGCCTGTGCGCGGGCAGTTACTGCCTCAGCAATGCTTTTTTTATCCTTAAACCAGCGAATAGCCAGTGAGGGAAACGCCGTCGCAGGTTCGCCCACGACCCAAAACTGGCGCTGTTCATTGCACGGCGCGGCCTGGGTCATGACGTCATTAAAAAACCGCAGAACGGTCTGGTTGTGGTGCTCAATCGGCGAGCCAAGAACGTGGATCAGTGTTGTCATACTTGTCTTTGATAAAGAAAAAATACGCCAGCGCAAAGCGCAAAATAGACGATGTAGGTTGCCATATAGGCCTGCGCCGCGCCGACAGCGCCGTGCAGTGGGATCAGCCACCAGGCAAACAGCGTCAGCAGCAGAAACTGGCTGACTTCCGTCAGCAGGTAAAAACGCAGCGAGGCTTTGGCAATCACCAGATAGCCGAACACATAAGCGCCTACCTTAAAAACGTCGCCGGTCAGCTGCCAGATAAAGAGGTCGCGCATCCCGGTGAACCTGCTGGAAAACAGCAGCCAGATCGCCACGTCGCGCAGCAGCCAGACGGTAAGGCTGACCGCCATCACCGCAGGCAGCACAAAGCTCAGCGACCGCCGGATCTCGCGCGAGATCGCTTTTTTATCGGTCAGCTTTGCCAGCGTCGGCAGCAGATAGACGCTGAAAGAGGCGGTGATAAATTGCAGATAAGCGTCCGAGATGCTGGTTACGCCCTGCCACAGACCGACCTGCTCCCAGCCGTCGTGCGCCGCCAGCAGATTACGCATCATCACCCAGGCGACCGGCAGCGTTACGGCGGTCATCAGCGCCATCAGCGTGAATTTACCCAGACTACGCGCGATGTCGCCGTGCCACTGCGGCTTAAGGAAATGCAGCGGCAGATGGTCGCGCTTTGCCAGCAACAGCGCCGCGGGCACCACTACCAGCGCCGGAACCAGCGCCATGCCGATCAGCGCGCCGCTGTAGCCGCCCAGCCAGTAGCAGACAAACCACGCCGCCACGCCGATCAGGCTGCCTGCGATCAGCGACAGCGCGTTGCCCATCGCATCGCGAAAGCCTTTGATCACCGCCAGCGCCAGGTTGGCCCAGGCGATGCCGACCTGCACAAAAGCCAGCATCCGCACCACGTTCGCATAGCCGCCGTGACCAAACAGGCCGACGCTGACCGGTTCGGCAAACAGCAGGAAAACCACCGCCAGCAGCGTAGAGAAGCCCAGCACCATTGCCGACGCCGTGCCGGTTACGGCGCGCAGCCGGGCAGGCTGCTGCTGATATTCCGCCACGTATTTGGTGACGCCGTTGAAGATGCCTGCGCCAGCCAGCACGCCCAGCACGGTGATTAGCTGGCGAAAGTTGCCCGCCTGCCCCACGCCCGCCGGGCCAAAGGACACGGCCAGCATCTTGACCACCAGCAGACCGGCAGCGATTTTTACCAGCGTGGACGCTGCCGTCCACACCGAAGCTTTAGCCAGCGACATATCAGAACCAGCTCAGCAGCGAGTTGATAACCGTTTTCTGGTTATTGTCGGAAAGGTTGTAAAACAGCGGCAGCCGCAGCAGGCGTTCGCTTTCCGCCGTGGTGTAGCGATCCGCCCCGTGAAAACGGCCAAAACGCTGCCCGGCCGGTGACGAATGCAGCGGGATATAGTGAAATACGGCCAGGATTTCCGCTTCTTTTAACCAGTTAATCAGCGCGTTGCGGTCGTCGTTATCGCGCAGCTTGATATAGAACATATGCGCGTTGTGCTGGCAATCTGCCGCAAGGGTCGGCAGCGTAATTCGTCCGCTGGCGGCGACGGGCAGCAGCGCGTCGTAGTAGTTCTGCCACAGGCGCAGGCGCTGCTCGTTGATGCGTTTGGCCTCTTCCAGCTGCGCCCAGAGATAAGCGGCCTGCAAATCGGCCATCAGGTAGCTGGAGCCGATATCCCGCCAGGTGTATTTATCCACCTGGCCGCGAAAGAACTGGCTGCGGTTGGTGCCTTTTTCACGGATAATTTCTGCTCTTTCCACCAGCGCCGAATCGTTGATCAGCGTCGCGCCGCCCTCGCCGCCCGCTGTATAGTTCTTGGTTTCGTGAAAGCTGAAGCAGCCGATATGGCCAATCGTGCCCAGCGCTTTGCCTTTGTAGGTAGCCATTACGCCCTGCGCCGCGTCTTCAATCACATAGAGTTTATGCTTTTCCGCCAGCGCCATGATCGTATCCATCTCACAGGCGACGCCCGCGTAATGCACGGGCACGATCGCGCGCGTTTTCTCGGTGATGGCCGCTTCGATCAGTTTTTCGTCGATGTTGAGCGTATCGGGACGGATATCGACAAACACGATAGTCGCGCCGCGCAGCACAAAGGCGTTGGCGGTAGAGACGAAGGTGTAGCTCGGCATAATCACTTCATCGCCGGGCTGAATGTCGATCAGGATGGCGGCCATCTCCAGCGAGGCGGTGCAGGAAGGCGTCAGCAGCACCTTGCGGCTGCCGAACCGGTTTTCCATCCACTGCTGGCAGCGACGGGTAAAGCCGCCGTCGCCGCACAGCTTGCCGCTGCCCATCGCGGACTGCATATACTCAAGTTCGGTTCCCACCACCGGTGGGGCATTAAACGGGATCATAAAATTACCTGTAGAGCCACCAGGCGGTGCGTTCAATTACGCCGCCGCAGCGATGATAAAGTCGGAGTGCCGGCAGATTGCCAAGCTGAGTGGCAACATGCAGACGCGTCAGGCGTCGCGCGCGACACCAGTCAATGGCGGCCTCGATCATGCGCTGACCGACGCCCAGTCCCTGCGCCTCAGGCAGCGTCGCCAGCAGGCCGATCCTGCCGCTGCCGTCGGCCAGCTCGCGCAGTGAGACGAAACCCTGTAGTTCGCCCTGGTCGTTGACGGCAATCAGGCACTGATGGTCGAAAGTCCCCAGTACAGCGTTTTCCACCCACTGCGCATAGAATCGCCCGCTGTCTTCCGCTTTATACCAGGGCGCGCGAAAGCGGCTGAAGGCAAAAGCGCTGCTGGCTACCTCGCGCAGCGCCGGAATATGTTCCTTACGGGCAATGCGAATGCCTTCCGGCCTGCCGCCCACGCCGATACCCAGCACGAAATCCGCTTCGCCTTCCACAAAGCGAAACCCCAGCGCGCTTAACGCATCCAGCTCCGCCGTCTGCTGCGACAGGATTTTCGCCTGGACGAGGTCATATTGCCGTAGCGACGCTTCATCGATCGGCGCCTCGTGCAGATCGACGGTCAGCAGGGCGCTGTTGATAGCGAAGAACGCGTTTTCCCACGTCAGCGGTTCGACGCGTCCCGGCAAAGCGGTGGCGTTCATCGCCAGAGGCCTTTGGTATCCACCAGCCAGCGCGAGCGCAGGCCTTCGACGTCGATGGTTTTGAACTGCTGATGATCCACCAGCATAACCAGCACGTCCGCCTGGCGTAACGCCTCTTCCTGCGTAACCAGCACGCTTCTCTCCGGCATCCCCTTCGGCAGCTCGTGAATATTCGGCTCGACCAGCTGAGTGACGCCCTGATGCCAGTCGGCGATCATCTGCGCCACTTCCATTGCCGGACTTTCCCGCAGGTCGTCGATATTGGGCTTAAAGGCCAGGCCAAAGCAGGCGATGGTCAGCTCGCTGGGGCGTTTGTCGCTGGCGACCAGGCACTCGGCCAGCTTTTTCTTCACCTGCTCCAGCACCCAGTGCGGCTTGCTGTCGTTAACTTCGCGCGCGGTGCGGATCAGGCGAGCCTGTACCGGATTCTGCGCCACGATAAACCACGGATCCACGGCGATGCAGTGGCCGCCGACGCCAGGGCCGGGCTGTAAAATATTGACGCGGGGATGGCGGTTGGCCAGCGCGATCAGCTCCCAGACGCTGATGCCCTGATCGGCACAGATCAGCGACAGCTCGTTGGCGAAGGCGATATTGACGTCGCGGAAGCTGTTTTCCGTCAGCTTGCACATCTCAGCGGTGCGCGAGTTAGTGACCACACACTCGCCCTCAAGGAATATTTTGTAGAGATCGCACGCTCTCTGCGAGCAAAGCGACGTCATGCCGCCGATCACGCGGTCGTTTTTAATCAGCTCGACCATCACCTGGCCGGGCAGTACGCGCTCCGGGCAATAGGCGATCTGCACGTCGGCTTTTTCGCCCGCGTGCTGAGGAAAAGCCAGATCGCTGCGCGCCATCGCCAGCCACTCGGCCATCTGCTCCGTCGCGCCCACGGGCGAGGTCGATTCCAGGATAACCAGATCGCCTTTTTTCAGCACCGGCGCGATGGACTCGGCCGCCGCTTTGACCCAGGCGAGATCCGGCTGGTGTCCGTCTTTGAACGGCGTCGGCACTGCGATCAGAAAAGCGTCCGCCGGCTCTGGCCGGGTGGTCGCCCGCAGATAGCCCTGCTCCACGGCCGTTTTCACCACCACGTCCAGGTCCGGCTCCACGATATGAATGTCGCCGCGATTAATCGTCTCGACCGCCCGCGTGTTGATATCCACGCCGATCACTTTTTTCTGGCGGGAGGCGAAAGCCGCAGCGGTAGGCAGGCCAATATAGCCCAGCCCGATAACAGAAATGGTATTGAACATTATAAAGAAATCCGATTGTTTTTAAGGGCCTGCACAATACGTTCGCAGGCCAGGCCGTCGCCATAGGGATTATGGGCGCGGCTCATGGATTGGTAAGCCTCTTCGTCCGTCAGCAGGCGCGTCACCTCGCGAACGATTTTTTGTGTGTCAGTGCCTACCAGCCTGACGGTGCCTGCGTCTACCGCTTCCGGGCGTTCGGTGGTATCACGCATCACCAGCACCGGCTTGCCCAGCGAAGGCGCTTCTTCCTGGATGCCGCCGGAATCGGTCAGGATCAGCCAGGCACGATCCATCAGCCAGACAAACGGCAGGTATTCCTGCGGCTCGATCAGCACTACGTTGTCGATATCGCTGAGAATACGATTGACCGGCTCGCTGACGTTAGGATTCAGGTGCACCGGATAAACGATCTGCGCCTCGGGATGGCGGCGGGCGATATCGGCCAGCGCGCTGCAAATGCGCTCAAAGCCGTCGCCGAAGCTTTCCCGACGGTGTCCCGTTACCAGGATCAGCTTCTTATCAGCCTCAAGGAAGGGATAGCGAGTCGCCAGGCCGTTACGCAGCTGCTCGTCGCTTAACACGCGATCGCGTACCCAAAACAGCGCGTCGATCACCGTGTTGCCGGTAACAAACATGCGCGCGGCGGGCAGATTTTCGCGCAGCAGATTTTGCCGCGCCGTTTCCGTCGGCGGGAAGTGCCAGGTCGCCAGATGCCCGGTCAGCGTGCGGTTGGCCTCTTCCGGCCACGGCGAATACAGATCGCCCGTACGCAGTCCGGCCTCCACATGCCCCACCGGAATGCGGTGATAAAAAGCCGCCAGGCTGGCTGCGAACGTCGTGGTGGTATCGCCGTGCACCAGCACGACATCCGGCCTGAACTCCGTAAACACGCCTTTCAGCCCTTCCAGAATACGGCTGGTGATCTCCGTCAGCCCCTGGCCTGGCCGCATAATATTCAAATCGTAATCGGGGACGATAGCAAACAGCTGCAGCACCTGATCCAGCATCTCACGATGCTGCGCGGTAACGCACAGACGCGCGTCTATCTCGCCATCCTGGGCAAGTGCATGAACCAGCGGAGCCATTTTTATCGCTTCCGGGCGCGTGCCAAAAACAGTTAATACTTTCACTGTTGTTCTCTTTCCTTCGTCTGTCAGGTAACTATAAATCGGCGCTTAACCGCGACGTCGGCGTAGCAAAGCGGTACCCGCGCCAACCAGCGCGCCTACGGCACCCCACATGATCATCATAAACAGGCGACGTGGGCTGTCGCGCTTCACCGGCTCTTCCGGCGTGCGCAGATAGCGCCAGGTCTGGAAAGCATTATCCGGCTTCGGCCCGGCATTCAGCGTGCTCAGCATGGCTCTGTTTTGATCATAGTCCAGATCGTAGGTCGGCCCGCTGGCCTGCAGGTTTTCCAGGCGGGCCTGCAACAGCGAGCGGCCCAGCAGAAACAGCTCGGAATCGGGCAGCTGTTCTGAAGGCGTGCTGGTTTTCGCCTGCTCGAAGCCCTGCTGCTGCGCGATTTTCAGCGCCTGCTGCACGCTGTTGATCTGGCGGTCATAGATGGCTTTCGCTACCGCTTCCTGCCGCTGCACCTGCGCCTTCAGCTGCTGAGCGCGGGCGGCCCAGCCGCCTGCCAGCTCGGCGTTAAGATGCTGCGCGGCGCGCTGGCCGGCAAAAGCGACATACTGGCGCAGCAGCATGTTGGCCGCCGGCGCGGTTTCCGCAATCAGCTTGACGCTGTCATTCAGGCTTTTTGCCGCATCGCCGGGCTGATACTGAATATTGGCGATCAGCTCGTCGAGCAGCGCGGCATCGTCGCGAGCCTGCCCGCTCTGCCGCTGTTTGTAGTAGTCGCTTTGCAGCCAGAACTCGCGGCGGGTGTCATAAGACGCCAGCTGCATCACGAACTCCTGATAGGCTTCGTCCGCAATGGCGGGCGCAACGATGGGCGTGCTGCTGCTGCGGCTGTCCAGATTGTTCAGAAACAGCTGCTGCGAGTAGTAATTGCCCAACATATTGACGGTGGGACGATCGGTGACCGCCGTGGTGCTCCATTTTGGCGTGATCAGCAGCGAGCAGAGCCAGGCCAGCAGGGCAAAAAGCAGCGCGCTGCCGATAATCCACCGCTTTCCTCGCCATAGCGTGCAGCACAGCCCGCGAATATCCAGCTCGTTCTCTGCAACGTCAGGATGCGTCATACATGATATTCCTTGTCCAGGGTAAAGAGGTCCGAAACGGTCTAGCGGGCTTTGCGCAGCCTTCTTTTGACTCTTTTCAGCATTCGCGCCACGCGCCAGGCGCGTTTAATACAGTAGCCGTAGAGCATAAAAGCCAGTAAAAACAGCACCAGCATCAGCCACTCCGGCACAAAGCTCAGCGATTCGCCCAGCACGCCGACGCCGGCCAGCAGCGCGGCCGCCAGCGTGATCAGAAAGCAGGCCTGCCGCGAGGTAAACCCGGCGCGCATAATCAAATGGTGAATGTGCTGGCGATCGGCGGAAAACGGGCTCATGCCCTTGCTGAGGCGGCGATACATAATGGCGATCATATCCATCAGCGGAATGGCGATCAGCCACAGCGCCGTGACGGGCGTGACGGGATGGCTTTGTCCCTGGGTCGCCTCCAGCAGGATCCAGATAATGGTAAAGCCAATCAGCGTGCTGCCCGCATCGCCCATAAAAACCTTGTAGCGACGGCCGAAAACGCCAAGATTAAGCAGGATATAGGGGATAATGGCGGCGATCATCGCAAAACACCACATCGCCAGGCTTTGCTGCCCGTCCACGAACAGAATAATGCCCATCGCCAGGAAGGTGACGCAGGACAGGCCGCCCAGCAGACCGTCGATACCGTCCACCATATTAAAAGCGTTGATGGCCGCCCAGACCGCAAACAGCGTCAGCACGTAGCCGAAAGGCCCGACGATCAGCTCCCAGGGGCCAAAAATAAAGCCCAGGCTGAGCAGATAGAGTTTGGCCATGGTCATCATCACCACGGCGATGCCTGCCTGAACGCAGGCGCGTATCTTTACGCTGATATCAAAGCGGTCATCAAGCGCTCCGACCAGCACCAGCACGCCAGCGCAGCTCAGGTAAAGCAGACTATGGGGAATGTAGTAATCGGTCACCGCGAAGCTAAAACAGATGCCGGCGAAAACAGAGATGCCGCCAACCAGAGGAATAACGCCCTGGTGACGTTTGCGATAGTTGGGCTTGTCCACAAGACCCACTTTCTTGGCTGCTTTACGGGCGAAAAAGAGAAACACCAGCGAAAACAAAAATATTAAAGCAAGCTCAGTACTCATATTGAGTAAATTCACATTAACCAGCTCTCTGCTAAGAATCCCAGTGTTATAGCAATTTCTGTGCCACAAACCGCTGTCTGATTCTGATGTCCATTGTGCCACGGGAAAAATCCAGCCTCACCGCCCGATTTCCTGCCCGCCGCACCTTTAATTTAATTCTCCAGTGGCAACATCGTATAGCCCATAAACGAAAAACGCCACGTCTGAGCGCGGCGTTCCCCGAGTTTTCTTCTTTTTCCGGCTTCTGCGGTGAATTCGCACAAAAACAGGCCAAAAAAAGAGAGGGTTGATCGCTCAACCCTCTTTTTTTCCAGCAGACCGGCCGACTTACGAACGCTTCATCATATCGAAGAATTCGTCGTTGGTTTTGGTCATCGCCAGCTTGTTGATAAGGAATTCCATCGCATCGATCTCACCCATTGGATGGATGATTTTGCGCAGGATCCACATCTTCTGCAGCTCTTCAGAGCTGGTAAGCAGCTCTTCTTTACGCGTACCGGAACGGTTGTAGTCGATAGCAGGGAACACGCGCTTCTCGGCGATTTTACGCGCCAGATGCAGTTCCATGTTGCCCGTACCCTTAAATTCTTCGTAGATGACTTCATCCATCTTCGAACCGGTATCGACCAGCGCGGTAGCGATGATGGTCAGGCTGCCGCCCTCTTCCACGTTACGCGCGGCGCCGAAGAAGCGTTTTGGACGGTGCAGGGCGTTGGCATCCACACCACCGGTCAGCACTTTACCGGAAGCCGGCACCACGGTGTTGTAGGCGCGAGCCAGACGCGTGATGGAGTCGAGCAGGATGATAACGTCCTTTTTATGCTCGACCAGACGCTTGGCCTTCTCGATCACCATTTCAGCGACCTGCACGTGGCGGGAAGCCGGCTCATCGAAGGTAGAGGCGATCACTTCGCCCTTCACCAGACGCTGCATCTCGGTTACTTCTTCCGGACGTTCGTCAATCAGCAGCACCATCAGCACGCAGTCAGGATGGTTATAGGCGATGCTCTGCGCGATGTTCTGCAGCAGCATGGTTTTACCCGCTTTTGGCGGCGCCACGATCAGACCACGCTGGCCGCGACCGATTGGCGAAGCCAAATCCAGTACGCGTGCGGTTAAGTCTTCGGTAGACCCGTTGCCGCGCTCCATGCGCAGACGCGAATTAGCGTGCAGCGGCGTTAAGTTTTCAAACAGGATTTTGTTACGGGCATTTTCCGGCTTGTCAAAGTTAACTTCATTAACCTTCAGCAGGGCAAAATAGCGCTCGCCTTCTTTCGGCGGACGGATCTTGCCGGAGATGGTGTCACCAGTGCGGAGGTTAAAGCGGCGAATTTGGCTGGGGGATACGTAGATGTCGTCAGGGCCGGCGAGGTAGGAGCTGTCTCCAGAGCGGAGGAAACCAAATCCATCCTGCAATATCTCCAGTACGCCGTCGCCGAAGATATCTTCGCCGCTTTTCGCGTGTTGTTTAAGGATGGCGAAGATAATGTCCTGTTTGCGCATGCGCGCCAGGTTTTCCAGCCCCATATTTTCGCCGAGTGTTATCAGGTCAGAAACCGGCGTATTTTTTAATTCGGTAAGATTCATAATGGTGGGTTCTTAAACTCGGGGTAAATCTCGAAATGTTTGTCGTCAATGGTATGGCGAAAAATCCATGCCTGTTAATGGCTGTCTTGTCAGACTCCCGATCATCGCGTGCAGGAATACGCGGATCCGATACGGGGAGACGGTAAGGACAAGGTGCCGGAAATTCTGGATACTAACCGTCAGATTGCTGAACATTTGTTACATTCAGAGGAAAACAGTGTTCAACAAGGAGTAAATATTAGATTCAAACTACAGGTAAGTGCGTAATGCAGTAAAAGTAAGTTAGCACGCTCTATGGCAAACGTCTAGCGATGAGCTAAAAATATGAACGAGGCAAAAAGAAAACCGAAGCGGGAAGCAGACTCGCGCCTGCGGTGAGCGCATATGGCCCACCGCAGCAGCAGAGCTGGTTAGCCCAGGTTCGCGTTCAGGAACTCTTTCAGCTGTCCTTTAGAAAGTGCGCCCACTTTCGTTGCCGCGACTTCGCCGTCTTTAAACAGCAGCAAAGTAGGAATACCGCGGATCCCGTATTTTGGCGCGGTGCCTGGGTTTTCGTCGATATTCAGTTTGGCGATAGTCAGTTTGCCGTCGTATTCTTCGGCGACTTCGTCAAGGATCGGGGCGATCATTTTGCACGGACCGCACCATTCTGCCCAGAAGTCGACCAGCGTCAAGCCTTCTGCTTTCAGGACGTCGGTTTCAAAGCTGTCATCGGTCAGGTGGACAATTTTATCGCTGCTCATGTCTTACTCCAAAAGATTATGCCTGGCTGCCTGGCGTAAAATCTGCCAACTTAGGTTGACTTTATTTCACCGGATACGCTTTCGTAAAGCAATAGTAAGCTGATATTCTACCACACTATGAGCAAAACACACTTAACCGAACAGAAGTTTTCCGACTTCGCCCTGCACCCTCAGGTCATTGAAGCCCTTGAAAATAAAGGCTTTCATAACTGCACGCCTATTCAGGCGCTGGCATTGCCTTTCACCCTTAACGGGCGTGATGTAGCGGGACAGGCGCAAACCGGTACCGGGAAAACGATGGCGTTTTTAACGTCAACGTTCCATCATCTTCTTTCTCACCCCGCGCCGGAAGGCCGTCAGGTCAATCAGCCGCGCGCGCTGATCCTGGCGCCAACCCGCGAATTGGCCGTGCAAATCCACGCCGATGCGGAACCGCTGGCGCAGGTGACCGGCCTGAAGCTGGGGCTGGCCTACGGCGGCGACGGCTACGATAAGCAGCTGAAAGTGCTGGAGAGCGGCGTCGATATTCTGATCGGCACCACCGGCAGGCTGATCGATTACGCTAAACAGAACCACGTGAATCTGGGCGCGATCCAGGTCGTGGTGCTGGATGAAGCCGACCGGATGTTCGATCTGGGCTTTATCAAAGATATCCGCTGGCTGTTCCGTCGGATGCCTGCGGCGAACCAGCGTCTGAATATGCTCTTCTCCGCTACCCTTTCCTTCCGCGTGCGCGAGCTGGCGTTCGAAAACATGAACAATGCCGAATATGTGGAAGTCGAGCCGGAGCAAAAAACCGGGCATCGCATTAAGGAAGAACTTTTTTATCCTTCTAATGAAGAAAAAATGCGTCTTCTGCAAACCCTGCTGGAAGAAGAGTGGCCGGATCGCGCCATTATCTTTGCCAACACCAAACACCGCTGTGAAGATATCTGGGGCCATCTGGCCGCGGACGGCCATCGCGTTGGCCTGCTGACCGGCGACGTGGCTCAGAAAAAACGCCTGCGTATCCTGGACGACTTTACCAAAGGCGACGTGGATATCCTGGTGGCCACTGACGTGGCGGCGCGCGGCCTGCATATTCCTGCGGTGACGCACGTCTTTAACTACGATTTGCCTGACGATCGCGAAGACTACGTGCATCGCATCGGCCGTACCGGCCGCGCGGGCGCCAACGGGCACTCAATCAGCCTGGCCTGTGAAGAATATGCGCTGAACCTGCCGGCGATTGAAGAATATATCGGCCACAGCATCACCGTAAGCCGCTACAACAGCGATGCGCTGATGACCGATCTGCCGCCGCCGAAGCGCCTGACACGCAGCCGTTCCGGTACCGGCCCGCGTCGCAGTAGCGGCCCGCGCCGCAGCGGCCCGCCGCGCAATAATAACCGCAAACGTTCAGGTTAACGCCATGCCCAGCGCCTCATCGCTTTATGCTGCAATAGATTTAGGATCTAACAGCTTTCATATGCTGGTGGTGCGCGAGGTGGCGGGCAGTATCCAGACCGTTGCGCGTATCAAACGCAAAGTCCGCCTGGCGGCCGGTCTGGACAGCGACAGCCGCCTCTCTGACGAGGCAATGGCGCGCGGCTGGCAGTGCCTGGCGCTGTTTTCGGAACAGCTACAGGATATTCCCACGGACCAAATCCGCGTGGTCGCTACGGCGACGCTGCGGCTGGCCGCCAACGCAGAGGCTTTTCTTTCCAGGGCGCAGAACATTCTGGGCTGCGCCATCAATGTGATCAGCGGCGAGGAAGAAGCCTGTCTGATCTATCAGGGCGTGGCGCACACCACCGGCGGCTCCGATAAGCGGCTGGTGGTCGATATTGGCGGCGGCAGCACCGAGCTGGTTACCGGCAGCGGTGCACAGCCCGGCGCTCTGTTCAGCCTGTCGATGGGCTGCGTCACCTGGCTGGAGCGTTATTTCGGCGACCGCCACCTCGGTAAAGATAATTTTGCCGCGGCGGAACAGGCAGCAAGCGACATGATCCGACCGGTTGCCTCAAAACTGCGCGAGCAGGGCTGGGAAATTTGCGTCGGCGCCTCCGGCACCGTGCAGGCGCTACAGGAAATCATGATGGCGCAGGGCATGGACGAACGCATTACGCTTGCCAAGCTCCAGCAGCTGAAACAGCGCGCCATTCAGTGCGGCAAGCTGGAAGAGCTGGAAATCGAAGGACTGACGCTGGAGCGCGCGCTGGTTTTCCCCAGCGGCCTCTCTATTCTGATCGCCATCTTCACCGAGCTGAACATCAGCAGCATGACGCTGGCCGGTGGCGCGCTGCGCGAAGGGCTGGTATACGGAATGCTCGGGCTGCCGGTCGATCGGGATATCCGTAGCCGTACCCTGCATAACATTCAGCGTCGTTTCGTGATTGATGCCGAACAGGCGGAACGCGTGCGCGCCCTGGCGGAGAGCTTTGGCCGTCAGGTCAGCCACAGCTGGAAGCTGGATGAACGCTGTCGGGAGCTGCTCAACAGCGCCTGCCTGATCCATGAAATCGGCCTCAGCGTCGATTTTAAACAGGCGCCGCAGCACGCTGCCTATCTGGTTCGCCATCTCGATCTGCCGGGCTTTACTCCGGCGCAGAAAAAGCTGCTGGCCACGCTGCTGCAAAACCAGGTCAACGGGATCGACCTGGCGCTGCTCAGCCAGCAAAACGCCGTACCGCCGCGCATGGCGGAAAGAATGTGCCGGCTGCTGCGGCTGGCGATTATTTTCGCCAGCCGTCGCCGTGACGATACGCTGCCTGCCGTGCGGCTCCATGCCGATGACGACGCGCTACAGCTGACGTTGCCGAACGGCTGGCTGGAAGCGCATCCGCTGCGGGCAGAACTGCTGGAGCAGGAAAGCCGCTGGCAGAGCTATGTGCACTGGCCGCTGACCGTCAGCTAAAGAATAAGGGGACAGCTTGCGTCCCCTTGCTTCACCCGCCAAAAGCCTATCCGGTGTTTTTTGCCTTATCCAGCATCGCCCGCAGTCCCGCTACGCGGCTTTGCCCGGTCTGCATCCGCTGTTCCGGGCTGACCACCTTGCGTTCCGTTTCCCAGTTGAGATCGTCCTGCGGCAGCTCCAGCAGAAAGCGGCTTGGCTCCGGACGGATCACTTCGCCATACTGACGGCGTTCGCGACACAGCGTAAAGGTCAGCTCTTTTTGCGCACGCGTGATGCCGACGTAGGCCAGCCGACGCTCCTCTTCCACATTGTTTTCATCAATGCTGCTCTGATGGGGCAACAGCCCTTCCTCCATGCCGACCAGATAAACATAGGGAAACTCCAGCCCTTTGGAAGCGTGCAGCGTCATCAGCTGTACCTGGTCCGCCTCTTCTTCGCTTTCGCCGCGCTCCATCATGTCGCGTAACGTAAAGCGGGTCACCACCTGCGTCAGCGTCATCGGCTCGTCGATATCGCTGCCTTCCAGCATTTCGGTCATCCACTGGAACAGCGTATTGACGTTTTTCATGCGCATTTCGGCGGCTTTTGGACTGGCGGAGGTTTCAAACAGCCAGCTTTCATAATCAATGCCGCGGATCAAATCCCGCACGGCGGCCACCGGCTCCCGCTCCGCCAGCTGCGCGACTTCCTGCAGCCAGAAAGTGAAGCGCTGTAGCGATTCCAGCCCGCGCCCGGCCAGCGTCTGGCCCAGCCCCATATCAAAACTGGCGGTGAACAGGCTTTTATTACGCTGCATCGCCCATTCGCCCAGCTTGCGCAGCGTGGTGGGGCCAATTTCACGCCGTGGCGTATTAACGATGCGCATAAAGGCGCTGTCGTCGTCAGGATTGGTCAACACGCGCAGATAGGCGAGCAGATCTTTGATTTCCGGCCGCGAAAAGAACGAGGTGCCGCCGGAGATGCGATAAGGAATGCGGTTCTGCATCAGCATTTTTTCAAAGACGCGCGACTGATGATTGCCGCGATAGAGAATGGCGTAATCTTTGTACTGCGTCCTGTTGATAAAATGGTGCGCTATCAGCTCGCCCGTCACGCGCTCGGCCTCGTGATCCTCGTGATTGGCCGTCACCACTTTCAGCTCCGCGCCATAGCCCAGCTCTGAGAACAGGCGTTTTTCAAACACGTGCGGGTTATTGGCGATCAAAATATTGGCCGCTTTCAGGATACGTTCGGAAGAACGGTAGTTCTGCTCCAGCTTGATAACCTGTAACGCCGGAAAATCCTCTTTCAGCAGCACCAGGTTCTGCGGTCTTGCGCCTCGCCAGGAGTAGATTGACTGATCGTCGTCGCCTACCACCGTGAAACGCGCGCGCGCACCGACCAACAGCTTCACCAGCTCGTACTGGCTGGTGTTGGTATCCTGATACTCATCCACCAGCAGGTAGCGGATACGCTGCTGCCAGCGCTCGCGCACTTCCAGATTGCGCTGGAACAACAGCGTCGGCAGCAGGATCAGGTCATCAAAATCCAGCACGTTGCAGGCTTTCAGATGCCGATCGTAAAGGCTGTAACAGTGAGCGAAAATTTTGTCGCGCTCGGATTGCGCCGCCGCCGCCGCGCGCGCAGGATCCAGCAGATCGTTTTTCCAGTTCGAGATCGTAGAGATCAGCTGTTGCAGCAGATTTTTATCGTTTTCCAGCCACTCTTCGGTCAGCTCTTTCAGCAGCGCCAGCTGATCCTGATCGTCAAACAGCGAGAAGTTGGACTTCATGCCCAATGCGGCGTATTCGCGTTTGATAATTTCCAGACCCAGCGTATGGAAAGTGGAAATCATCAGGCCACGCGCCTCTTTGCGGCCCAGCGTTTGCGCCACGCGTTCTTTCATCTCGCGCGAGGCTTTATTGGTAAAAGTCACCGCCGCAATATGGCGAGCCTGATAGCCGCATTCGCGGATCAGATGGGCAATTTTGTTGGTGATCACGCGCGTTTTGCCCGAGCCGGCGCCGGCCAGCACCAGACAGGGCCCGGTGACGAATTCGACGGCGTGTTGCTGACCAGGATTAAGACGCATAGGGGTTTACTCGATGAAATGACAGAGGGAAAGAAATCACAGCGTGGTAGTATAGCCAGCAGCATCCATACGACTCAAGGTACGATCATGGCAAAAACCGCAGCAGCACTCCATATCCTTGTAAAGGAAGAGAAACTGGCTCAGGACCTTCTGGCACAGCTGGAACAGGGCGCAGATTTTGAAAAACTGGCGAAAAAGCACTCTATCTGCCCGTCTGGCAAAAAAGGCGGCCACTTAGGCGAGTTCAAACAGGGCGCGATGGTGCCGGCTTTCGATAAAGTGGTGTTCTCCTGCCCGCTTATCACGCCTTACGGCCCGCTGCACACGCAGTTCGGCTATCACATCATCAAGGTGCTGTACCGTAATTAAGCGGGCCTTGCCTGCGCAACAGCTTCCGCTGGCCGTCGTGCTTGCGGAAGCTGTTTTTGCTTCCTCTTCTTTCCGCGTTCCCCTTCTTTCCCGCGCTTGCTTACTCTCGCGGCACTAATAGCGGCCAGCTCACGATAAACCAGGCCGGACTCACAGACTCCGTTGCGCCAGTCATGGCAGGATAAGCCGGATAATTAACTCATGGAGAGAGATATGCATTCGTTATTGCAGGCTTTAAAGACAAGGGAAGCTGTCTGGACGCAGTTTCGCCGCGATTTGCACCAGCATCCGGAAACGGGATTTGAAGAGCAGCGTACCAGCGAGCGAGTGGCGGCAAAGCTGCGGGAGTTTGGCTACAGCGTGCATCAGGGAATGGCAAAAACCGGCGTGGTCGCCACGTTAAAAGCAGGCAGCGGCACAAAAACGCTGGGGCTGCGCGCCGATATGGATGCCCTGCCGATGCAGGAAATCAGCGGCAAAAGCTGGTGCAGCAAAACCGCCGGAAAGTTTCACGGCTGCGGTCATGACGGCCATACCGCTATTCTGCTCTGCGCGGCGGAATATCTGGCCCGTCACCGAAACTTTAACGGTACACTCCGGCTGATTTTTCAGCCTGCGGAGGAGTTGTCCGGCGGGGGAAAAGCGATGCTTCGCGACGGCCTGCTGGAAAAATTCCCCTGCGATGCGCTGTTTGGCCTGCATAATATGCCTGGTCTGCCCTGCGGATCCTTCTACTTTAAAAAACATGCCGTGATGGCCTCTTCCGACAGGCTGGATATTATCGTTTCCGGCGCGGGCGCTCATGCCGCTATGCCGGAAAAAGGCGTGGATGCCACTCTGGTCGCCTGCCATATCGCTATAGCCCTCCAGACAATAGTTTCCCGGAACGTGTCGCCTTTCGCCCAGGCAGTGGTCACTATCGGCAGTATCCAGTCCGGCGAAGCGTTCAATATCATCAATGAAAAGGCGGTGCTGAAGCTGAGCGTCAGAGCGCTCGATCCTCAGGTGCGCCAGCTATTGCTGCAACGTATTCAGGATATTGCCCGTTTGCAGGCGGAAAGTTTTAACGCCAGCGCGGAGGTGGTGCACGTCAGCGGCAGCCCGGTATTGATTAACAGCGAACAGGAAACCGATTTTGCTATCGGCGTGGCGCGTGAGCTGGTCGACGAGTCGCTGATTTGTACCGATATGCCGCCGCTAATGGGCAGCGAAGATTTTGCTTTTCTGCTGGAGGCCCATCCCCACGGCGCTTACCTGATGGTGGGCGCTGGCGATGGCCCGATGGTGCATAACCCCGGCTACGATTTTAATGACGACATTATCGTGACTGCCGCCGCATTCTGGTGTTTGCTGACGCAGCGCTATCTGCAATAACGGCAGCAGCCACCGGCGGGAGGATAAGATAAGGCGGTAAAAACGCCAAAGGCGCGGCAAATTACCACGCCTTTGGTTATCAGCAGCGCGGTTAGCCCGCTACCGCGATACGTTTCATATCGGTCATATAGCCACGCAGCTTGCGGCCAACGGATTCGATAGGATGGTTGCGGATAGCTTCGTTAACGTCACGCAGCTGCGCGTTATCCACCGTAGTCGTGGTTGCCGTCGCCTTGCCCAGATCGCCCGTTTGTAACGTGCTCATAAACTCTTTCAGCAGCGGAACAGCCGCGTAAGAGAACAGATAGTTACCGTATTCGGCAGTGTCGGAGATCACCACGTTCATCTCGTACAGACGCTTACGAGCGATAGTGTTGGCGATCAGCGGCAGCTCGTGCAGCGATTCGTAGTAGGCAGACTCTTCGATAATGCCGGAAGCGACCATGGTTTCAAACGCCAGCTCAACGCCCGCTTTCACCATCGCAATCATCACCACGCCTTCGTCAAAATAATCCTGCTCGGCGATTTTACCTTCAAACTGCGGCGCGGTTTCAAAAGCAGTTTTACCGGTCTCTTCACGCCAGCCCAGCAGTTTTTTGTCGTCGTTGGCCCAGTCGGCCATCATGCCGGAAGAGAATTCGCCGGAGATGATGTCGTCCATGTGCTTCTGGAACAGCGGCGCCATAATGGTTTTCAGCTGTTCAGACAGCTCGAAAGCGCGCAGCTTAGCCGGGTTAGAGAGGCGATCCATCATCAGCGTGATGCCGCCCTGCTTCAGCGCTTCGGTCACGGTTTCCCAGCCGAACTGGATTAATTTTTCCGCGTAGGCCGGATCGGTGCCTTCCGCCACCAGCTTGTCGAAGCACAGCAGCGAACCAGCCTGTAACATGCCGCACAGGATGGTCTGCTCGCCCATCAGGTCGGACTTCACTTCCGCCACGAAGGACGATTCCAGCACGCCCGCGCGATGGCCGCCGGTTGCGGCTGCCCAGGCTTTGGCAATCGCCATGCCTTCGCCTTTTGGATCGTTTTCCGGGTGAACGGCGATGAGCGTAGGCACGCCGAAGCCACGCTTATACTCTTCACGCACTTCCGTACCCGGACATTTTGGCGCAACCATCACGACGGTAATGTCTTTACGGATCTGCTCGCCGACTTCTACGATATTAAAACCGTGCGAGTAGCCCAGCGCCGCGCCGTCTTTCATCAGCGGCTGTACGGCACGCACTACCGAGGTATGCTGTTTGTCCGGCGTCAGGTTTACCACCAGATCCGCCTGTGGGATCAGCTCTTCATAGGTGCCGACTTTAAAACCGTTTTCCGTCGCTTTACGCCAGGAAGCGCGTTTCTCCGCGATGGCTTCCGCGCGCAGCGCATAGGCGATATCCAGCCCGGAATCACGCATATTCAGGCCCTGGTTCAGACCCTGAGCACCACAGCCAACAATCACGACCTTTTTGCCTTTCAGGTAGCTTGCTTCGTCCGCAAATTCATCGCGCGCCATAAAGCGGCATTTACCTAATTGCGCCAGCTGATTGCGCAGGTTCAACGTGTTGAAATAGTTAGCCATGGGAACTCCTGAGGTTGTGTTCGTCTTTTATTTTATCGGTGATGCCGTATCACCCTCTTAATCCCCATCATATGACAGGAAATGTATTGCTTAAATTGATATATTAACAACGTCATATTGCAAATACTGCAACGCTAAAATGAGGCCGCAAGCGCATGGATTTACGCGATCTGAAACTCTTCCTGCATCTGGCCGAAAGCCGTCATTTTGGCCGCAGCGCGCGGGCGATGCACGTTAGCCCTTCTACGCTTTCCCGCCAGATCCAGCGGCTGGAGGAAGACCTGGGCCAGACGCTGTTTCTGCGCGACAACCGCACCGTTACGCTGACCGACGCCGGAGAACAGCTGCGCCAGTTTGCCCAGCAAACGCTGTTGCAATATCAGCAGCTGCGTCACGCCATTGGCCAGCACGGCCCGTCGCTGAGCGGCGAGCTGCGTCTGTTTTGCTCGGTAACGGCGGCCTATAGCCATCTGCCGCCGATCCTCGATCGCTTTCGCGCTGAACACCCGCTGGTGGAGATCAAACTGACCACCGGCGATCCTGCCGACGCAGTGGATAAGGTGCAGAGCGCCGAAGCCGATATCGCCATCGCCGGACGGCCGGAAACGCTGCCCGCCAGCATTGGCTTTACGGCCTTAGGCCCGATCCCGCTGGTGCTGATCGCGCCCGCGCTGCCCTGTCCGGTTCGTAGCCAGGCCAGCCAGCCGGAACCGGACTGGCCGCAGATCCCGTTTATCCTGCCCGACCAGGGGCCGACCCGACAGCGTATCGATCTCTGGTTCCGTCGCCGCCGCATCGCCAGTCCGCTGATTTACGCCACCGTGGCGGGGCATGAGGCTATCGTCTCGATGGTGGCGCTGGGCTGCGGCGTGGCGCTGATCCCGGACGTGGTGCTGGAGAACAGCCCGGAGCCGATCCGTAACCGTATTCTGGAACTGGAAAATATTGATATTGTCGCGCCGCTGGAGCTGGGCGTCTGCGTACAGAAAAAGCGGCTCAACGAGCCGCTGATTGATGCGTTCTGGAGCCTGCTTTAGCCCGCCAGGAAGAAGCTGAAGGCCGGGTTATGGGTTTCGTCATGACAATCATAGCCCAGAGCCGCCAGATGTTCTTCAAACTGCGGTTCGTTCTCGCCCAGCTCGAATCCCGCCAGCACGCGTCCATAGTCCGTACCGTGGCTGCGATAGTGAAACAGCGAAATATTCCAGTGGGTGCCCAGCGTCTGCAAAAAGCGCAGCAGCGCGCCGGGCGCTTCCGGGAACTCAAAGCTGTAAAGCCGTTCTTTAAGCGGCTTTGACGGGCGACCGCCGACCATATAGCGCACGTGCAGCTTCGCCATTTCATCGTCGGAGAGATCCACCACCTTATAACCGCCTTCGTTCAGCAGCTGCAGGATTTCATGTCGCTCTTCCAGACCGCGCGTCAGCCGCACGCCGACAAAAATGCAGGCGTTGTCCGGGTCCGCGAAGCGGTAGTTAAACTCGGTAACGGCGCGTCCGCCCAGCAGCTGGCAGAACTTCAAAAAACTGCCCTTTTGCTCGGGGATCGTAACCGCCAGCAGCGCCTCACGCTGTTCCCCCAGCTCGCAGCGTTCGGAAACGTAGCGCAGGCCGTGAAAATTGACGTTGGCGCCGGAAAGAACATGCGCCAGCCGCTCGCCTTTGATCTGATGCTGCTGGATATATTTTTTCATGCCCGCCAGCGCCAGCGCGCCGGAAGGCTCCGCGACGGCACGCACGTCTTCAAACAGATCCTTCATCGCCGCGCAGATAGCATCGCTGTCCACGGTGATAATGTCGTCAAGATATTCCTGGCACAGCCGGAAGGTTTCGCTGCCGATCCGCTTCACCGCCACGCCTTCGGCAAACAGCCCGACGCGCGGCAGATCGACCGGCTCGCCCGCTTCCAGCGCCGCTTTCAGACAGGCGGAGTCTTCCGCTTCCACCGCAATGACCTTGATCTGCGGCATCAGCTGTTTGATCAGCACCGCCACCCCAGCCGCCAGGCCGCCGCCGCCAACGGGCACAAAAATACGGTCGAGATGCGCATCCTGTTGCAGCAGCTCCATCGCCAGCGTGCCCTGTCCGGCAATCACCATCGGATGGTCGAACGGCGGCACAAAGGTGTAGCCCTTTTGTGCCGCCAGCTCCAGCGCCTTCGCTTTCGCTTCGTCAAAATTGGCGCCAAACAGGTAAGCCTCACCGCCAAACGCCCGCACGGCCTCTACTTTGATATCAGCCGTCGCTACCGGCATGACGATCAGAGATTTAATCCCCAACCGGGTCGCCGACAGCGCTACGCCTTGGGCATGATTGCCCGCCGAAGCGGTCACCACGCCGCTGGCCTTTTGCTCCTCGTTAAGCGAAGCGATCATCGCGTAGGCGCCGCGCACTTTGAAGCTGTGCACCGGCTGACGATCTTCGCGTTTAACCAGTACCGTATTACCAAGACGAGAGGAGATTTTCTCCATCTTTTGTAGGGGCGTGACCTGCGCAACTTCGTAAACCGGCGCACGGAGTACCGCTCGCAGATACTCCGCGCCGCAAGGCTCGGCGGATAACGGTTGAGACTCAGCCATGTTTTAGCCTCCCAGCTTGCTTTTGTCGCGTACTGCGCCTTTGTCCGCACTGGTCGCCAGTAAAGCGTAGGCGCGCAGAGCAAAGGAAACCTGACGTTCGCGGTTATGAGGCGTATAGGCCGCGTCGCCGCGCGCCTCTTCCTCTTCACGACGCGCGTGCAGTTCGTTGTCCGGCACATCCAGTTTGATGCCGCGATTCGGAATATCGATATCAATCATGTCGCCGTCTTTCACCAGCGCGATGGTGCCGCCGCTGGCTGCTTCCGGCGAAGCGTGACCGATAGAAAGCCCTGAGGTGCCGCCAGAGAAACGGCCATCGGTGATCAGCGCGCAGCTTTTGCCCAGCCCCATCGATTTCAGGTAGGTGGTCGGATAAAGCATTTCCTGCATTCCCGGCCCGCCTTTCGGCCCTTCGTAGCGGATCACCACCACGTCGCCCGCCACGACTTTGCCGCCGAGGATGGCCGCTACCGCATCGTCCTGACTTTCGTAGACTTTGGCCGGGCCGCGGAAGGTGTGGCTCTCTTTTTCTACGCCAGCGGTTTTCACGATACAGCCATCTTCTGCCAGATTGCCATACAGCACGGCAAGGCCGCCGTCCTGGCTGAAGGCATGTTCACGGGAGCGGATGCAGCCTTCCTGACGGTCATCGTCCAGCGTTTCCCAGCGCGTATCCTGTGAGAACGCCTGGGTGGTGCGGATCCCGGCCGGGCCGGCGCGGAACATTTTTTTCACCGCCTCGTCTTTGGTCAGCATGATGTCGTACTGTTGCAGCGTTTCCTGCAGGCTCAGGCCCAGCACGTTGCGCACGCTGTTATCCATCAGACCCGCCCGATCCAGCTCGCCCAGAATGCCGATGACGCCACCAGCGCGGTGTACGTCTTCCATATGGTATTTCGGGGTGCTTGGCGCAACCTTACAGAGATGCGGCACCTTGCGGGAAAGCCGATCGATATCGGAGATATTAAAATCGATTTCGCCTTCCTGCGCGGCGGCCAGCAGGTGCAGAACGGTATTGGTCGAGCCGCCCATCGCGATATCCAGCGTCATCGCGTTTTCAAAGGCGGCCTTGCTGGCGATATTACGCGGCAGCACGCTTTCGTCATCCTGCTCGTAGTAGCGTTTCGCCAGGCCAACGATGCGTTCGCCTGCCTTCAGGAACAGCGCCTTACGATCGGCATGGGTTGCCAGCAGCGAGCCGTTGCCCGGCTGCGACAGGCCCAGCGCCTCCGTCAGACAGTTCATTGAGTTAGCGGTAAACATGCCGGAGCAGGAACCGCAGGTCGGACAGGCTGACCGTTCGATTTTATCGCTGTCTTCGTCGCTGACGTTCGGGTTAGCGCCCTGGATCATCGCATCAACCAGATCCAGCTTGATGATCTTATCGGAAAGTTTGGTTTTCCCGGCTTCCATCGGGCCGCCGGAAACAAAGATCACCGGAATATTCAGGCGCAGGGAAGCCATCAGCATTCCCGGCGTGATTTTGTCGCAGTTAGAGATACAGACCATGGCGTCCGCGCAGTGGGCGTTGACCATGTATTCGACCGAGTCGGCGATCAGCTCGCGCGAAGGCAGAGAGTAAAGCATACCGCCGTGCCCCATCGCGATGCCATCATCGACAGCGATAGTGTTGAACTCTTTGGCGACGCCGCCGGAAGCTTCAATCTGTTCGGCAACCAGTTTGCCCAGGTCGCGTAAATGTACGTGCCCCGGTACGAACTGCGTAAAGGAGTTGACCACGGCAATGATAGGCTTGCCAAAATCGTCGTCGGTCATACCCGTGGCGCGCCACAGCGCGCGGGCACCGGCCATATTACGGCCATGAGTGGTGGTGGCGGAACGGTACTTAGGCATGCTCATACTCCAGAATCAGATGATACACGGGCGTCAAACGACGCCCGTAAAATGTCATTGTTGTGGGTTGACCGGATCCAGCCAGCCCCACTTGTCTTCGGTTTCGCCGGTAAACAGCCCAAAGAAAGCGGACTGGATGCGGGTCGTGATCGGGCCGCGTTTGCCTTCGCCAACCTGAATGCCGTCCACGCTGCGTACCGGGGTGATTTCCGCCGCCGTACCGGACATAAAGATTTCGTCGGCCAGATAGAGCGATTCGCGGGAAAGCACCTGCTCGCGTACCTCAATGCCCATCTCTTTCGCCAGTTTGATGATGGCGTCGCGCGTAATGCCCGGCAGCGCAGAGGAGGTAAACGGCGGCGTAAACAGGATGCCGTCTTTCACTTCAAACAGGTTCTCGCCGGCGCCTTCAGAGATATAGCCCTGGGTATCCAGCGCGATGCCTTCCTGATAGCCGTGACGGCGCGCTTCACTGCCCACCAGCAGAGAGGAAAGGTAGTTGCCGCCCGCTTTCGCTGCGGTTGGCAGCGTGTTTGGCGCCACGCGGTTCCAGGAGGAAACCATCGCATCAATACCCTGCTCCAGCGCTTCCGGGCCCAGGTAAGCGCCCCACGGGAAGGCGGCAATGATCACATCGGTGCTGTAGCCGTCCGGCGGGTTCACGCCCAGGCCCACGTCGCCGACGAAAACCAGCGGGCGAATATAAGCGCTGGTCAGCTTGTTGACGCGCAGCACTTCGCGGCAGGCTTCCATGAGCTCATCAACGCTCTGGCTGACCGGAAAGCGATAGATCTTTGCAGAGTCGTGCAGACGCTGCATATGTTCACGATGGCGGAAGACTACCGGGCCTTTGTGCGAGTCATAGCAGCGGACGCCTTCAAATACGGAGGTGCCGTAGTGCAGCGCGTGGGACATGACGCTAACTTTCGCCTCTTCCCACTTCACCATCTCGCCATTGAACCAGATAAAGTCAGCTTTCTTCGTCATTCTTCTTTCCTTTTCGCGCTCAGGCGCGGATTTGTTGTGTTGTCTGGTGTTGGATGTGAACGGTGGCAACATCCATCAACTTGCTTAACTGTGTTGACAGTAAATCGACCGGGCGCTGGCTGACAACGGTCATGGCAATATTTATGCTGTCGCTATTTTCGCCGGAAGACATATTCATTGCGCAAACCTGAAAGCCGCGATGGCGAACAACGCGCAGGATGCGTTCCAGGATTTCAGGGCGCAGGCGCGCCTCTATGGATAACTGATGCTGCATCATGAGGTTTTCTCCATCATATTTTCGTTGCTGGCACCCGGCGGCACCAGCGGCCAGACGTTTTCAAGTTCATCAATGGCGACATGCAGCATGTAAGGCCCTTCGCTGTTCAGCAAAGCGTCTACCGCGGCAGCCACCTGGTCTTTACGGGTAATGCGCTGGCCGGGAATGTCGAAAGCGCGGGCCAGCATCAGGAAATCGGGGTTGTCGGAGAGATTGGTTTCGCTGTAGCGCTCCGAGAAAAACAGCTGCTGCCACTGGCGCACCATGCCCAGACGCTGGTTATCCAGCAAAACGATTTTTACCGGCAGCTGCTTGCGCTTGATGGTGCCCAGCTCCTGTACATTCATCATAAAAGAGCCGTCGCCCGACACGCAGATCACGGTATCTTCCGGTCGGGCGACCTGCGCGCCCACGGCGGCCGGCAGTCCGAAGCCCATCGTGCCGAGACCGCTGGAAGTAATAAAATCTTCCGGCTGGTTAAAGCTCATATGCTGCGCTGTCCACATCTGGTGCTGGCCGACATCGGTGGTAACAACCGCGCTTGCCGGTTTACGATCGGAGAGCTGTTTCAGAAACAGCGGCGCATAGATAGCCTGGCCCGGATGATCGTAACGCCAGCCGTGATCGGCCTTCAGCGCCTGCACGTGCTCGCGCCATGCGCTGATTTCCGTCGGATGATATAAGTCCGGCAGCAGCTTATTGAGGTCGCCTCGCAATCCCACATGCGCCTGGCGCAATTTGTTCAGCTCGGCGGGATCGATATCCATATGGATAACGCTGGCATGAGGAGCAAACGTATCCAGCTTGCCGGTTACGCGATCGTCAAAACGGGCGCCGACGGCAATCAGCAGGTCACATTGCTGGACGGCAAAGTTGGCGGCCTTGGTGCCGTGCATACCCAACATTCCCAGATAACAGGCATCCTGAGGATCCGGCGCGCCCAGGCCTTTCAGCGTGGCGACGGTAGGAATGCCCGTTTCGCGAGCGAACGCACGCAGGGCCTCTACGGCACCGGCCATGCCAACACCGCCGCCCACGTACAAAACCGGTTTCTTAGCCTGAGCCAGCATGGCGCGCGCCTGCGCCAACGCCTGATGAGGATGCGCCGCTTCGTCTTCAACCGCCGCCAGATGGGCTGTCAGCTCGCCGCTGGCTAACTGGATATCTTTAGGGATGTCGATCAGCACTGGGCCGGGACGACCGGAGCGGGCGATGGCGAAAGCTTCGGCCATGATTTCCGGCAGCTCTTCCAGCGAGCCGACCAGGAAGCTGTGTTTGGTACAGGCCAACGACAGGCCGAGCACGTCAATTTCCTGAAAAGCGTCGGTGCCGATCAGGCCGCCGGCAACCTGGCCGGTAATCGCCACCACCGGCACGGAATCCATCATTGCATCAGCCAGCCCGGTGATAAGGTTGGTCGCGCCGGGGCCGGACGTGGCGATGCAAACGCCGACTTTTCCGGTAGAACGGGCATAACCGATGGCGGCCATGGCAGCACCCTGCTCATGTCGGCACAGTAGATGTTCGACGCCGCCATCATAGAGCGCATCATAGACGGGCATAATCGCACCACCCGGATAGCCGAAAACAGTCTCGACTCCCTGCCCACGCAACGCCTGAACCACCCACTGAGCACCATTCATAGTTATTTCCCCGCCTCTCGCTGGGAACAACAGCATTTTATTCTACTGTTCATCTTCTGTTCCTCTGTCGTTGATAGCCTGTCAGCCCTGCCAAAAAAAAACCCCCGGACCTTTCGGTGCGGGGGTTCTTCTGAATTCAGGCTTGATTTTTAAGCCTTTCTTCCTCCGAGCGTAGCCCCGCACGGCGTGATAATAATCACGACGACGTTGATAATGACAAGGCTTAGGACTCGTAGAAGGGCTTTCATTTAGATTCGATAAATTCACTTGTTCGAAGTAATGCCTACAGAGTTATCACAGTTAGCGCGATGCATTCAACTTTTTTCATCACTTTATTTTATGATGGCCGCCGCGATTAATAAAAAACCAACCGTTAATCAAGGAATAAGCTAAATCCTGAAAATTATTCATTACGTACCAGACGCAATGGCTTTGCCCTGTTTTTATGGGTCGCGTCGAATTTTTATAAAGGCTCCGGGAAGCGATATTTTTTGCGAGCCGCTTCGATAAGCGGAATATCGGCTCTCGTCACCCGTCAGGAAGCAGGACAGAATACGACCATAAGGAGTTTTTATGTCGCTATCTGTTACCTATACGCGTGCGGCTATCGGCGTGGAAGCGCCTCTGGTAACCGTTGAAGTGCATTTAAGTAATGGCCTGCCTGCTCTGACGCTGGTCGGCCTGCCGGAAACCACGGTTAAGGAAGCGCGTGAACGTGTCCGGAGCGCGCTGATAAACTGCGGCTTCACCTTTCCCGCGCGACGCATTACCGTGAATCTTGCGCCAGCCGATCTGCCCAAAGAAGGCGGCCGATACGATCTCCCTATCGCCATAGCGATTTTGGCGGCCTCAGAGCAAATTTGCGGAGAAAAACTGGGGCAGTATGAGTTACTGGGAGAATTAGCATTGACGGGTGCTCTGCGAGGCGTACAGGCTGCTATTCCTGCTGCCATGGCGGCGGCAGAGGCGAAGCGGACGCTGATCCTCTCCACGGACAACGGTCATGAGGCCAGCCTTGTAAAACATGCGCATAGCCGTCTTGCGAATAGCCTGCTTGACGTATGCGCTTATTTAAATGGACAGGCGGATCTCCAGCAGGCCAGCTATGCTCCCACCGACATCATTATGCCCGCCGAGGATTTAAGCGAGGTCATCGGCCAGCAGCAGGCTAAAAGAGCGCTGGAGATCGCCGCTGCCGGTGGTCATAACCTGCTGCTGATTGGCCCGCCCGGCACGGGCAAGACGATGCTGGCGACCCGTCTTGCAGGTTTGCTGCCGCCGCTGAGCGATCGGGAAGCGCTGGAGAGCGCCGCTATCGCCAGCGTGGCGGGTTCGTCGCTGGCTGACCACCCATGGCGTCAGCGACCTTTCCGGGCGCCGCATCATACCTCTTCGCGCTATGCGCTGGTTGGCGGCGGCACCTTGCCTAAACCCGGTGAGATCTCCCTGGCGCATAACGGCGTACTGTTTCTTGATGAACTGCCGGAGTTTGAACGCAGGACGCTGGATGCCCTGCGAGAGCCTGTCGAGTCGGGAAGTATTTCCCTGTCGCGCGCTAAAGCAAAGGTCATCTATCCGGCGCGATTTCAGCTGGTGGCTGCCATGAATCCCAGCCCTACCGGTCAGCATGGCGTAAAGCACAACCGCAGCACCCCTCAACAGACGCTGCGCTATCTCAGCCGTCTTTCCGGTCCGTTCCTCGATCGTTTCGACCTCTCGCTGGAAGTCCCCCTCCTGCCGCCCGGCACATTAAGCCAGGCTTCCGTCAGCGAATCCAGCGCAACGGTGCGTCAGCGGGTTCTCGCCGCCAGAAACGTTCAGCTAACGCGGGCCAGAGCGATTAACGGGAAGTTAACGCCAGGCGATATACGGCGATTTTGTGAAATAAGCAAAGAGGATGCGAGCTGGCTGGAAGAGGTGCTTAATCAGCTGGGACTTTCCGTTCGCGCCTGGCAGCGCATTTTGAAAGTAGCCCGAACCATTGCTGATTTAGCGGAAAAAGAGAGTATTAAACGGGAGCATTTACTTGAAGCATTAAGCTATCGGGCAATGGACAGATTGCTGGTTCATCTGCTTAACAGTCTGGAATAGGTTTTTATCTTGCAAAAAAGCGTTTATCGCTGACAATAAAGGGGCCGAAGCCCCTTTATCATTAATCATCGCTGTCCGAATAGTCTTCCACGCCTTCCATCTGCGGCTTGCCGCCGGAAAGCGTATGAAAACGCTTTGGACGTTTGATACGCGTCATATACTTTGACCATACCCGTTCTGCTTCGGACTGAGGTTCGCGTACACCACGGCATACCTCAATAAACAGACGCTCTTCTTCCGTTGCGGGTTCACGCTTTGCCAAATCCAGCTCGTTAAAAGCGTAACCATAACGCTCAAGAAGTTGAGCTTCTTTGATAGTGAAATCACCGTGGCGCGAGAAACCGCGTGGGTAATGTTTGTTATCGAAAAAACGATTCGTTGTTGCGAAGCTTTCCGCCATTTTACACGCTCCTAACTCTTTTATGGCCGTGCTATTTATGGCGCGGAGTATTAGATACGCTTGACAGAGTGTAAAACAAAACATTTAAATCATGACGACAAATGATTTTCAGGAGACGGATGTGGATACGGAATTATTAAAGACCTTTCTTGAAGTGAGCAGAACCCGCCACTTTGGACGTGCCGCTGAAGCGCTCTATCTCACGCAATCTGCCGTAAGTTTTCGCATCAGGCAGCTGGAAAATCAGCTGGGCGTTAACCTTTTTACGCGTCACCGTAACAATATCCGTCTGACGTCAGCGGGCGAAAGGCTGCTTCCTTATGCCGAAAGCCTGATGAGCACCTGGATGATGGCCAAAAAAGAGGTCGCGCATACCCAGCAGCATCATGAACTTTCTATCGGTGCCAGCGCTTCTCTTTGGGAAGCTTATCTGACGCCCTGGCTACAAACGCTGTATGAAAATCGGGAAGATTTGCACCTGGAGGCAAGAGTGGCTCAGCGTCATTTGCTGGTTAAACAGCTGCATGAGCGCCAGTTGGATCTGCTAATCACTACGGAAGCGCCTAAAATGGACGAACTGACCAGCCAGCAGATCGGTCATATTTCGCTAACGCTTTATCGATCGCGGCAATCGGAGAAGCGTGAAAAGTATGATTACATCAAGCTGGAATGGGGCGCTGATTTTCATCAGCATGAAAGCTATCTGGCGGGCGCGGACGATGTCCCCGTGCTGACAACAACGTCAGCCCATCTGACACGTCAGCTACTGCATACCACCGGTGCCTGTGCTTTCTTACCGGATATCTGGCACAGCGAGTATCCCGATTTATCCGTTATTCCGGATACGCCCGTCGCCGTACGCCCGCTTTACGCCGTCTGGCTGCAAAACAGCGATCAGCAGTCACACATCAGACAGTTGCTCAAGTTTCCGGTTAATACGCCTTAGTTTAAGTTTCCGGTCATACGCCCTGGTTTAAGTTTCCGGTCATATGCCCTTGTTTCAGGGCCTTCAGGACAGAATGGTCAGCTGCTGGCCATTTCCTGACTTTAATATCAAGAGGTAAGGTCGTTTGATATGCAGGGATAAAGGTTAGAATCCGGTGAGAAACAGTACAGACAAGCAGGACAAGCAGGACAGGCAGAACAGGCAGAACAGGCAGAACAGGCAGAACAGGCAGAACAGGCAGAACAGGCAGAACAGGCAGAACAGGCAGAACAGG
>NZ_JBGCUC010000029.1:0-30311 GCF_043420595.1 Erwinia plantamica
ATCAAATGTCACCGACAGAATATGAAAACCAGTATTATCAACGGCTCGGAAGTGTCTGGATTATCCGTGGCGATTCAGTTTCGTTGTCTGGCATGACGTACACAAGTTCAAGCCTGCCGACTTTGATACAGTGTCGGGGAAGGAGAGTTTTGCTGAAACCGGCCTCACGGAGATCACGCTAGGTCAACTTTCAAGCTGGAAGCAGAATAACCGCCGCGAGGCGGTTTTTTTACGCCCTTTTCCCGGCGTTCGGTAAAACCCCAATAGTGCCGATCCTGCCTTGCGTTTTTGACAAACCCCAAGAAGATTACAGCCAGGCCTCATGGAAATATTGATTCTGCTAACGCCCTGTCGCGTCGTGACAGAACAATATCCGCAGTAACAGCAACGTTACTGTTCACAACGGAGCCTGAAATGAACAATTTTTTGTTGTGCTGTAAAACCGCCCTGGAATGCCTGAAGCTGCTTCAGGAGAACGCTGTCATTTTTCTTTCGTATCTGATGCCATTGTTGATAACCACACAGCACCTTTTCTCCGGCGGTATTCCATACTGACCGATCCGCAGGCCGCCGGTAGGCGGCTTTTTTACGCCTTTTTCCCGGCATTCGGTAGAACCCCTATTCTGCCGAACTAAGCTGAACAACGAAAAAAGCCGCCCAAGAGGACGGCTATAAACCTTTCAGTTTTGCCCGTTCAGGCTTTCACCTTCACAGACTCCGGCACCTTAAAGGAACCAGTTGATCAACTGCAATACAGCCGCAATTAAGGTCAGAATAGCGATAATCAGCTCAATCATTCCCCGCACCTCCATCTCTGTGGCGCGTAGGCTACTAGGCAGTCCCCTTTCCTCAAATCCGCCCATCCGGTTATGCCATTCACTTAACCAAAAGAGAATTTCACCACGCTGCCGCCCAGGCTTCCGGGTGCGAAACCGGAAGAGGGCTATACCATTACCGTGTGCTTGCCCACGGTTCGGGTACTGTCTGTACCAAATTCGATTTTGAAGAGTCTGATCTGGCTCATCACACAGGCGGCTAAGCGGGCTTTACTCCTTTGATCTATGAGCATTATAAACCGTGCTGCGGCTGATTGAATACAGGTTTGATCATATGGCTCATTAGACGTATAATTAACTCGCCAAAAGAGAATTTCACCACGCTGTACGCCGGATGCCCGCGAAGCATCACAGGCTACAGAGCAAAGAACCCGCCCTGAGCGGGTTTTTTGCTATCTGAGCACTAAGCCGGAAAATGCCAATTCTGCCTGTCCAATTCATTATAGGTGGTCAAAATTAACATTCTAAAATGCTTTAAATGCGATACCTGCAACACACTTATTAATTGCAGGATTGGCATGTCAAACAGAGATGTTCAGCCTTTTCAGTTTGCATGCCCTCAATGTGAGCAGCGCATCACCTTTACTATTGGCGATGACAACGGTGATCTGGAAGGGGCTACAGAGAGTTTAGATTTTAAATGGCCGTTTACGGACGAAAATCCTTTTGTGGATCTTCATATCGATTTCCCTGTATATTTCGGAAAATATGTTAAGGGAATGACAACCTTTTTCCGGGTTATAGGTGAAATTGGTCAGGACGCTTTCAGTCATTTAGATCTTCGCTTGGAAGTATTAAATAAGCTGCACCCCTTAAAGAGAGAGCTGGAAAGCGTTATAACACAGTATAAAAAAGGTGATATAAAAAATTTTGCGAAGGTTTGCAAAAAAATCCCTGGTGTTAACCTGAAAACCCACAAAAGGCAGGATGTGTTTGCCGCACTCTACACAGCAACGTCAATTATGTCTTCGCCTTTTACGATTCATGAGCAGAATGAAGAGCTAGCACAAGGCTTCCCGCAGCTTTATATTTTCCTGCACAGTACGCACCATGATAAAACCATTGATTTCATTGATGAAATAATCAAAAGCCGCTTTCTGACTAATTTACATCATGACTGCCTTACCCTGTATCCAAAAATAGTACAGATGGATCTACCTTTACGCCCAGCCTTTTTTTATGATTATGTTGATGAAAAAAATTATACGGCTGTTCCTGCCCGCGTATCAACTGATAACTTTGATTCATGCAATAACTACTATAAAGATCTGGCAGAGGTTTTTTCCCGGCAACTGACACTTCTTGCAGGTTTGAATAATTTATTAAAGCGCGGAGACCATAACGAATTTGAGCCATCTTTAAAGATGACAAGAAAACAGGATGTGCGGAAAGAGCTATTGTCACTTAACAAATTTGCTGACGTTGATTTGGGCAGTAAGATTCAATTCATTGATGACTGTTTTTATTTTATCGAAACAAAAGCCATAGATAACCGCCTAAGAAATGGCATTGCACACTATAAATATGAATATAATGAATCAACACAAGTCATCACCTATTATCCCACAAAGGAAGGCATGGATCGGGAAAAGGGAGAAGATATTTCGTTTATGGAGTTTCTGCGCAAAACGCTGTTACTTTTTCGCGAGGTTCATAATCTCAATCATCTCATTAAAGCAACGCTTTACTACAGTGTTTTAATCCTCAAAAAGGATGTCTGACACTGATCTTCACACCTTCTCTGCAACGCGTAAAGCCGCCGCCAGGCGGTTTTTTTACGCCCTTCTCCGGGCATTCGGTAAAACGCCAATTCTACCGAATTTGCTATGCAAACAAAAAAGCCGCCCCGGTGGGACGGCCTAAAACGTGAAGCTGTTTTATGTCCCCAGGGGGACTTCATCTCCGATTAAAGAAACTTTTCGATCAGGGACAGTATAACTGTCACCAGATTAATCACTGCCGTAATAAGCTCGATCATAACCCGCATCCTCATGCTGATGCGTGGCGTTTACCTACCTCCCGCCGTATATTCCCCCAGAAGGTTTCGGAACTCCGCTTTCGCTAAGAATGAAGTTAACCACACATATATTGCCCCCGGCCCAGGGATGCGACCCCCTTCGTCTGGGACTCCTTCCTTACAGCTCGTTCCCTCTGCTACCAATAAATCAGTTTTAACTAAGGAGATTAAAATGACTGATTGCCGCAATGTTGCGCGGCTTTTTTACTGAAGCAATATATGGATTCAACTTAGCGATGCGGAAGTATAAAGCGTAAGCACGACTTATCAAAGCGGGATTTGATAAGGTAGGTCACATGACGTACACTGAAAGAGCTAAGAATGAAGTTAACCACACCGTTATGCCAGCCTGCGAAACTGACGTAACGGTAAGAAACCCCGCCCTAGAGCGGGGTTTCTGCCATCTGACCGCCGCCAGGCGGTTTTTTTACGCCCTTCTCCGGGCATTCGGTAAAACCCCTATTCTGCCGAATTGCCCTGGCATTAGCTTAAAGCAAGCTGTATTGTATTAAACATAAACTGATTTTTTCAGGATATTCATATGCAACTGGCAACAAAAAGAATGATGCGTAAGCTGCCTTTCATCGGCGACTGGCATATGTTCAGCGTCCTTTATTCCCAGGCCGAGCTTGAACGGCTGGAAGCAGAGCTGAATTCTTTGCAGGCTGAATATGACAGGCTAACAGCTGAAGGGCCGGACGTTGTGGAAGAAACACGCCGTGCGAATCCCCGCGTATCGAGCGAGCTGCATATCCTTGAACTGGTCAGATACAAAGCCCGCCGACTAAAAGCCGAGCTCAATTACCAGAAGATAGTTGTTGAAGAAGCACGTGAACATGTTGAATAACCGCCGCCAGGCGGTTTTTTTACGCCCTTCTGCCGCCGTTCGGTAAAACGCCCATTCTGCCGAATTTCGGCGTAGAAATGAAAAAAGGCTGAGTAATCACCCTGCCTTTTCGTTAGCTAAAAATTTTTATGCCGCTGTCAGTCCGCGATTAGTCAGGCTTGAACAACGTGCCCAGGTAAACCACGTCACTACCTTTTTTTGTAAAGCGCAGGTTCATCTTATGGCCGGAGGAAATGACATGAGCCGTGTAAGTTTTTTCTTTTTCATTATTGCTCCAGCTTTCGACAGCTGCATTCATGCCTTTAAATTCAATATTTTTCTCAGTAATTTTCAAAATGAGTCCGAACTGCTCATTTTTATAATCCCCGTAAATGCCGTCGTCACCGCAGCCAGCCAGCAGGAACGCCATACCAAGAATGGCTGCCATGAATAATTTTTTCATCAATAGTCCTTTTGTGAGGAGTTTTTTACCAGAATATGACGCCGTAAAAAAAGACAAAAAAGGGAAGGTTGTCCTTCCCCTCTTGAACCCTTACGACTTGCCACTTAATTTTCTTATTACGCTTTGCGTTATGCCAAACGCGCCAATGAGAGGTATAGCAGAACCAACATATCTTTCGATACCTATTCCCTGCCAAAGAAAGAAAAGTCCGATAAGAGCTAGAGGAAGTGCGCACAAAACCAAAAGGATAATGCCTGCAACGATCTGACCACCGGACACTGGATGACTCATCTTTACTTTCCTTACGATATGAAAAACCATTGTACTGCTTTATTTTTCTTCTTATTAGGAATCATCTTAATCGCATAGCAGGTGAAAATCCAGCGTGGCTTATACGTTTTATCATTCGGTAAAACCCTAATAAGACCGAATTGACGCACTTATCCACCGTTTCTGTGGATAACGCTATATGTTGCGTCGGTCCGCAAAAATCGCCTACCAGATATAGGGGTCAGGCGATCAGCATCCGGGCTGGCCGCGCCGGTCAGCCTGCCGTGCTGTTCGGTAAAACTCCGACACGGGCGGGTTTAACCGAATTAGAATCCTCGCCAGCAGAGTTTATTTCCTTGACTTTCACAAATAAAAATAGACCAATACTGATTGGTATAATGACATTTAGGTATGCCCCAATGTCATGTACCAAACCGAACGGTTTCGTACATGTAGAATATAGCCTGTCCGAAAGTTAGTGTTTTTAATTTCGGACATGCGTTATAATAAGTACACCTATTTCGTACATAAAATAACTACATGTCACGAGTTTTTGCCTACTGCAGGGTATCGACCCTCGAACAGAACACTGAAAACCAGCGTCGTGAAATCGAAGCGGCCGGCTTTGCCATCAGACCCCAGCGACTGATTGAAGAGTACATAAGTGGTTCAGTCGCGGCTGCTGAACGCCCTGGATTTATGCGTCTCCTTGATCGAATGGAAAACGGGGACGTTTTAATCGCAACGAAGCTGGATCGCCTCGGGCGAAACGCCATGGATATCAGAAAAACCGTTGAGCTACTTTCTGCGTCAGAAATACGGGTACACTGCCTGGCGCTGGGAGGGGTAGACCTCACCAGTCCGGCCGGAAAGATGACAATGCAGGTAATCTCGGCGGTTGCTGAATTTGAGCGCGATCTGCTACTTGAACGTACACATGCTGGTATTGCGCGGGCTAAGGCATCCGGAAAGCGTTTCGGCCGCCCGCCGGCTCTGGATGACGAACAAAAGAAAGCGGTGTTCTTGCGCCTTAGTGAAGGGAAGAGTATCAGCGCGATCGCCCGCGAATTTGACACCACACGGCAGACCATTTTAAGAGTGAAAGCGATAATGGAAGACGCTGATGCTCGTTCATGAGTTGCTTTTCTGCGTATGTCCGCTTTGTGCCAGAAGCGGACGTTGAAAAATGAAGAGGGAAATAACCTTCTTCCGCTATGCCCTTATTTCTAAAGTCTGGCTGCTGCTTTTAAAGTAGCCTGCCGCCTCTTTTCAATAAATGGCGCAACCTGTTCCTGTGCTTTTTTTAGCTGTTCTTCAGATGCTGTACGGGGTGAGCCACAGGTAAAGGGAGGTGCGGGGTCGTATTCCATATGCAGCTGAATATTCTGAGCGATATCACTACCGTACATTTCTGACACGACGTTGAGAGCAAAATCTATACCTGAAGTCACACCTGCGCCAGTTATACGGTTGCGGTCACGAACTACGCGCTCACTTACTGGCTCTGCACCTAACAAAGTGAGCTGATCCAGAGAAGCCCAGTGTGTAGTTGCTTTGTATCCCCTCAGAAGCCCTGCTGCGCCCAAAACAAGCGACCCAGTACATACCGCAGTCACGAGCTTTGCTTGTTTACTTTGAGTACGGATAAACGAAAGGACTTCTTCGTCCTCCATCAGGTTTATCTGCCCTGGACCACCCGGGACACAAATTACATCCAGTTCGGGACATGCGTTGAATGTGGTTGTTGGCTGTATAGCCATACCACGATCAGAAACCACGAGGTCCAGGTTTTTCCAGATGAGATGAACCTTTATATTTGGCGCTCTTACAAAAACTTCATAAGGGCCGGTAAGATCAAGCTGAGTAAGAGCCGGAAACAGGAGCAGCCCGATGGATGTGCATGACGAATCACTCATAAAAAATCCTTTTAACTTAAAACGATATAATGTCTTTTCCTTCAACAAAGGCAACCATTTGTTTAACGAATAGAAGTGCGCCTACTTAAGATCATGATTACTCAGCTGTATTTCAGTAGCGTTAAGAAATTTATTACCAGTCCGAACCAAAATGACTAATGGTAAAACGTCCGCTATTCGCTTAAAGCAGGCATCAGCCTTCACGTAGTCCGCTTTGTGCCAGAAGCGGACATTGGAAATGTCATATTTTATTAACTAATGGTTAGCCGAGCAGGAATTACAGATCCTTTGAATCCTGTGCTGAAAGTGAACTTTGAATTTTATCCGCATTTTCACCTGCTAATAAAAGTGTCCCTTTTATTTCATTAAGTGCCATAAGATTTTTGCCGTTGGTCCATATATGGGTTCTTGGCACCCCCCCTCGAGCAGGCGGGCCGAACTTCTGGGTTAAAGCCGAAAGAACAGTATGTTGCGTGAGACCTTGCTGCTGATTGATAGCAATATGTATATAAGCAAGCTTGCCGTCATAGAAGTAGAGATTACTACTTTTAGTCGTTTCATTAGCTATGGAAGCTATCTTAGCATCACATATCAAGACCTTTTCTTTTTCGTAAATCTTTTCTTTTCCAGGGCAAACAGTTACAGAATCCCCGATATGATAGCCTTTTATTTCGAGGGGGATGTTTGTAGCTGAAGTAAGCCCAGGCACATTAAGGCTACAGGCACCTAAAAGAAGTGAAACACTTATAACCGAAGCTAGCTTAATCATAAAAATTGTCCATAGGATAGAGAAAAGGTTATCGACTCTTGAAGCAAGTTCTTTATAGAAAAAAATGAATTGGATTGAGAAAAGTGTCGCGACAACTATGACTGGCAATTTCACAGCAGTTAACGTGACCGCACCCCTAATACTCTGATGTCTGCTCCTCGCTCATAGCGGCCATTAGCCTGACGTCCGCCTGCTCTGTGCCAGAAGCAGGCGTTTGTATCAAGCAACCTGCAAGGGCGATCATTGCGCTTTAAGTCAGAGGCCAGAAGTTTGAATAAGGCACACATATCTTTAGCTGAGTCAGTGGAAAGCGCCTTTTGAAAAACTTCCCTTTATCGATCCAACCGCATAAGGCCATGCCATTTTCACATTCGAGCACAACCATTGTTTGTCTTCTTTTTCGACGCCGAACAATTGTGCCCACGCCTGTCATAATGATGCCTTTCCTGAAAGCTCTTTTTCATTAAGATTGCTGTTTAAGAGCACCGACCTGATAATAAAATCGTTACACCTTTTGAGATCCTCACTATCAGGCTGAATTTTTCCGTATACCCGCATCCCTTCCAGCATCATAAAAATGCTCAGCGCCATTACTCTCGCGCTTTCATCGCGCCGAAAGACCTTCTGAGTCTGACCATTGGATAGTATGCTTTCCAACCGATTGATTATTGAGTTAAATTTATGATGAACCGTTTTTTTTACCTCTTCGTCACCCGGTAAAAGTTCGCTAGCAGCGGCAATAGTAAAACAGCCTTTCTCTCCCACAGGAGAGGATGATAAAAGCGCCACAAATTCGAGCGTTTCGCGCAATGCAGCTTCTGGCGATAACTCAACCTCTCGTTTCGCTCCTCTGGAAATGCCTTCATCCATGTACTGGTGTAGTGCCGCAAGATAGATTGCTCGCTTATCCGGGTAGAGCTTATAGATACTGGCGCTAGCCAAGCCTGATGCTTTCATAAGATCGGCCATTGAAGTTGCCCGATATCCTTTCTGCCAGAAGCATTCCAGTGCAGTATTCAGAAAGTCCTGTGGATCGAATTCTCGAGGTCTGCCAGCAGATGATTTCATTTGATTCCCCTGTGTTGATAATCAATTGTAGATCGATCAATCCACAATTGAAAGCACGTGTGTATCTCTACCTTTTTAACTCACCATATTTGCCAATTTTGGGTTAAGTATGGCGATAGCATGTCCGCTTCTCGCTCAAAGCTGCCTGTAGGTTCCTGCCGCGCCTGCCGGCGTCGGCCAACGCCTCGCGGCCGCACAGTAAACTGCACTCCCGCTCGCCGTTCCCGGAGTTCTGCATCATACTTCTTCAGCCCGGTAAAAAAACACATCGCGGGCAATCAGTATCTGTAACCTCGCTTTCCGGGAGGTTGGCAAAGCCGCCCGGAACTTTTTTGCCTAAAATCCCTCTCTCGTACCAACATCCGTCTGAAACCGGTCGCCATTCACCTGTGTGCATAGCCATGCAACTTCGCAGAAATCATCAGGGGCGTTTTTCAGGGTTTTAGGCGGGGAAAGGGCCGGGTTTTGGCCCGGAGGGCGCAGAATGGCGCTGAGGGCGCCTGCGGGGGTGCGGGCAAGAGATGTTATGGTAAATGCGAGTGAACGGCAGGGTCTCGTGAGAAAGAGCGGAAGCTCTACTCAATGTACTGGCTAAAACGCAGAAGGTATCCATCCGGATCCTGCACGAGAAATTCTCGCTGGCAGGCGGTTGTTTCGCCGGTGTTGTAATGGTTATCGCTGAGACCCCGATACAGCGTTACGCTATGCGCATTTACACGGGCGAATATCTGTTCAATGTCGTCCACTTCTATCTGGAAATTTACGCCGCGTCCCAGCGGTCTGGTGAGTTCTGCCGTATTCCACCCTCCTGGATGATACTGTTCAAGCATCAGTTGCGCTTCGCCAAGGTTGATATAGGCAAACTCCGGCTCTGTGCGCCTGATCATGACGCTGAAGCCAAGCACATCGGTATAGAAGCTAAGGGAAGCGGGAAGATCTGTTACGGTCAGCTCGGGAACCATGCGGTTCCAGTAGGGTTCGTTCGTGTCAGTCATTTTTTTCATCCTTTTTTGACTGACGCAGCATACACCAGATGGCTTGTGCGGGGTTCGTGGCCGGGATGGTATGTTCAATTCGACCTGGTAGCAGATTCAGATGAGGAGGAGGCCGCCTCATGGCTGCGGCCAGCAAATTACTACAAAGGGGATACAGCTTGAACATTGTGCTGGAAGACGTAAGGATCAGATAGCAGCTCAAATTGCTCGTCGTCTGGATAGGTGACTGCAATCTGGTACTGTTCGCCTGCAAATGCTTTCACTGCCTCAAGATCTTTCCAGTAAGTTGCCAGGAAGAAATGTTCCCATTCACCCTGTGTCTCTCTGCGTACATATGCTCCCAGATTTCCTGGTGTCCTCTCTGAATGTTCAACACCGGTCTTTTGCAGATGGCTTGCAAAGCCTTCTGCATACTTAAACGGTACGCATCCGTGCCATGTTCTGACAATCATGTGTCTATCCTCATGTTGTGGAAGCGTTTAACCATAACATGGGATGGAAAGAGGTGGGATTCGTGATCCTAATGTTATGGTAAATACAGAGTGTCTGAAGAAGGTGTATCGGATTACTGCATTACTCAGAGAGCCCGGAATACCCACACTGTAATGGGATACAACAGGTAAAGAATGACGGCGACTTGCAGCCCTTTGAGCAGCCAACGGGTATGACGCCAGAGGTGACGTTCCTTTTCATTGGCTTCCTGAATGGATTTCTGTATCTGATCCTGATGAGGCACAGCGTCATCCTTGATTGAGGGTTATCAGAGGTTCCAGCATAACGGAACACGCTTTTTCATCAAGTGCATCACCCAGATGTTATGGTAAATTCGGGTAATAGGCAGGTATGGAAGAGATTTGGCCGCCGGGCGCCAGCCTGCCCGTTAACTTCACTCTGCAGGAGTGATAGCATCGCCCGGTTTACTGGCATGCCTGATAACTTACAGGGAGCGTTTAATGCAATTAATGAGAATGACCTACGACGATCTGACCAAGGGCGGCGGCGAGGCAAAGCTGCACGTTTACGGCGTGGGGACCTTTCCAGTCTTTTCCGGCCAGAAGCCTTATACCAACGATCCAAACTGTACGTACAGGCCTAACAGCGCCATTCCGGTCGGGCGCTACTGGATCGTTCCGCGCCCTGAAGGCAGTATCGCGAACCGGATCAGAGGATGGGCCGTCGACACCTGGAACAGTTCAAATCATTCAGAGTGGTTTGCGCTCTTTAATTCGGAAACGATGAATGATTCCATCCTGATCAACGGCGTTGCCCGCGGCGGCTTTCGCCTGCATCCCCTTCGGCCGGACGGCTCCGGAGAAAGTGAAGGGTGCATCACCTTCGTGCGGCGCGCTGATTTCTACACGGTAAGGCATGCGCTGCTCCGGAGAAAAAAAGTTCGCGTGCCGGGTTCGCGAAACGGCTTGATGGCATACGGCTACGTTGAGGTTCAGGGAGAAAGTAACTTTGCAAACTGCAAAATTCGTTAAAAAAACAGCGGGGTTTTTCGTCTGTTTTATTGTGGCCTTTATGGTGTCACGTTACGGGATGCCGCTCTATCCGCTGACGGCGTGGCTCGTTGAACATTCTTACCAAATTTTCAGCGGTTACCAGGATGACGTATATGAAGCCGGTACGGATCCGGTGACGTTTTTTTCTCTTATGACTGTTATCGCGTTTTACGCTCTGGCCATGTACTGGCTGGTAAAAGCGGCAGTTAAAAAAGTAAAGCGTGGATAGGCTGATTGCAGTAAAAGCGGGGGCGCTCTGTTGGTTTCTGATATCAGGCCGATAACAGGATCAACAACACCAGGCGCGTTACGGCAGTTCATAAGAAAGTTCTTTTCAGCACCCCATACGGGGTGCTTTTTTATCCTTTCCTGCAGTTCTGTATGAAAAATCAACGCAACAACAGGTTCGCAAGCCGGATGTTATGTTCAATCCGGTGGTTTTGCAGATTGTCAGCAAGTAAGGTGCATCGTCGGGATGTGAACGGGATGCGTCCGCTCTTTGCTTGTAGCGGATCTGACAGCCAACTGGATTGACTGCTCTGTGCCAGAAGCGGATGTTGCCAGCCAGCCCAAGGCTATCTCGTGCTAATAGCAAGTTTAGCAGCGAAGCATAAAAATAAGCCCCCTGTTGCTCTGTCCATTACCCGGATAACGCGACCTTTCTTCAGTACGGCTGACGCAAAATGCGTGGATAAAATGAGAGTGACTGACCATATAGTCCCAATCGCTACGTGGATGCTGACCAGGATAAAAGTCCATATTAAAGGTGAGTGACCGGCAGGCACGAACTGCGGCAAAAAAGAGACATAGAAAATGCCCATTTTGGGATTGAGCACATTCCCCAGCATTCCTCTGATAAACCAACTCCTCTGAGAAACGTTGTTGTCATCCCCACCACTGAAAGATGATCGAAGATGTATCAGCAGTTGTAAGCCCAGCCAGCTCAGGTAGACCGCGCCACAAACTTTGAACACAGTGTAAGCCATCTCTGAAACCGCCAGAAGAGCGCCAAGACCCAACGCGACCAGCGCGCCCCATATAAAACAGCCAGCATCAATGCCAAGCGCAGCGTGAAAAGCCTTTTTGCCGCCCTCTGCACAAGCGGTGCGTAGAATAAGTGCCGTATCGAGGCCGGGAGTTAGGGGAAGTACCAGTGCTGCGAGAGAGAATGCGAAGAGGGAATCGTTAACCGTCATTTTCTTTGTCCGAAAGAGCAGATGCTAATCATTTAGTTTCCTGCAATCAATCTATCAAATATTACTTTTTAAAGTCCGCTTTTCGCTCATATAGGACACCCATAATCAGATCTCCTGATCTAATGGAGATTGAGCATGACAACATTCCCATGGAACAATGGCCGTATTATTGGCCAGAAACGGCCTCTTCAGATCTCTCATATCTGGGGAGTCCGTATCAGACTTGAGTTGGAAGGAAAAATACGCGACCTGGCTCTGTTTAACATGGCTCAGGAATTTAAGTTTTTTATAATAACTCTCCTTGGTAACACAATAAGCCATGATGCTACCTCTATCATTACGGTTCGGAATATAACAATGATTACGATAAAACCTCACCAGTCAGAGCGGATTTTTTCGGGCAGCTTTCAAGTTAAAAGCCAAGTTTAATATTACACTCAACATTGCATTAAAAATAAAAAGCTTACCAGCTGGCCATTACTCACTATTTCCATTTTTAGGTATATAGCTTTTTTTACAATAAATATAAGAGCTATAGTAATTGACCCGATAAAAAGAATTTTAACATGGTTTTTTTTCGATTCCCTGGTAGTCACTATACTTCCCCGTACTTCCTCTTATCATTAGAAATGATATAGTTGAAGGAATAAAAAATACTAAGCAAAATAGCAGTACGCTAATAATTGACGATATAGCAATAAAAGAAAATATATCTTTGAATGTTATAGCCTGTAAAAAAACATCCTGTCGTCCTATACGATAAAGAAAGCCTCACGTAAACAGTACTGCTATACCAGTTACTATAGCTGAAGGTGTAATTACCGTTATTAGCCAATTTTTACTATCTTACTTCTCATCAACTCATAAAAAATTTTCCATAACCAAGGCCTTTTTATTAATATCAGATCCTATATTTAACACATAAATAAAATTTTTTAAATTAAAAATTCAGCAAGTTATTCATTTTTTGTCAGGGATCCTGAGTAGGTTTTTGAGGATTTGTTAATTTATTATTTCTTTATGATGAATTATTAATCTTTAGCTATTTATAATAACATATAAATAGCTAAAGAGACTTTTGTAGGTGTCTTTTATTACATCATAAAATGCATTTCCTTGGCTTGCAGGTACTGATGTTAATCCTCAGCGTAAAATCAGCATCTCAAAGGCAATGGATTGCACCTCATAGCTCATTTTTAAGCAGGTAGTCAGCCGTTATGCACTATCATTTTTTCCAGCCATTCTAATGATTTAATCCTTCTATTTGTAAAGGTTGATTTTTTATTTTATCTTAAAAAAATTAAAATTTGCCTTAGGGTGGTTTTTTATACTTACTTAAAATGCATTTGATTAAATAAGTCTTTTTTTTACTTGGTTAGGAACTTTCTGATACTTAAGGTGATATTCTTTCTTCCATTGCTTACCCAATCCTTACAATAAATTTTACTTAATCATTCTATGAACAGAACATGGAAGCTGCTGGTACTAGGCGTCATCATTATCGCTGGCCGTGCCAATGCTGAGCCTTTATTACCAGGTGATCGCGAAGTTATTCAAAACCAGCAGCAGCAGCAACTGCAGCAGGACCAGCGGCAACGTGATGAGTTGTGGCAGGCCGCATCTCCGAAAATTGCGCCGGTTAAAGAAGTCAATTCAGACTCGTGCTTTCCTTTACAGAAAGTTGTCATCCGTAATGCCATATTGCTTTCAGCCAGTCAGCAGAAGAATTTTACTAAAGATTTTATCAATCGCTGCCTGAACTTAACGGAAATTAATTCACTTGTACACACCATTTCTGACTGGTATATCCAACGTGGCTATATTACCAGCCGGGCTTTTTTAACCGAGCAGGATTTATCCCGCGGCGAGCTGGTTATTCCTGTTCTGGAAGGAAAGGTAGAAACTATTCGCCTGAATGGCAAATATTCACCCGTGCTGGCTACAGCCTTTCCCGGTCTGGAAGGAAAAACGCTGAATCTGCGTGATATCGAGCAGGGCATGGAACAAATTAACCGGGTGCAACGTACACCGGTACAGATAGAAATTTTGCCATCACCGCAAGCAGGTTACTCAAGAGTAAATTTGACGTCAAAACCGGAATTCCCATTCAATATTTCACTGGGAATGGACAACAGCGGGCAAAAAGTTACCGGTACCGGCCAGGTTAACGGTTCTGTAACGGGTAACAATCTGCTTGGGCTGGCCGATCGCTGGTTTATCAGCGGTAGTCGCAGTAGCGATTTTAGCAAATGGCGTGATGCGCAAAGTCTGCAGGCAGGTGTCAGCATTCCGTACGGATATGGCCTGCTGGATTATAGCTACAGCCGGAGCAGTTACCATAATTCTTTTACTGATAATAGTTTCACCTGGCTCAGTAATGGCGACAACATTGCACACCGGCTGAACGGTTCATGGGTATTGCTACGCAATGGCAATATCAAAACCGGCGTTCAGCTCGGTATTAATCGCTACGTCAGCCATAACTTCCTAAATCACACGCTGTTGCAGAGCAGTAGCCGCAACATAACCAGCCTTCAGGCGGGTCTGGTTCATACGCAAAAAATTGCTGGTGGCGTTGCCACGCTTAACCCCGCTTTCAGTCGCGGCATGCCCTGGTTCAGTGCCGAAAATGACGATGGAAAAAGTGATGATTTACCGAAAGCCCGCTTTCGTAAATGGAGCGTAGCCGGCAGTTTCCAGCGACCTGTTACGCAAAAACTGTGGTGGCTCAGCAGTTTTTACGGGCAATGGTCGCCTGACCGTCTCTACGGCAGCGAACGCCTGACCCTGGGAGGGGAAAGCTCGGTACGAGGTTTTAAAGAGCAATACCTGTCCGGCGACGCCGGAGGCTATTTGCGAAATGAAATCAATTACACCCTTTTCACTCTGCCAGCCCTGGGTGAGGTCAGTACCTTGTTGGCGATTGATGGTGGGTGGCTGAAAAGCGACCCCATGAACCGCCACTCTACCGGTTCCCTGTGGGGTAGCGCCGTGGGGCTTGGCACTCGGACTACGCATTTTTATAGCCAGTACACGCTCGGTATTCCACTTAGCTATCCCGGTGAACTGACGCCGGATCACGTCAGCATTTATGCCCGTTTCGGGTTAGTCTTTTAAGGGGTAGGATTATGGACGATCGTCAGCAGGTTTCTCTGGCCCGCCGCGTACTGAGCTATGTGGTTTGTTATCTGATTGCCGTACAGCCAATGCTGCCCGCCGCCGCCGCGATTGCGCCAGCCACGCCGGGCACGAAAATCGATGCGGCAGGCAATGGCGTACCGGTGGTGAATATCGCCACACCGAATCAGGCAGGCATATCCCATAACCAGTATCAGCAGTTCAACGTTGGCAAGGAAGGCTTAATCCTCAATAACGCCACCGGCCAGCTGACTCAGACCCGGCTTGGCGGGCTGATCCAGAACAACCCCCATCTGAAAGCCGGGCAGGAAGCCCGCGCCATCATTAACGAAGTGGTTGGTGCTAACCGCTCTCAGCTACAGGGTTATACCGAAGTGGCAGGCAAAGCCGCAAGCGTAATGGTGGCCAACCCGTACGGCATCACCTGTAACGGCTGCGGCTTTATCAACACGCCGAACGTCACCCTCACTACCGGTAAACCGCAGCTGGATGCCAATGGCAATCTTGCCGCGCTGGAGGTCAGTAAAGGGTCGGTGATCGTTGAAGGTCAGGGGCTTGATGGCAGCAGTGCAGATGCGGTGGCGATTGTGGCGCGCGCCACTGAAATCAACGCGGGCATTCACGCTAAAGATCTGTCGGTAATAACAGGTGCGAACCGGGTGGGCCAGGATGGTTCCGTCACGTCGATAGCGGGCGAAGGTGCCGTGCCTGCGGTCTCGGTAGATACTGGCGCGCTGGGAGGCATGTATGCTAACCGGATTCATCTGGTCTCAAGTGAAAAGGGCGTCGGCGTTAACCTTGGCAATCTGAATGCCCGTCAGGGCGATATGGTGCTGGATGTTAACGGCCAACTGACAATGAGAAACAGCCTGACCAGCGGCGCGCTAAAAGTGAAGGGCGAAAGCCTGACGCTCACCGGCGATCATAAAGCGGGCGGCGCGGTTACGTTGAGTGCCGGGAACGCTATTGCCGTTCAGTCCGGGTCGCTGCTCAGCGACGGCGATATCACGCTTAACGGGCGAAATAATGTCAATCTTGCCGATGCACATCTGACGGCGGGCCGGACAATCGGCCTGAGTGGTCAGACTGTCAATATCGACCAGCACAGTGAGGCTAACGGCGCTGGCAATATAACGCTCTCCGGCGTACAGCTTGGTAATGCAGGACAAATCCGTTCAGGCCAGCAGCTTGATATTACTGCCGATACCTTAACTAATAAAGGTTCCCTTGCGGCGGATGGACAGCTGACAGCTCAGGTCGCCGCGCTGGACAACCAAGGTACCTTACAAAGCGAGCAGGCAATGTCGCTGGCGGGCAATACCCTGCTTAACGGCGGGAAAATCGCCAGCGGCGGCCAGCTTACTACCCGCCATCAAGGCCTCACGCAAAACGGTACGCTTTCCGCCGTCAAAGGACTGGCACTTGCTGCCGATACGCTGACGGCCAACAGCGGATCGCGCACCGCCAGCGAAGGAAAAATTGACCTCAAAGGCGATGTTATCCGGCTTGCAGGCGAGGTCACGGGCAACGACGTGATCGTGAACGGTAAACAGATTACCACCGATGGTAGCGCGCAGTTGCAGAGTAAAAGCGCGCTGCAACTCACTGCCACCCAGGCCACGCTGAATGGGACACAAACGGCCGTTAAGGCGATGAGTCTGAAAGCCGATTCTCTCCAGCACGGCGGGAAAAGCTATGCTGACGAGTTGTCGATCGAGGCAGCGGAAATCAGTAACAGCGGAACGCTGATCGCGCCTGAGCTGGTGCTGATTGGCCAGCGCCTCAGCAACAGTGGACTTATTCAGGGCGATCGAAAGCTGGGCTTTGCAGCGAGCCGGTTCGATAATTTGCAGAACGGTACGCTCCACAGCAACAGCGATCTCTCGCTGGCCGTTGCCCGAATCAATAACCAGGGGCTGATCACCGGTGATAAAGGGCTCTCATTCAGTGGCGAAAGCCTGACTAACGGTGGCGAAATCAACGCCGAAAGTCTTGATCTGTCCAACCTCACGCTGACCAACCAGAGCGCCGGTTTGCTGCTGGCAAAAAACGGGCTGACTTTTTCAGGCGGGCAGTTGGATAACGCCGGACAAATGGCGGCGGGATCGCTGAGCCAGACGAAAGGCGACCTCAGCAATACGGGCAGTATACAGGCCGTACAGGCTATGCGTTTGCAGACGGAAGCGCTGGATAATCAGGGAACCTTACTGAGTGGCGATGCGTTAAATCTGACGGCTTCCGCTCTGAACAACTCTGGTCAGATACAGGCCGATACGCTAGCGCTGGCCGCTAATAAAGCCATCAATACCGGCACCGTGCGCAGCGAAAAGCAGACTCAGCTTCAGGTTGTCGGAACGTTGAATAATAGCGGGCAAATTTTAAGCGCACAGGATTTGAGCGTGCAGTCAGGTTCGTTGGCAAACAGCGGGTCGCTGATTGGGAAGGTACTGACTTTACAGGGCGATCTACTCAATAGCGGTTTACTTCAGTCGGCAGATGTTACGGTCGTCGGCAACAGCCTGCAGAACCTAAGTGACGGTCAGATTCTGAGTGAGAACGCTGTTCGGGTTAACGCAGACACCTTAGTTAATCAGGGTGATATTCAGGCTAATAATTTACAACTTGCGCTAAAGAACCGCCTTGATAACCAGGCAACAGGAACGCTGCTGGCACAGAACGGCGGGGCTGTTCTTTCCGCGCCGGCTTTCAGTAATGCGGGCAAGATTGCGGCGCAGTTGCTAAACCTTTCTGACAGTACCCTGATCAATAGCGGCCTGCTTCAGGGAACAGACGATTTGAGCCTCACGGCCGACACGATTGAAAACCAGCAGGCAGGACGTATGCTGACCGGCGGCGATCTGACGCTGGATGCAGGTCAGTTAACAACTGACGGCGTTTTGCAGGCTATGAACGCTATGGTTAAGGCTACAGAATGGCAGCACGACGGTTCTTTGCTGACTACGGGGACGCTGAGCGCTAACCTGTCCAGCTTGCTTGCCATGCAGGGCGAGTTGATGAGCAAAGGCGGTACGGACATCAATGCCGGCACCTTTCACAACAGCGGTTCACTGTTGAGCGAAGGCGACATGACGCTCGGCGGCGGCAGCCTGACTAACACCGGCGCGATTCAGGGAGATAACCTGACGCTTCGCCCAATGCAGATCGACAACAACGGCTCGCTTACCGGGCTACAGTCGCTCACGCTGGGCGCTTCTGCACCAGGGAGAGCGCGTATGCTGCTCGCGACAACATCGTCACCCCTGCCAGCACTGGCCAATGGCAGTCAGGGATCGCTGTTAACCCTCGGCACGCTAAAGATAAAAGCTGGCTCGGTTATCAATGACGGCCGCTGGCAGGGGCAGCAGATCCTGCTGGATGCACAGAACCTGACCCAGCGCGGTGCTATTCAGAGCGCGGATGTGTTGCAGCTGCTCCTCAGCGACAGGCTGGAGGCGGGAGCGAACAGCAAGATTACCGCCAACGGCACGGCGGCGCTTCAGGCGTTGACGCTCAGCAACGATGGGGAATGGACCGCTAAAAATCTGACGCTGACCAGCAATACCTTGAACAACAATGGCGCGATCGGCGGCGTCATTGGCCTAACGCTCGCCTTGCAGGGCGCGTTCACTCAGCAGCAGGATAAAACGCTGCTCAGCGCGGGCAAGCTGACGCTGAATGCCGGCTCGGTGAACAATCAGGGACGCGTGCAGGGAAAATCTCTGCAAATCATCTCAGGGCAGCTGGATAACGGCGGTCGCTTACAGAGCGATGACGCCACGAATTTGACGCTGACCGGCAATCTGAATAACACGGCCAGCGGCAGCATTATCAGTAACGGACCGCTGACTCTCAGCACGCCGGGCTTGGTTAACGCAGGGTTGATCCAGAACGGTAACGGCTCGGTGCTTTCAGTTGCGGGCGAGACACGCAACAGCGGACGCCTGCTGAATGGCGGAACGCTGAACCTGAACAGCGCTTCGCTGAATAATAGCGGCTGGCTTCAGGCCACTACCTTATTAGCGAATGCGGCAACGCTTATCAATAGCGGCACCGTGCTGGCCGAACAGCAGGGCGTGCTCACCGGTAACGGCCTGACCAATTACGGGACGGTGCAGGGAAACAATCTTACCGTTAATTATCAGCAGATTAACAACAGCAGCACGTTGCTTGGCAACAACCAGCTGGCGCTGAACTCAGTTCAGGTTAACCAGCAGGGCAATGGTCGCCTGTTCAGCGGCGGCGACCTGATCATACACAGCGATGGGCTGGACTCCGCCAGCCAGATGGTGGCACTGGGCAACCTAGCGCTGACGTTGGCTAACGGCTTGAGTGCGCGTGGCGTATTGGCCGCGGGAAATACTCTCAGCGTCAGCAGCAATGGTGATATCGACAACCAGGGTACCCTTCAGGGCAATGCGGTTAACCTGAACGCGGGCGGTGTTCTCACCAACAACGGTCAAATGACGACGGGTAGCGGCGTCAGTACCCTGAGTGGCAGCCGTATCGATCTCCATAGCGCAGGAAGCATCCAGGGCGGCAGCGATATAACGCTTAACAGCCGTAGTGATATTAACGTGAACGGCTTTACCGGCACGCGTGGATCGTTGACGCTGAACACGCCGGGCAGCATCGTGAACACGGCGTTGCTGTATGCCGGGAATAATTTATGGCTACTGGCAAACAGTATCCGTAATCAGCGGGGCGATATTCTGGCCGGCAACAATCTGTGGATGCAGCGCGATACGGGGGGGAATGCCAACAGTGAGGTAGTCAACACCTCCGGTACGGTAGAGACGCAGAATGGCGATATTACAGTTAATACCGGGCGTTTGTTGAATACGCGTGATAGATTAAGTGTGTCGCAAAGCACTACGCAATTATCTACGCAAGCTGGGTTGGGTGATCCCACAATAAAGATTTCTGGCTGGGACATACCTGATGGCGAATTAGGCTATTATCTTGATAAAGGGCTTCACTTTGCCCCATATCAGGAGGCAGCAACACAAAAGTTTGCATTTTCAAGCATTTTTATCAATGTCACTGCTAACGGTGGTGCAGGGCTTATTTCATCCGGGAAAGACCTGACCATTAACGCTGAAACTCTTGAAAATCACGCCAGCGATCTACTCGTTCAAGGAAACATGACATTATCTGGCGCACAGCTGAACAATCAGAGTTGGCAGTCAGGAACAAATACTGAGTACCTTATTTATCAATATACCGACCGGTTAGCCAAATCTGGAACTCATGCAAGTATGCAGGGCGAACGATCTTCCTCCGACGACTTGATAAGTTTTATCTACCATCTAACTAACCATGAAATAGAGAATACTACAGGCGAACTCTACCGCGCCGTTATCCAGGCTGGCGGTAACATTAGCACGAATTTCAGCAGCGATTTGAGCAATACCAGTACTACGACCAATGCGGGAGTAATAGGGAATACGCTGGTGGCACCTTCCCTGAACATCTGGAGCACGCCAGCTCGTGTTGCCACATTACAAAAGCAGAACCTCAACAGTACAGATAAGGTCGCAGTAAATTCCCCGCAGTGGCACGACCTGCTACAAGATGCGATTCAGCAAATCAATGGCGCCATTGGTCTTGATAACGCTTCTGCTAATCTACCTTCTGCAGGTAATGCGTCGAATGGTTATTCCCTAAAAAGTTATCAGCCCAGAAAAGTTGATACCAGTGCTTATCCGCTGCCTTCCGGCGATAACGGTTACTTTGTGATTTCACCTGAAAGCACCTCACCTTATCTCATCACCGTGAACCCCAAATTAAACGGGCTGGGGCAGCTGGATAAAAGCCTGTTTGGTGATCTTTATTCATTGCTGGGGGCACAGCCTGTCGGTGCAGTAAAAGAAACACGTGCACCGTATACCGATGAAAAGCAATTCCTCGGTTCGTCTTATCTGCTTAATCGTCTGAACCTGAAACCCGATAATGACTATCGCTTCCTTGGCGATGCGGCTTTCGACACCCGTTACGTCAGTAACGTCGTGCTTAACCAGATCGGAAATCGCTATCTTGGCGGCACGGGTTCCGATCTGGAGCAAATGCGCTATCTGATGGATAACGCTGCCGCCACGCAGCAGTCATTGGGACTGCAATTTGGCGTATCGCTCACTGCCGCTCAGCTGGCTGCGTTGGATAAAAGCATTATCTGGTGGGAAGCTGCAACCATTAACGGTGAGACAGTGATGGTGCCCAAAGTATATTTGTCGCCAAAGGATGTCGTGGTTCAGAACGGCAGCGTGATTGCCGGTAATAACGTCACGTTGAAAGCTGGAAACGTTACCAACAGCAGCAGTACCATTGCGGCGCAAAATACGTTGGCGCTGGATAGCCAAAATTCAATTGAAAACCTGAATTCAGGACTGATTCAGGCCGCGAACAGCCTGAAACTGACCGCGCTGAACAGCATCACCAACGTGGCTTCCACCATCAGTGGTAAAACCGTGGCGCTGGAGAGCGTAAACGGCGATATCAATAACCTGACCACGGCACGGCTTTGGCAGTCTGGTACACGAAATGGTAAAGGCACGCCAGGAGCGCTGACTGAAACCCAGACCAGCCAGACCGGCGCTATTTCCGCAACCGAATCGCTGTCGCTGCAGTCAGGCAGAGATATCAACGTGCAGGGCGCAACACTCAGCGCAGGCAACGATCTGCTGTTAAATGCCCACAATGACATCAACGTTGCCGCTAACCAGCTGACAGCAAGCAGCGGACTGGCAGATTTCAAAAACGGCAAACGCACCGTTGTAAACGGCAGTAGCGTGTCCACTCAGGGAAGTGACATCACTGCTGGCGGCAGCCTCGCCATGCAGTCCGGGCACGATCTGAATATCAAAGCCAGCACGGTGAATGCAGCCGGTAATGCGGCTCTCGCGGCAGGTAACGATATCAATCTGCAAAGCGCAGCAACCAGCCAGAACAACAGCCAGGGAAAAAGTGAATCGCACAGCAGCGGACTGGCCCGCACCACCGTCACCAGCGGAAGCGATTTGACGCTGGCAGCCGGGCGCGATCTCAACAGTCAGGCGGCAGGGCTGGTGGCTGACCGGGATGTGGCGCTTGCAGCGGGTCGGGATGTCAATCTGACGGCCGCGCAAACCGCTTCCGGCAACAGCTACAGATCGGGCAAAAAGACGGAAATCAATGAGTCTGTTCGTCAGCAGGGAACTGAAATCGCCAGCGGCGGCAGCACCTCTGTTACCGCCGGGCGTGATGTGAACAGCGAGGCCGCGCAGGTGACGGCCACGCAGGATGTAGCGGTCAGTGCCGGTCGCGATATCAATCTGGCAACCGCTACCGAAAGCGGGTACAGCTACAAAGAGGAAACCAAAACTAAAAAAAGTTTCCTGAAAAAAACCACCACGCATACCGTTAAAGAAAGCAGCGATACGGCAGAAAAGGGAACGCTCCTGAGCGGCGATAACGTCACGCTAAACGCGGGCAACAACCTGCTGGTCAAAGGTTCTGCTGTTGCCGGTGAACATGACGTCGCGCTGAAGGCGGGCAATAACGTCGATATCGTCGCCGCCACCAATACTGATTCCAGCTGGCAGCTTAGCGAGAAAAAGAAAAGCGGCCTGATGGGCAGCGGCGGTATCGGCTTTACGATCGGCAGCAGCAAAACCCGTCAGGAACTGAAGGAAAAAGGCACCACTCAGAGCCAGAGCGGCAGCACTGTGGGGAGTTCAGCTGGCAACCTGAGTATTAGCGCAGGCGGGCAGGCGCACGTTGGCGGCTCTGACCTGATTGCAGGCAACAACCTTTCACTGAGCGGTGACAGCGTGGTGATCGATCCGGGTCACGACAGGCGCACCAGCGACCAGACGTTTGAGCAGAAATCAAGCGGACTGACGCTGGCGCTTTCCGGCACGGTTGGTAGCGCGATTAACAGTGCGGTGACCACGGCCCAAACGGCCAGCAAAGAAAGCGATGGTCGCCTGGCTGCGCTTCAGGCGACAAAAGCGACGCTGTCCGGCGTGCAGGCGTCGCAGGCTATGCGCATGGATACCTCGAAGGGCAACGATCCGGCCAACAATAACACCATTGGCGTTAGCGCGACTTATGGCTCGCAGTCGTCAAAATCGACCAGCCACAGCGAGCAGGATCGCACCAGCGGCAGCACGCTTAACGCGGGCAATAACCTGACCATCGCCGCCACTGGCGGGAAGGAGGGCACACAAAGCGGCGATATCGCCATTGCGGGTAGCCAGTTAAAAGCAGGTCAGAACGTGACGCTGAACGCGGCGCGCGATATCACGCTGCTTTCTGCTCAGGATACGGACCTCACTACCGGGAAAAACGAGAGCAAAGGCGGCACGCTGGGGATCGGCATTGGTGCCGGTTCGGGCGGCTGGGGGATCAGCGTTTCTGCCAGCGTGAACAGCAGCAATGGCAGGGAGAAGAGCAACGGCGTCACGCAAAATGAAACCACGCTGGATGCAGGCCGTCAGCTAACGCTGAGCAGCGGACGCGACACCACGCTGAGCGGGGCGCAGGCGAGCGGCAGCAAAGTCGTGGCGGACGTGGGCCGCAATCTTACGCTGAGCAGCATGCAGGACAGCAACAGCTATGACTCGAAGCAGACCAGCGTCAGCGCGGGCGGCAGCTTTACCTTTGGCTCAATGAGCGGTTCGGCTTACCTCAGCGCTAACCGCGACAAAATGAAAAGCAACTACGACTCGGTGATTGAGCAGACCGGGATCTTTGGCGGGCAGGACGGGTTTGATATCACCGTCGGCAACCACACGCAGCTGAACGGGGCGATCATCGGCTCCACCGCCACGGCGGATAAAAACCGGCTGGATACCGGCACGCTGGGCTTCAGCGATATTGATAACCGCGCTGACTATAAGGTGCAGCATGTGGGGGGGAGTTTCAGCACAGGGGCACCGATCGGCAGCCAGTTGTTGAGTAATATGGCTTCCACGCTGCTCAGCGGTGTGGGCAGTAGCGGCCATGCAGAAGGCACAACCCGCGCTGCCGTTTCCGATGGCATAGTCACCATACGCAATCAAAATGACCAACAACAGGATATTAGTCGGCTCAGTCACGATGTCGCTGGTGCAAACGGTAGTATCAGCCCAATTTTTGACAAGGAGAAAGAACAGAAGCGATTGCAGACCGCACAGCTGGTGGGTGAAATCGCCGGGCAGGCTATGGATATTGCACGCACCGAGGGAAGCATTCGTGCAACCAATGCAGGCAAAGCCGAGCTAGCAAAGAAAGGGATGCAGGAACCAGGTGAAAAAGCCACAAAGGAAGACTGGAAAGCTTACAACGACGCACTCATCAATTCTGACAGTTATCAGAAAACGCAAAAAGAGTTCGGTACCGGCAGCGCCATTCAGCAGGGCATGCAGGCGGCAACGGCGGCAGTACAGGGTTTACTGGCAGGCAATGTACAAAGCGCGATTGCAGGAGCTTCAGCCCCTTATCTTGCAGGGCTAATCCATAAAGAAACCACAACCATTGGTCCAGACGGTAAAGAGGTGGTTAACGAGCCTGCTAACCTCATAGCACACGCGGTGCTTGGCGCAGTGGTCGCACAGATTCAGGGTAATTCAGCGCTGGCAGGCGCAGCTGGCGCCACGACAGGTGAGTATATTGCACAGCAACTTTACCCGGGTGTCAGCCGCGATAAACTGAGTGAGACGCAGAAGCAATATATCAGCGAGTTGAGCACGCTTGCGGCAGGACTGGCGGGCGGAATTGCCGGAGACAGTTCGGCTGGCGCAATAGCGGGTGCACAGGCCGGGAAAAATGCAGCAGAGAATAACAATTTAGCAAGTGCGCTTGGTGCAATGGAAGCGCAGAAGAAAGGAACGATAGCAAAGTACGAAGCAGCACAAAAAGCTATTTGCGACCAAAATAGAGAAATGTGTACAGGTATAGTAAAAAATATTGCCAACACGGGCCTGGATTTTGTGCCCATCGTTGGAACAATAAAAAGCTTCAAAGAAGCAGAAACGGCAATAGACTATCTTGCAGCTGCAATAAGTCTGGTACCTGAAGCCGGGCCGTTCGCAGGTAAGGCAGTCAAAGCTGCACAAGCAGCGTTGAAAAATGGCGACGTGGCCGAAGCATCCAGACTGATTAATAAAGCCAGTGATGAATTTAAAGTTAAGGCGCTTGATGTGGGATCATATAAAGAACTTAAAGCGCGTGAAGTAGTAGGGGACGGGTTAGAGCATGACCATATACCCTCTTTTGCCGCCATTCGCCAGGCTAAAGAAAATGAACTTGGCAGAAAGTTAAAAAAAGTAGAGGAAAAAATCTTGTATAACAATGCAACAGCTATCGAATTACCACGAGATGTGCATAAAGCAGGACGTACTTATGGTGGTAAAAATACGTCATCTCAGGTAAAACAAGATGCATTGAACCTTTGTGATGCAGAATGTCTGGATACTGATGCACACAGAAAAAATTTGACAGAACTTGGTTACGATTCGAAGGCGATTGAGCAGGCAATAGAAAAGGTCAAAGCAAGAAACCGGGAAACAGGGGTAACAAAATAATGTTAGCATGGCAAGAGATTGCGCAATTTTTAGGTCACTCTCAGAGTGATGAAGAATTCATTAACCTTTCCAGTGTTTTTAACGAACTGCCTATTTTGGAAACAGGTGTCTTAGGCGACAGAACTTATTACTCGTATTTTAAATCTGGTGTCTTTTTTTTGCTGGAAAATGAGAATATAGAGCAAATTATGCTCTATATTAAGCCTGCGGAAGGATTCAGTGCCTATAGAGGCGATCTGCCCGTTCCAGCCAACAAGACAGAGGCTGAAATTATTGATATCTTAGGGTACCCAGCCTCATCAGGTGGTGGGAAAACAGATATGCTTCTTGGCTACATTAATCGCTGGATAAAATATGAAAGAGCCAATTACGCATTGCATTTACAGTTCGATAGCAGTAACCATCTATGCATGGTTACATTTATTAAATAATAATTAAATATTTTTGCTATTATTACTCAATAATTTCCATTGGCAATCGAGTGATTTTTGTGAAGAGGATTGACAAAATTCAGCAGATCATAAGTTGGAAGATGATATAAATTATTTTAATGCGCAATGAGAATAAGTTGTATGTATGCAGAGTTTGTGGTGCAGCTCAAACTGATCCTCCGTGGGGCGAATCTGGCAACGACGCGAGCTTTGATATATGCGATTGTTGTGGAGTTGAGTTTGGTTACGAGGACTCTACATTAGCAGGCTTAAAGCGTTACCGGGAGAAATGGTTGTCAGAAGGAGCTAAGTGGCGAATTCCATGCTCAGAGCCTAAAGGTTGGCTATTAAGTGAACAGATTGAAAACATTCCATATGAGTATCGTTAAGTAATCAAAAACCCCAGCTTACTTTTCTGGGGTTTAATTTGGTCATAAAAGAGTAAGTGAACCCCTTCCAATATCTGATCTCTTCCCTTTAAACAGTCGATCTCTCACTTGGCTGACGATATAAACGGTTATGCTGATAAACAAAGCTATACGACCGCTACGGCAATACGGCAGCCTATAGTCATGCATCCGTGGGCGTGTTTTTCACCTCATCGAGATGATCAGAAAACTCTGTCAGCCACGGGCCGGGAGACCCCCTTTCAGCATACGCTCAAGCCATACGCTTTCATGCTCTCAGCTTTTGTTCAGATAAAAGCAGGGATTGTGCGCTCCCGCATCCCGGTAAACAACATCGAACATGTAGGCACGCAGATCGAGCCTTTTGCTGTGACGCTTCAGGAACTGCAGGAAGGTTTTAAGCTTAAAGTGTCCGCCGCCGCCCATGCCGTCGTTCAGGAAGAAGTGGCCGCCAAAATAAGCCAGCTCCAGCGCGTTCGTATCTTTGTTCTCACGAATTATCAGCAGAGGCACCATACCCTCGCCGGTGCCGGTTTCAGGGCGGATAAGGTGAAAGCGCCAGACGTTGGTCGAAAACCGCAGAAAAAATCCCTCGTAGTCATCACGCATCAGCGCGTTGGCGAACGTGCTGCCGGTTCCATCAATCAGCCCATCCAAACCACAGCCAGTAAATTCCGCGATGCGCTTGACACCTTCAAAGGTAAGCGGCTCGGTTCCGTCCGTCCAGCCCAGCAGCCGTGCCGGGGGTCTTCTTTGATCTGGCCTGCCAGCTGCGCCAGCGTGCCCGACCCGCGATGGCGCCAGAAGCCGTCGGACTGCAGCCGATCGGTCAGCAGGCGCAGCCGTTCAGCCGTGGCCCGCATCCATTCCTGCTTAAGTAACTGGCCGATGCCATTCGAATAGGCGGCGGCAAGCGTGAAACGTACCTCGGCTTCCAGCGAGCGCTTGTAAGTATCCCTGTAATCCGCGCCATTCACTTTTAGAGATCTTCCAACATACTGACTATGTCCCCGGAGGAGATCACCATGCGCAAAGCCCGATTCACCGAACACCAGATCATTGCCGTCCTGAAGTCCGTCAAAGCTGGACGTACAGTCAAAGATGTTTGTCGCGAAGCGGGAATATCCGAGGCCTCGTATTACAACTGGAAAGCGAAGTTCGGCGGTATGGAAGCCTCTGATACCAAAAAGATGAAAGATCTGGAGGACGAAAATCGCCGCCTGAAGCAGATGTTTGCCGACCTGAGTCTGGAATGCCGGGCGCTTAAAGACGTCATCGAAAAAAAGCCTTAAAACCAGCGATAAAGCGTGAGCTCGTCAGCTATCTGGCCGCGCAGTTTACGATGAGCATACGCCAGGCATGCAGGACGTTATCGCTGAGCGGGACGGTTTTTCGCTATCAACCGGACACGCGACGTGATGAACCGGTGATCCAGGCTTTGACTGAACTGGCTGAACGCTATCCCCGCTACGGCTTTAAGAAGCTGTTTCAGGTGCTTCGCAGGCAGGGCCACGTCTGGAACCACAAGCGCGTACACCGGATTTACCGCCTGCTGAAACTGAATTTTCGGCGTAAGGGTAAACAACGTCTGCCGGTGCGAAATCTGGCTCCGCTGGCCACGCCGGAAGCACTCAACCAGAGCGGGTCGATTGACTTTATGCACGACGCACTGACATGTGGCCGACGTTTTCGGACTTTCAACGTCGTGGATGATTTTAACCGCGAGGCTCTGGCGATAGAAATTGACCTGAATATCCCGGCACAGCGGATCATTCGGGTGCTGGACAGGATAGTGGCAAACCGCGGATATCCGCTGAAAATGCGGATGGATAACGGGCCAGAACTGATATCACTGGCGCTGGCGCAATGGGCTGAAGACCACGGAGTGACGCTGGAATTTATTAAGCCGGGTAAGCCAATGCAGAACGCCTTTATTGAACGGTTTAACCGAACGTACCGGACAGAAATCCTGGATTTTTACCTGTTCAGAACGCTGAACGAAGCACGGGAAATTACGGAGCGCTGGCTGAATGAATACAACAACGAGCGGCCTCATGAATCCCTGAATAACCTGACGCCGGAAGAATACCGGCTGATGGCTGAGAAACCGGAAATCTCAAAAAGTGTATGGAACTAAAACAGGTATGCTTACATCACCAGCCCGGCCGGTAAGATGACAATGCAGGTAATCTTTGCCGTCGCGGAATTTGAGCGGGATTTACTATTTGAGCGTACGCATGCAGGTATTGCGCGTGCTAAGGCATCCGGAAAGCGTTTTGGCCGCCCGCCTGCTCTGAATGATGCACAAAAGAAAGCAGTATTCCTGCGTCTTGATGCAGAGATAAGCATCAGCGCGATCGCGCGTGAATTTAACACCACTCGGCAGACCATTCTCCGAGTAAAAGCGACAATGGAAGATACAGACGCTCGCTAGTGAGATGCTTTTCAGTAAACGTCCGCTTTGTGCCAAAAGCGGAATTGGCTAACTCCGCACTGTAAGAATATTGAGGAGCAAATCGTACCACTTGAAAGCATCACACTATGGGCACAATTATATTCATCGGTGAGTAAACAAACCTCGATCTTGTTGAAGAGAGCGTCTTGAGCTGACTATCGGAATGTGAGCAACGTCAACTATAATAAAAAAACAATATTTGAGTGTCAGTTTTTGTGCTATAAAATCAAAAAGTTTAGATAGGTTCACCACTTAAGATTTTATTTTTATAGCTATTTCTATTGGCGCTGAATAAAGTGAATTGCACATTAATTATCAAATAAATGCATGGGAGGGGGGGTATGTTTGATGATTTCGACTTTAACCTACTAAGCTCAAACGAATTTAAAGAGGATTCTGTTAGAGAAGAGTTGGTTTTACCAATTATTAAATCTCTTGGTTATAAAGCATCGGGAGATAGTCGTGTAATCAGAAGCAAAACACTTTTGCATCCATTTGTCTCAATAGGTTCACAGCCCAGAAGTATTTCAATAGTACCAGATTATGTTTTCCTTTCTAACGATCGACCTTATTGGGTTCTTGATGCAAAGGCCCCTAATGAGAAAATAACCAAAAGCATGCACATTGAGCAAGCCTATAGTTATGCCATACATCCAGAAATAAGGGCGGAAATGTATGCTTTGTGCAATGGGCATGAATTTGTTCTATATAGTATCAGGGAACTCTACCCAATACTGAGATTTTCTTTAAAAGACATTGCGAATCACTGGGATAAATTATTTAGGATATTAAATCCCGATATTAAAGCTAACCCCGATCTTTTGAATTATGCACCTGATTTCGGAATTCACATTCGAAAAATGGGTTTGGTTAAAGGTGGGCTTTTTAGTGCACCAGCCATAAATACTAAATTCATTAGCAGATTGAACGAACAGTCATATACTTGCACATCTACAATCCCTGGGGATATTGATATGGCCATTTCCCTAGACTTTAACAAAAAAACATTTAAAAAACTACTTAAAATACTGCCATTAGAACAAGCCAATAAAATTAGGCAAGCTTTAGGTCAGCAGCCTTTTTATATAAGCTTCTCTGAAGACGATCCTGACGTAAAGTTCGGGATTACAAGTAACATTAGTGATGAAATATATCATAACGCTGAAGAAAGCTATATTCCTTTCATAGTTAAAGAAGTATTCCCCTACAATAATTCCATCGATGAATGGGAAGCATTAACCAAAAAACAAATGGAGTAAGTTTTTTGCATAAATCCTGGAAAATGATTTTTGCGTGTAATTTTAAACCGGTATGAGCCGGTTTATTTACAGTAATAATTTTTTAAAAATTAACTATAGCATCCATTCATAATTCAATGATCAGCACCCCATTAACTAAGACTGAATCGCCACGGGTTTAACAGACACCTCAGAGTCATTTAAGATGGCTGAAAGAGAGGTGCCCATGAGCGGTAAGCG
>NZ_JBGCUC010000030.1:0-29105 GCF_043420595.1 Erwinia plantamica
CAGCTTCCTGAACCTCCTGAGCCGCTGGCCTGTAAGCCGTTGTGCCGTCTCAGTGGTTGCGCATTATAGGGAGTTCTCGACGGCTGACAACCCCTAATTTTAGAAAAATAGCGCGTTCGCTGCATTCCACAGCAAAAGGGCTATTTATACGCATTTACCCACAAAGTTATCCACATCCGGCGGTAAGAACAAATTTAGACGAGCATCACGCAAACGTTTTCGCTACAATGCCCCGGAAAAATCCCGGCCCCCATTTGGGGGCGTTACCTGAATCTTCGCTGCTTCTTTCTTTATAAAGGAGGGGAAAAGCTAAGATTGATGTAACGCTCTTATCTATGCGAACCAAAGCCAAGGGATAAAACCTCATGCAACAACCTCGTCCTGTACGCCGCGCTCTGCTCAGCGTGTCCGACAAAGCCGGTATCCTCGAATTTGCACAGGCGCTTTCCGCGCGTGGTGTGGAGCTGCTCTCCACGGGCGGCACTGCTCGTCTGTTGGCCGAGGCCGGCCTGCCCGTTACCGAAGTGTCTGACTATACCGGTTTCCCGGAAATGATGGATGGACGCGTCAAAACCCTGCATCCGAAAGTTCACGGCGGCATTCTGGGACGTCGCGGCCAGGACGATGCCATCATGCAGGCGCACAGCATCGCCCCTATCGACATGGTGGTCGTTAACCTTTATCCCTTTGCACAGACGGTGGCGCGCGAAGGCTGCTCGCTGGAAGATGCGGTAGAGAATATCGATATCGGCGGCCCGACGATGGTGCGCTCCGCGGCCAAGAACCATAAAGACGTAGCTATCGTTGTAAAGAGCAGCGACTACGACGCGGTGATTGCCGAGATGGACGCCAACGATAACTCACTACAGCTGGCTACCCGCTTCGATCTGGCTATTAAAGCTTTCGAGCATACCGCTGCCTACGACAGCATGATCGCCAACTACTTCGGCAGCCTGGTTCCGGCCTATCATGGCGAAACCCGCGAGCCTGCCGGACGCTTCCCGCGTACGCTGAATTTGAACTTCATTAAGAAGCAGGATATGCGCTACGGCGAAAACAGCCATCAGGATGCCGCCTTCTATATAGAAGAGAATGTGACTGAGGCTTCGGTCGCCACGGCGCAGCAGGTTCAGGGCAAAGCGCTTTCTTATAACAACATTGCCGATACCGATGCGGCGCTGGAATGCGTAAAAGAGTTCAGCGAACCGGCCTGCGTGATTGTCAAACACGCTAACCCTTGCGGCGTGGCGGTTAGCGATTCGGCTTTGGGCGCTTACGAGCTGGCTTACAAAACCGATCCTACCTCTGCCTTCGGCGGCATTATCGCCTTTAACCGTGAGCTGGACGAAGCGACCGCTCAGGCAATTATCAGCCGCCAGTTCGTTGAAGTGATTATTGCGCCCTCCGCCAGCGAAGCCGCGCTGAAGGTGACGTCGGCTAAGCAGAACGTGCGCGTGCTGATTTGCGGCCAGTGGCAGCAGCGTCAGGCCGGGCTGGACTTCAAGCGCGTGAACGGCGGTTTGCTGGTACAGGATCGCGATCTGGGCATGGTGGAAGCAAGCCAGCTGCGCGTCGTGACCAAACGTCAGCCAACAGAGCAGGAGCTACGCGATGCGCTGTTCTGCTGGAAAGTCGCCAAGTTTGTAAAATCCAACGCCATTGTTTATGCGCGCGACAATATGACCGTCGGGATTGGCGCAGGCCAGATGAGCCGCGTTTACTCCGCCAAAATCGCCGGTATCAAAGCAAAAGATGAAGGTCTGGTCGTGGAAGGCTGCGCGCTGGCCTCTGACGCCTTCTTCCCGTTCCGTGACGGTGTTGATGCGGCGGCGACGGCGGGCGTGAGCTGCGTTATCCAGCCTGGCGGATCGATTCGCGATGAAGAAGTAATTGCCGCCGCTGATGAACACGGCATTGCCATGATTTTCACCAATATGCGCCACTTCCGCCATTAATAAGGAACCGACAATGAAAATTTTAGTGATTGGCAATGGCGGCCGTGAGCACGCGCTGGCGTGGAAAGCTTCGCAGTCGCCGCTGGCGGAAACCGTTTTTGTCGCGCCGGGCAATGCCGGCACCGCGCTGGAGCCGGCGTTGCAAAACGTCGCTATCGGCGCGACCGATATCCCTGCACTGCTGGATTTTGCACAGCGTGAGCACATCGATCTGACTATCGTTGGGCCGGAAGCGCCGCTGGTCATTGGCATAGTCGATGCTTTTCGCGCGGCCGGGCTGAAGATCTTTGGCCCGACCCAGGCTGCCGCGCAGCTGGAAGGTTCTAAAGCGTTCACCAAGGATTTCCTGGCCCGCCATAAAATCCCGACGGCGGAATACCAGAACTTCACCGACGTCGAGGCCGCGCTGGCCTATACGCGCAGTAAGGGCGCGCCGATTGTGATCAAGGCGGACGGCCTGGCGGCGGGCAAAGGCGTGATTGTCGCAATGACGCTGGAAGAAGCGGAAGCCGCCATTAAAGACATGCTGGCCGGAAACGCCTTTGGCGATGCCGGGCACCGTATCGTGGTGGAGGAGTTTCTGGACGGCGAGGAAGCCAGCTTTATCGTGATGGTTGACGGCGAGAACGTGCTGCCGATGGCGACCAGTCAGGATCATAAACGCGTAGGCGATGGCGATACCGGCCCTAATACCGGCGGCATGGGCGCCTATTCGCCGGCCCCCGTCGTGACCGATGAAATCCACCAGCGCGTTATGGACGAGGTTATCTGGCCGACCGTCCGCGGCATGGCGGCCGAAGGCAACGTCTATACCGGCTTCCTTTATGCCGGCCTGATGATCGATAACAGCGGCCAGCCGAAAGTCATTGAATTTAACTGCCGCTTTGGCGACCCCGAAACGCAGCCGATCATGCTGCGCCTGCAGTCCGACCTGGTCGATCTTTGCCTTGCCGCCGTTGACGGCAAGCTGGATAGCAAAGACTCCGTCTGGGATCCGCGTCCTTCGCTGGGCGTGGTGCTGGCGGCGGGCGGCTATCCTGGCGATTACGCCACTGGCGACCAGATCCACGGCTTGCCGCTGGAAGCGACGCCGGACGGTAAGGTTTTCCACGCCGGAACCAAAATGCAGGACGATTTGGTGGTGACAAACGGCGGACGCGTATTATGCGTGACCGCGCTGGGCGAAGATGTCGCGGCGGCGCAAAAACATGCCTACGAGCTGGCTAAGCACATCTCCTGGCATGGCAGCTTCTGCCGCACGGATATCGGCTACCGCGCTATCGGGCGTAAATAAGAGTGATTCAGGGGGCAGCACTGTCCCCTTCTCTCTCAAGCTGGCAGCCGATTAAAAGCTGTCGGCCTGCGGCTGTTGCTGACAAAGGTCTTCCGGCGTCGCCAGCAGCAGCTGCGTGCCGCCCGGCGCTTCCAGCCAGGCAATGCTGAGCGGTTCACCCGATCCCTGCTGATGCTGGGTGATATAACGCACTGCGTTGCTGTCGAAGCCAGGCGAAGCCTTACCGCCTCCGCATAACCTGACCGCGCCCGAAGGCATCCACTCTCCCTGTAATAGCCTTACGCGTCCGCGTAGCAAATCGTCGCTGATAGTCAGCATACGTCCGGCATCAAACTGGTAGAGCGCGATAGCATCAGCCGTCAGCGCTTCCCGTCGATTCGCCAGCTGGCGCTGCATAAAGCTCAGGCGACCGGATTGGTCAAAGCGTAGCGTCACGCTTTCAGGATTTGCGCCCACGATTTTGCGTTCAACAGAAATCAGTTTGCCCTCTTGCCACTGGTAGTCCGTGGTTTCCGTTACCGGCTCGGTAAAAGGGGTATAGACCGTTTGCAGATGGGTTGACTGTGGGGAAGGCGTTTTGCGCCAGATACGCACGGCGCCGCGATCGGCAAGATAGCCGCTGGCGGTAAAATCAGGCATCTGCCGTGAACTACAGCCTGCTAACAGCAGCAGGAACGGCAAAAGGGAACGAGAGAAAAGCGTCACAAGCTGTCCTGGCAGAAACAGCTAAAAAGCCTTAACAAAAGGGGCTTAACGCCCCCCTGTTTAAAACTTTTCACTGTCGATTATTTAACAGCGTCTTTCAGAGCTTTACCAGAAACGAATGCCGGTACGTTTGCAGCTGCAATTTTGATTTCGTTGCCGGTCTGCGGGTTGCGGCCAGTACGCTCAGCACGGTGGTTAACTTTAAAAGTACCAAAACCAACCAGTTGTACAGCATCACCTTCTTTCAGAGACTCAGTAATCGCAGCCAGAGTGGATTCCAGTGCAGCTTTAGCCTGGGTCTTAGACAGGTCCGCTTTGTCCGCAATTACATCAATCAGTTGAGTCTTGTTCATAAGTTATCCTTACAGTGTATTTATCGCTTGCTAAGCATCGAGTGCGAGGGAAAAACCAGTTTCTGGCACTCTCCTGCATACACGCACCGATAGCCACTTTTTTCAGCCCCACAAATGTAGACCAGACTGGGGGCGAATGTGAAGCCTTAAGGCGCTACAAATCAGGCCTGAAGTCACGTTTTATCGCCTTACTGCTGAAAATTTATACCGATATTGCTAATCCCTGATTCCCGCAGGTCAGAACGCAGTCCTTTTATCAGTTCTGGATCCCTTTCCTCACAGGCGCTGAGCAGGCGAAAAATCTCCCACTGGATGTCCCATTCCTCTTCAACGGCAGGATTGGCTTTTAGCTCTTCCTCGGTCATTTCACGTTCGGCCTGGGTCATTTCCAGCATCGCTACAGAGGTGATTGAAGCTTCGCTGACGGCAATAGCGTGCGCCAGGGTTTCACCGCTCAAACGGGAATGCAGCAGTTCGCTCAGCGCGACGCAGGCGTCGATGGCTGGATAAACGCCGTACAGATCGTAATCCTCCGCCGCCGGAATGGCTTCTTCCAGCTTTTCCAGCTGCGAGTCAAAATTCACTTTGGCATCTTTCACCAGCAGCGTTTCCCAGACCAAATCGAGAATACGACGATAAAGCTGGCCGTCGCCAAACTCGGTCTGGCGGCAAAAAGCCCAGTAATTGGGATACATGCGCTCGCACAGGCAGGCCATAAAAGTAACGTGCTGCCAGCTTTCCAGTTTTTCCAGCCGCAGGTGAATCGGATTACGTAACATGTTGGGATCTCTTAAACAAAAGTGCGCGGGCTGCAGTGTAACCGAAAAGCCGGCGCCTCACACCGTTATAGCGGGATGCCGAGACGGGCGAAAGCGGGCCGGTTGGACGCCACGGCATCGGCCCAGCGCGTCGGTTCCGGCAAACGGTAGCCCTGCAGGCAGGTCTCCACCCAGTGCAGCGCCGTATCGTTACTGACGCGGTGGCCCGGCGAAATAAACAGCGGATTGCAGCGTTTTTTGCTGCGCAGCACCCAGCCAATCTGCTCGCCTTTGTCGATCAGCGGCTGTCGGGAGCCCGGCTCGTCGCCTAACGGCTCGAACTTGCCGCATAGCCGGCGTTTCGCCACGCCAATAGTCGGCACATCCACCAGCAGGCCAAAGTGGCTGGCGACGCCAAGACGGCGCGGATGCGCGATGCCCTGACCGTCGACAAACAGCAGATCGGGTTTTTGCTCCAGCTGCTCCCAGGCGGCCAGCAGAGCGGGATATTCGCGAAACGAGAGAAAGCCGGGGATATAAGGCATGGTGGTGGCTATCCGCGCGACGCGATGCTCAATAAGCTTCAGCGACGGATACTCCAACAGCACCAGCGCGGCGCGCGTGACCTCGCCGCCCTGCTCAAACCCCACGTCCGCCCCGGCGATATAGCGCGGTGGCATTACGTCAAAATCATCAGCGCGTACCACTTCCGCCGCACGCGTCGTCTGTTCCTGCTTTAATGCCTGTATATCCATAATTAATCCTGGTGATACTGTCCTGACAGTTTGTGGACAGCCTCCACAAAAGCACCCGCGTGTTCCGGCGGGACATCCTGATGAATGCCGTGACCCAGGTTGAACACGTGGCCCGTGCCGTTGCCGAAGCCCTGAAGAATGCCCGCCACTTCCTGCTCAATACGGGCAGGCGTGGCATAAAGCATAGAAGGATCCATGTTGCCCTGCAGCGCCACTTTATGGCCAACGCGTCGACGCGCCTCGCCAATATCGGTGGTCCAGTCCAGACCAAGCGCGTCGCAGCCGGTTTCCGCCATCGCTTCCAGCCACTGGCCGCCGCCCTTGGTAAACAGCGTCACGGGCACGCGGCGACCGTCGTTTTCACGCTGCAGGCCATCGACGATTTTATGCATGTAGTGCAGGGAGAACTGCAAATAGTCGCGCCCGGTCAGCACGCCGCCCCAGGTGTCGAAAATCATCACCGACTGCGCGCCCGCGCGGATCTGTGCGTTCAGATAGAGCGTAACGCTGTCGGCCAGCTTATCCAGCATCAGATGCAGGGTTTCCGGCTCGGCATACATCATTTTTTTCAGTTTAGTGAAGGCCTTACTGCTGCCACCTTCCACCATGTAGGTCGCCAGCGTCCACGGACTGCCGGAAAAACCGATCAGCGGCACCGCGCCCTGTAAATTTTTACGAATGGTGCGCACCGCATTCATCACGTAGCCCAGCTCCTGTTCGGGATCGAACACGGGCAGTTTTTCGACGTCCGCACGGCAGGTCACAGGCGAGGAGAAGCGCGGGCCTTCGCCAGCTTCAAAATAGAGTCCCAGCCCCATCGCATCAGGGATGGTCAGGATATCAGAGAAGAGGATCGCCGCATCCAGCGCGTAGCGACGCAGCGGTTGCAGCGTGACTTCACAGGCCAGCTCAGCATTTTTACACAGCGACATAAAGTCGCCGGCCTGGGCGCGCGTCGCCTTGTACTCCGGCAAATACCGTCCGGCCTGACGCATCATCCATACGGGCGTAACGTCTACCGGCTGACGCAGCAGAGCACGCAAATAACGATCGTTCTTCAGTTCACTCATCTTCAGGACTCTTTTTCATTCAGACGCACAGTATATCAGTTATTCCGCAGCGGCGCGGCAGAGCGCGACGGTGTCTTCTATCAGCCGACGGGCCACCGTTCCCGCCGGCGGCAGCTGTGGCAAGGCGTCGTAGCGATACCAGTTGGCATCCAGCAGCTCTTTGGGATCGATGTTGATCTCGCCGCTGTCGTAGTCGGCCATAAACGCCATCATCAATGACTGCGGGAAAGGCCAGGGCTGCGAGGAAACATAGCGCAGGTTTTTCACCTTGATGCCGCTCTCCTCCATCACCTCGCGCGCTACGGTCTGCTCCAGCGTTTCGCCTACCTCCACAAAACCCGCCAGCACCGTGTAGATGCCGTTGCGGTGTCGGGTATGCTGAGCCAGCAGGATTTCATCGCCGCGACGAATGGCCACGATGATGCAGGGCGCAATTTGCGGATAATAGCGCTGGCGGCAGTGGCCACACAGGCAGGCCCATTCCGTTTTGCTGCGATGCATCGCGTGTCCACAGTAGCCGCACCACTGATGCGAGCGATAAAATTCGGCCAGCTGGATGCCGCGTCCCGCCAGCTGAAACAGGGCGGGATCCTGATCGAGCAGCTGCCGCAGCGATGCCATCCCTTCCGGACGATTTTCGCTAATCAGCCGTACAGGTTCGCCCTGCCATTCGCCAATCAGCGCGCCTTTCGAGCCGGCCAGGCCTAAATCTTGTGCGTTTCCGTACGGTAATTGACCTTTTGGCAGCCAAAGTTTCTGTTCATGGCTGACAATCCACCAGCCAGCGTCTACGCTTGAAATCTCAAGTTCCATAAATTGCTCATCCTCACTTCACGCACTTACCGGATTGGGATAGACAGTTAAAATAACACTTTTGGAGTCACTCATGCTTGACCAGCTGGAAGTTTTGGCCTCACGCGTAGGCGGATGCAGCGAACTGGTAGACTTTTGCCTTCACTCACGCAAGCAGTTGTTAGTTGCTTATTATCAAATGGTTGGCATGAAGCCTAACAAAGAATCGCTGACTACGCTCGACGAAGAGGCGCTGGATAACTTCTGTCAAAGCCTGGTTGATTATCTCTCAACCGGCCACTTCACGGCGTACGAACGGTTTATTCAGGAAATGGAAGGCACCGACCAGCTGGCCAAAGCGGCGCTGATTTATCCTTCGCTACAGGCGAATACCGAACAGATTATGGCGATTTACGACGCCCATCTGGAAAACGCCATCGATCACGATAACTATCTGGAGTTCCAGCAGGCGCTGTCGATCGTCGGCGAAGCGCTGGAAGCCCGCTTCACCCTGGAAGATAAATTTATTCAGCTGGCGCTGGAGAAGTATGCGGATAAGTCCGCCGCTAATGACTCTGCGATGGCTCGTCCTGCCTGAAAAGTTAACTGTTTAATCCCTTGAGCTTTCCATAACGCCCCTTTATGCTGAAAAGGCAATCGCATGATTGCCTCTGGCGAAAGCCAGACTTCTTCTTGTCGGAGTGCCCCTCGGGGCTGAGACCGTTAATTCGGGATCCGCGGAACCTGATCAGGTTAGAACCTGCGAAGGGAACAAGAGTAAAGATCCAGGTCAGGGCCATCGGCTCTGCGCTTACTCCTCCGAACTCCGGACAAGCAAATTTCCCTTAAGTCAGGAACTTGCTATGTCTACCCAGGTTAAGAAATCCAACCGCCGCGAACAGCGTGCTGAAGCGCAGCAGTTTATCGCTGCTTTACAGGGCACTGCTTTCCCCAATTCCAGACGCATTTATCTGACCGGTTCGCGAGCCGATCTGCGCGTTCCCATGCGTGAAATTCAGCTCTCGCCCACCCTGACCGGCGGCGGCAAAGACAATCCACAGTTTGAAGAAAACGAACCGGTGCCGGTTTACGATACCGCCGGCCCTTATGGCGATCCCGACGCCGCTATTGACGTGCGCGCCGGTATCGCCAGGCTGCGGGAAAGCTGGATTGCAGAGCGCGCCGATACGCAACCGATTGAGCAATTAAGCTCCGTTTATACGCAGCAGCGTCTGGCGGACGAAGGGCTTGATCATCTGCGCTTTGAGAATCTGCCGCGGCCGCGCCGCGCCCAGGCTGGTCGCCGCGTCACGCAGCTGCACTACGCGCGCCAGGGCATTATCACGCCGGAAATGGAATTTATCGCGCTGCGCGAAAACATGGGCCGCGAGCGCGTTCGCAGCGAGGTGCTGTTGCAGCAGCATCCGGGACAGGATTTTGGCGCGCGGCTGCCGGAAAATATCACCGCCGAGTTTGTTCGTCAGGAAGTGGCTGCCGGACGCGCGATTATCCCGGCCAATATCAACCATCCTGAATCGGAGCCGATGATTATCGGCCGCAATTTCCTGGTGAAGATCAACGCCAATATCGGCAACTCTGCGGTCAGTTCTTCGATTGAAGAAGAGGTCGAAAAGCTGGTCTGGTCGGCACGTTGGGGAGCGGATACGGTGATGGACCTCTCCACCGGGCGAAATATCCATGAAACCCGCGAGTGGATCCTGCGCAACAGCCCGCTGCCGATTGGTACGGTGCCGATCTATCAGGCGCTGGAAAAAGTCAACGGCGTGGCGGAAGACCTCAACTGGGAAATATTCCGCGACACACTGCTGGAGCAGGCTGAGCAGGGCGTGGATTACTTCACTATTCATGCGGGCGTGCTGCTGCGCTATGTGCCGATGACGGCAAAACGCCTGACCGGCATCGTTTCGCGCGGCGGCTCCATTATGGCGAAGTGGTGCCTGTCGCATCATCGTGAAAGCTTTCTCTACGAACGCTTCCGTGATATTTGCGAGATCTGCGCCGCTTACGACGTCTCGCTGTCGCTGGGTGACGGCCTGCGTCCTGGCTCAATACAGGATGCCAACGACGAGGCGCAGTTTGCCGAGCTGCGCACGCTGGGCGAGCTGACGAAAATCGCCTGGGAATATGACGTGCAGGTGATGATTGAAGGGCCGGGACACGTGCCGATGCAAATGATCAGACGCAATATGACCGAGCAGCTCGAACACTGCCACGAGGCGCCTTTCTATACGCTTGGCCCGCTGACTACCGATATCGCGCCAGGCTACGACCATTTTACCTCCGGCATCGGCGCGGCGATGATTGGCTGGTTCGGATGCGCCATGCTCTGCTACGTTACGCCGAAAGAACATCTGGGCCTGCCGAATAAAGAAGATGTCAAACAAGGTTTGATTACCTACAAGATCGCGGCCCACGCGGCGGATCTTGCCAAAGGCCATCCCGGCGCGCAGATCCGTGACAACGCCATGTCGAAAGCGCGTTTTGAATTCCGCTGGGAAGATCAGTTCAACCTGGCGCTGGATCCGCATACCGCACGCGCTTTCCACGATGAAACGCTGCCGCAGGAGTCCGGTAAGGTTGCCCACTTCTGCTCCATGTGCGGCCCGAAATTCTGCTCGATGAAAATCACCCAGGAAGTCCGCGAATACGCAGCAAAACAGGAAGCGGAAGCAGAGCCGATAGCGATCGGCATGGCGGAGATGTCAGAGACGTTCCGCCGTCGTGGCGGCGAGCTTTACCATGCCATGGATGCCTTAACGCAGGAGGAAAAATAATGAGCCGTAGCGCTTTTCCCCTGACGGCAGCCAGGCTGGGGCTTTATCCGGTGGTGGACAGCGTCATCTGGATCGAGCGTTTGCTGGCGGCTGGCGTGCGCACTATCCAGCTGCGCATTAAAGATCTGCCGGAAGCGGCGGTGGAACAGGATATCGCCGCGGCCATCGAGTTGGGTAAACGCTATCAGGCCCGTCTGTTTATCAACGATTACTGGCGGCTGGCGATTCAGCATGGCGCCTATGGCGTACACCTGGGCCAGGAAGATCTGGCTATTGCCGATCTGGATGCGATCCACCGCGCCGGGCTGCGGCTGGGGTTATCCACGCATGATGACGCGGAACTGGATCGCGCGCTGGCCGAGCGCCCATCCTACATCGCGCTGGGACACGTCTTTCCTACGCAAACTAAAGCTATGCCCTCTTCACCTCAGGGGCTTCAGGAGCTGAAGCGGCATGTCGGGCGCCTGCAGAACGTCTCAACCGTGGCTATCGGCGGTATCTCGCTGGCGCGGGCGCCAGACGTGCTGGCAACCGGCGTCGGCAGTATCGCCGTGGTCAGTGCCATTACCCAGGCGGCAGACTGGCAGGCCGCCACCGCGCAGCTGCTGGCGCTGGCAGGAAGCGGAGGGCCGCTTGATGCTTAGCGACGGCGATTTTATGCGTTACAGCCGCCAGCTGCTGCTGGAGGAGTTTGGCCCGCAGGCGCAGGAAAAGCTGCTGGCGGCCAGCGTGCTGATTGTCGGCCTGGGCGGCTTAGGCTCGCCGGCTGCGACGTATCTTGCCGCAGCCGGCGTGGGCAAGCTGCTGCTGGCCGATGACGACAGGGTGCATATCAGCAATTTGCAGCGTCAAATCCTCTACCGCAGCAGCGATATCGGCCAGCCAAAGGCCACGCTGGCGAAGGATCGTTTGCAGGCGCTGAATCCTCAGGTCGAGTTTATAGCGCTTGAGCAGCGTATGGATGCCGCCACGCTGCAGGAAACGGCGCAGCGGGTCGATCTGGTGCTGGACTGCAGCGACAACATGCAGACGCGTCACGCCGTGAATGCCGCCTGCGTCGCAGCCAGCACGCCGCTGATCAGCGCCAGCGCGGTCGGTTTCGGCGGCCAGCTGCTGGCGATCACCCCGCCTTTCCGGCGTGGCTGCTACTGCTGCCTGTGGCCCGATAAAGCGGAGCCGCAGCGCAACTGCCGCACCGCAGGCGTTCTCGGCCCGGTGGTCGGCGTGATGGGCACGCTGCAGGCGCTGGAAGCGTTGAAGATGCTGGCCGGCCAGCCGTCGGCGCTGGACGGCAAGCTGCGGCTGTTTGACGGCAAAACGCAGGCCTGGCGCACGCTTGACCTTGAGCGCAGCCCCGGCTGCCCGGTATGCGGAGGCCATCGTGAACATCATCATTAATGATGAGCCGCACGTTTTTGTCGCGCCGCTGACGCTGACCGCGCTGCTGGCGCAGCTTGCCCATAGCCACTCTGGCACCGCGCTGGCTGTCAATCAGCAGATTGTGCCGCGGGATCGCTGGGACACTCATCTTTTACAGGAAGGCGACAACCTGGTGATTTTCCAGGCTATCGCCGGAGGTTAATATGCTACAGATTGCTGATAAAACCTTTTTTTCCCGGCTGTTTACCGGCACAGGTAAGTTCTCCAGCCCTGCCGTGATGCTCAATGCACTTCGGGAATCCGGCACGCAGCTGGTGACAATGGCGATGAAACGCGTGGATTTACGCGGCGGCGACGACGGCATTCTGGCGCCTTTACGTCAGCTGGGCGTGCAGCTTCTTCCCAATACTTCCGGCGCGAAAACCGCCGAGGAAGCCATTTTTGCCGCGCGCCTGGCGCGGGAAGCGCTGGGCACGAGCTGGGTGAAGCTGGAAATCCATCCCGACGTGCGTTATCTGCTGCCCGATGCCGTCGAAACGCTGAAGGCAGCGGAAACCCTGGTGCGGGAAGGCTTCACCGTGCTGCCCTACTGCCATGCCGATCCGGTGCTGTGCAGAAGGCTTGAAGAAGCGGGCTGTGCCGCCGTGATGCCGCTTGGCGCGCCGATTGGCAGCAATCAGGGGCTGAAAACCCGGGATTTGCTGACGATTATTATCGAGCAGGCCAGCGTCCCGGTGGTGATTGACGCAGGCATTGGCGCGCCCAGCCACGCCAGCGAAGCGCTGGAAATGGGCGCCGATGCGGTACTGGTGAATACCGCCATGGCCTCTGCTCGCGATCCTGTGCAGATGGCGCGCGCTTTCCGCCTCGCTGTAGAAGCGGGCGAACTGGCGCGGCAAAGCGGCCTGGGCAGTCAACAGCAGCAGGCCGTCGCCACCAGCCCGCTGACCAGCTTTTTGCAAAGCGGAGTGACGCCATGAAAAGCTTTGTCTCGCAGTGGGAACAGCTGGACTGGGACGATATCCGCCTGCGCATCAACAGCAAAACTTCGGCTGACGTGGAGCGGGCGCTGAATGCGTCTGTCGTTGGCCGCGAGGAGCTGATGGCGCTGCTTTCGCCTGCCGCGCAGGCCTGGCTGGAACCGATGGCCCGTAAGGCGCAATTGTTGACGCGCCAGCGCTTCGGCCATGCCGTAAACCTCTTCGTTCCGCTTTATCTCTCCAACCTGTGCGCCAACGACTGCACCTATTGCGGCTTCTCTATGAGCAACCGGATCAAGCGTAAAACGCTGGATGCGCAGGAGATCGAGCGCGAGTGCCTGGCGATCCGGGCGATGGGCTTCGATCAGCTGCTGCTGGTCACCGGTGAGCATCAGGCGAAAGTTGGGATGGATTATTTTCGCCGTCATCTTCCCGCCATCCGCGCGCATTTCAGCTCGCTGATGATGGAAGTGCAGCCGCTGGGCCAGCAGGAGTATACGGAACTGAAAACGCTGGGGCTGGATGGCGTGTTGGTCTATCAGGAAACCTATCATCCAACGGTGTATGGTCAGCACCATCTGAAAGGCAACAAGCAGGACTTTTTCTTTCGGCTGGAAACGCCGGACAGGCTGGGACGCGCGGGGATCGATAAGATCGGGCTGGGCGCGCTGATCGGCCTTTCTGACAGCTGGCGCGCCGACTGTTATATGATGGCGGAACATCTGCTGTGGCTACAGAAAACGTACTGGCAAAGCCGCTATTCAGTGGCTTTCCCTCGCTTGCGCCCCTGCGCTGGCGGCATTCAGCCTGCTTCAGTCATGGATGAGGCCCAGCTGGTACAGGTTATCTGCGCGTTTCGTCTGTTTGCGCCGGAAGTGGAGCAGTCGCTGTCAACGCGCGAATCGCCGCAGTTCCGTGACAAGGTGGTGCCGCTGGCGATCAATACGATCAGCGCTTTCTCAAAAACGCAGCCTGGCGGCTACGCCGAGACGCAAAGCGAGCTGGAACAGTTCTCGCCGCACGATAATCGCCATCCGCGGCAGGTAGCCGAAGCGCTGATCCGCGCCGGCATGCAGCCGGTCTGGAAAGACTGGGACAGCTGGCTGGGAAGAGCCTGAGCGCCTGCGCTACCGGGACCGAGAAGACCTGCGTCTCCTGCCTGGTTCAGAGGAGCCTAAGCGCCTGCGCTACCGGATATGCCGGGCATCGGCATATCCGGCATGTCCGGCATTCTGTCCGGCGCATCCGCAAACAGCACCTGTCCCAACAGGCTGTCTTTATTTACCGCGCCATAGCGTAAATTAGTGCTTAGGTATTTCCGATCCAGCCCGGTCAGCTTAACGATAGGCGGCAGAACATCCGGCAGGCGATCGATCATCAGCATCCGGCTAAGCTGTACGGCGTCCCAGCTTACCAGACGCTGATAATAAAGCGCGTTGGCCTCGCACTTTCTTAAATAAAGGTTGTACTCATTATATTCACGCAGCGCCTGCTGCTGCGTAATATTCAGAATAAGGTATTGCGGATCGGTAATTTTCTGTACCAGTTCCTGATAATTGGGCAGCTGTTGCAGCTGCTTAAACATGTCTGCCGCGCCCAGCGTAATAATCGGGCGGAAATAGCGCAGCCAGCTTGCAATAAACGGGTTCTTTTTCGGGGCGGCCATAAACCAGGTTTCAATCACCGGATAGCGCCGATCGACAGTGGAGACATCGCGATAAAAGGCGACCATGTCATAACGGCTGTTGCCGTTGACCGCCAGAAATTCATCCAGCGTGCGGTTTAGTATTACGCTTGCATCCATCCAAACGCCGCCATATTTATACAGCAGCTCCAGGCGAATAACGTCGCTTCTGTGGGCAACCAGCATGTCCTGCCGCGTAAAGACCAGCTCCGGCAGATAGTGCGACAGATTACTGTCATTCACTACCGTTACTGACCAGTCCGGGTTCTCTCGCGCAACCTTATCAACAAAGCTCTGGATTTCCTTTGGCAGCGTCGAGCCGGCCCAGAACATCCAGACCCGTTCAGGAATTTCGCCGGGCGTTCTGTTATGAATAACGATATCCATATCCTGTTCCAGAGCAGGATTGTATTCCGCTAATTTTTTCCTTTTTAATAAGGCTTTTTCTATACGCAGGCGTAGCGAAACCGCATTTTTCAGCGCCGGGCGCACCATGGCCTTTATCTTATTTTTATTCATAATACCTCACAGCAGCTGGCTGACAGTGCTGAGCGACAAATGGAAAGCGCGGCGTATCCGGCAGCGGGAATTTGTATTAATTTAGCAAGGTGAGATAAACATCTCAATATTAAGACATTGCCATTAATAGATTTAAGAGAAAGCTCAGGGAAGAAATGAGAAGCAAAAATATAAATCAATGAAGATTTAAAATAGCCACCTGTGAAAAATCTTATAAATAAAAAATTAGTTTTCGCTTACTTTTTATTTTTTAACGTAAAAATGAATGCGCCTGATAAATATGCGGCACGACTTCCATAAATCCACTCTTGTTATGACTGGCCCTGTTAAAGCTGCCAGAATCGCTGCCGACGCTGGAGAAAAAGCGTCCGGGCTCGTCAGTTTTCCCTCGCGGGCCCGCCTCTTGCTACTTCACCAACAAATCAGGTAGCGCCGCTTCGATAGCCGCCCTGCGGACGGGTAAAGCAGATGCCACAGGAAAATATTGTAAGACGGCGGCGAGCAGCCTTTTAAAGCATCGCCCTTTGTACTGATGTTCAGCCTGGCGCGGCGGCTCTGGCTGGCCTGGCGACAGGAGGTATACAGCCGTAAAATATTAGCGCGATTAAGCGATGCGCAGCTGAAAGATATCGGGTTAACCGGCGATGACATTAAGCGATACAGGTAAAACGGGTCAGCCGAACCACGGATGCAGGGTATTCAGTAATAAAAAACCCCGCCAGCGCGGGGTTCTTTATTTCAGAAGAGGATTGCCGTCCTGCTCTGAAAGGTACTGATGGTATGCGAATACAAGTCAACCACCCGGTCAATATATCGTCATAAAGTATAAAAAACCAGCGTATTTTTATCCAATTTTTAGTACTTGATGATTCTGCATGCTTCGTCACTTATCGCATGTAATAACCTGGAACAACTTCTTTCTTACTGCGTGATAACTCGCATCTCTTCAATAATAAAATGTTGTTCATTGTCGTAGCTGTTATCGTTGCGTCGGGGCCGTTTCACCTGTTGCCGAAGGGCACCGGACTCAGGGAACGGGTTCTGTGATACCGCGAAAAACAAGTCAATCACACTGCTTGTTTCGTTTGCAGCGTTCCGGTGGGCAGTAGACGATAGCGGTTCCTGAGAAGGGAATCTTCCATGAAAAAACGCCACGGACTTTTTTTAGTCACGTTATTCATGGCGCTGATGTTAAGCGGAAAAGGAGCCTGGCAAATTCACCTGTCGAATATCCATATCCTGTTTAACGTAAATCAGAGCAGTCAGGCCGCAAGCCGCTCTCCGGGGCGGATTTTTTACGATCACACGTAACGATTTCGGGGGCGGCTTTTTTACGGCCATACGTCATGGCGCTGACTGACGAACAATAGGTAACGCTCTCCGGGGCGGCTTTTTTACGGCCACATCCCGACGCTGACTGACCCATCCTCAAATTTCAGGCATAAAAAAACCCCACCGAAGTGGGGTTTTTACGGTCAGCAGGAAAGACGATTAATCGTCGTTGCCGCCCAGACCCGCGTTCAGCAGTTCTGCCAGGCTGGCAGACGCTTCGTCGGCCGTGACCTGAGGAACTACAGGCGCTTCGCCTGCCGCTTTACGGCGCATACGATCCTGGTGATAAGCGTAACCGGTACCGGCTGGGATCAGACGACCCACGATTACGTTCTCTTTCAGGCCGCGCAGTTCGTCGCGTTTGCCCGCAACGGCTGCTTCGGTCAGTACGCGCGTCGTTTCCTGGAAGGAAGCGGCGGAGATGAAGGACTCGGTCGCCAGTGACGCTTTGGTGATACCCAGCAGATCGCGCATATAGGTCGCTGCGATTTTGCCGTTGGCTTCCAGCTCACGGTTAGAAATCTTAACGCGTGAAACTTCAACCTGCTCGCCGTCCAGGAAGTCGGAGCTGCCCGCGCTTGCAATGGTTGCTTTACGCAGCATCTGACGAACGATGACTTCGATGTGCTTATCGTTAATCTTAACGCCCTGCAGGCGGTAAACTTCCTGCACTTCGTTAGTGATGTAACGGGTCACCGCATGCACGCCACGCAGACGCAGAATGTCATGTGGAGACTCTGGGCCATCGGAAACCACGTCACCGCGCTCTACGCGTTCACCTTCGAACACGTTCAGCTGACGCCATTTCGGGATCATCTCTTCGTACGGATCGCTACCGTCAACCGGCGTAATCACCAGACGACGCTTGCCTTTGGTCTCTTTACCGAAGGAGATAATACCGCTGATCTCCGCCAGGATTGCTGGCTCTTTCGGACGACGCGCTTCGAACAGGTCAGCAACGCGTGGCAGACCACCGGTGATGTCCTTGGTACCGCCGGATTCCTGCGGAACACGAGCCAGGGTATCACCCGAGCTGATTTTCACGCCGTCTTCCAGCTGCACAATCGCTTTACCCGGCAGGAAGTACTGAGCAGGCATATCGGAGCCTGGGATCATCACATCATTGCCGTTGGCATCAACGATTTTCAGCGCAGGACGCAGATCTTTACCGCCGGACGTACGCTCTGCGCTGTCCAGGATCACCAGAGAAGACAGACCGGTCAGGTCATCCGTCTGGCGGGTAATGGTCTGGCCGTCGATCATGTCGGTAAAGCGGACGAAACCGCTCACTTCGGTGATAACCGGCATGGTGTGCGGATCCCAGTTTGCTACGGTCTCGCCCGCTGCAACCTGCTCGCCGTCGCCTTTCGCCATGGTAGAACCGTAAGGAACCTTATAGCTCTCTTTGGTACGACCGAATTCATCGATCATTTTCAGCTCGGTGTTACGCGAGGTGATAACCAGTTTGCCAGCGGAGTTGGTAACCGACTTGGCGTTAGAGAGTTTAATGGTACCTTTGTTCTTCACCTGAATGCTGGATTCAGCAGCCGCACGCGATGCCGCACCACCGATGTGGAACGTACGCATGGTCAGCTGAGTACCCGGCTCACCGATGGACTGTGCTGCGATAACGCCGATGGCCTCACCTTTGTTGATGATGTGACCACGCGCCAGATCGCGTCCATAACAGTGGGCGCACACGCCGAAGTCAGTTTCACAACTTACTACGGAGCGGACTTTCAGGCTGTCGACAGAATGCTCTTCCAACAGGTCACACTGCTGTTCGTGCAGCAGGGTGTTGCGTGGCAGCAGGATGTCGGCCGTACCCGGCTTCAGCACGTCTTCTGCGGTAACACGACCCAGTACGCGTTCGCGCAGCGGTTCTTTCACGTCGCCACCTTCGATAACCGGAGTCATCATGATGCCTTCGTGCGTGCCACAGTCGTCCTCGGTCACCACCAGATCCTGCGCTACGTCTACCAGACGACGAGTCAGGTAACCGGAGTTCGCGGTTTTCAGTGCGGTATCCGCAAGACCTTTACGAGCACCGTGGGTCGAGATGAAGTACTGGAGTACGTTCAGACCTTCACGGAAGTTCGCGGTAATTGGCGTCTCGATGATGGAGCCATCTGGCTTAGCCATCAGGCCACGCATACCGGCCAGCTGACGGATCTGCGCAGCAGAACCACGAGCACCGGAGTCGGCCATCATAAAGATGCTGTTGAAGGAAACCTGGCGCTCTTCCTCACCGTCACGGTTAATGACGACTTCGGTAGAGAGGTTTTCCATCATCGCTTTCGCAACGCGTTCGTTGGCCGCAGCCCAGATATCGATCACTTTGTTGTAGCGTTCGCCCGCGGTAACCAGACCAGACTGGAACTGCTCCTGGATCTCGGCCACTTCGGTTTCCGCTTCGCTGATGATCTCAACTTTTTTCTCTGGGATCACCATGTCGTCGATACCTACAGACGCACCAGAGCGTGCCGCGTAGGCAAAACCGGTGTACATGGTCTGGTCAGCAAAGATAACCGTTGGCTTCAGGCCCAGGATGCGGTAACAGGTGTTCAGCATCTTGGAGATCGCTTTCTTACCCAGCGCCTGGTTGACGATGGAGTAAGGCAGGCCTTTCGGCACGATCATCCACAGGATGGCACGACCAACCGTGGTATCGATCAGGCTGGTTTTTGAGGTCCATTCGCCCTGCTCGTTTTTCTCGTGCTCGGTGATACGCACCTTAACGCGAGCGTGCAGAGACGCCAGGCCAGCGCGGTAAATACGCTCGGCTTCTTTTGGACCGGTCAGCACCATGCCTTCGCCTTTGGCGTTAACACAGTCGCGGGTCATGTAGTACAGACCCAGTACAACGTCCTGAGAAGGAACGATGATTGGTTCGCCGTTCGCAGGTGACAGGATGTTGTTGGTAGACATCATCAGCGCACGCGCTTCCAGCTGGGCTTCCAGCGTCAGCGGCACGTGAACAGCCATCTGGTCACCATCGAAGTCGGCGTTATAAGCCGCACAGACCAGCGGGTGCAGCTGGATAGCTTTACCTTCGATCAGCACTGGCTCAAATGCCTGGATGCCCAGACGGTGCAGCGTTGGCGCACGGTTCAGCAGGACCGGGTGTTCGCGGATCACTTCATCCAGGATATCCCAGACGACAGCTTCTTCACGCTCAACCATTTTCTTGGCGGCTTTGATGGTGGTAGCAAGACCACGCAGCTCCAGCTTGCCGTAGATAAACGGTTTGAACAGCTCCAGCGCCATTTTCTTCGGCAGACCACACTGGTGCAGACGCAGGTATGGCCCTACGGTGATAACGGAACGACCAGAGTAGTCGACGCGTTTACCCAGCAGGTTCTGACGGAAACGACCCTGTTTACCTTTGATCATATCGGCCAAAGATTTCAGAGGACGCTTGTTGGAGCCGGTGATGGCACGACCGCGACGGCCGTTATCCAGCAGCGCATCGACCGCTTCCTGCAACATACGTTTTTCGTTACGTACGATGATGTCAGGTGCGGCCAGATCCAGCAGGCGCTTCAGACGGTTGTTACGGTTGATAACGCGACGATACAGATCGTTCAGATCTGAAGTAGCGAAACGACCGCCGTCCAGCGGCACCAGCGGACGCAGATCCGGCGGCAGTACAGGCAGCACGGTCAGGATCATCCACTCTGGCTTGTTGCCAGACTGCACGAACGCTTCCAGCAGCTTGATACGCTTGGTCAGCTTTTTACGCTTGGTTTCGGAATTGGTTTCGTTCAGCTCTTCACGCAGCTGCTCGCATTCCTGCTCCAGATCCATGTTTTTCAACAGGGCCTGAACCGCTTCCGCACCCATTTTCGCGTCGAATTCGTCACCAAACTCTTCCAGCGCGTCCAGATACTGCTCTTCGGTCAGGATCTGACGGCGCTCAAGGTTGGTCATGCCGCCTTCAACCACCACATAAGATTCGAAGTACAGCACGCGTTCGATGTCACGCAGCGGCATATCCAGCAGCAAACCGATGCGCGAAGGCAGCGATTTCAGGAACCAGATGTGCGCAGTCGGCGAAGCCAGCTCGATGTGGCCCATACGCTCACGGCGAACTTTGGTCTGTGTAACTTCAACGCCACACTTCTCACAGATCACGCCGCGATGTTTTAAACGCTTGTACTTACCGCACAGGCATTCGTAATCTTTTACCGGCCCGAAAATACGCGCACAGAAAAGCCCGTCACGTTCTGGTTTGAACGTACGGTAGTTAATGGTTTCTGGCTTTTTAACTTCACCAAAAGACCAGGAACGGATCATGTCTGGCGAAGCCAGCGCAATTTTGATCGCATCAAACTCTTCGGTCTTAGTTTGCGCTTTCAGAAACTTAAGTAAGTCTTTCACGGATTAGCTCCCGTCGGAGTGAGACTTCTCAGGACGCCCGGGGCCGGGCGTCCTGTAACCAGTACAAATTCGAGTGCTTACTCGTCTTCCAGCTCGATGTTAATACCCAGCGAGCGGATCTCTTTCAACAGTACGTTGAAGGATTCCGGCATGCCCGGTTCCATCTGATGGTTGCCGTCAACGATGTTTTTATACATCTTGGTACGGCCGTTGACGTCATCAGACTTCACGGTCAGCATTTCCTGCAGGGTATAGGCGGCGCCGTATGCTTCCAGCGCCCACACTTCCATCTCACCGAAGCGCTGTCCACCGAACTGCGCCTTACCACCCAGCGGCTGCTGAGTAACGAGGCTGTAAGAACCGGTAGAACGCGCGTGCATCTTGTCATCCACTAAGTGGTTGAGTTTCAGCATGTACATGTAGCCAACGGTAACCTGACGCTCAAACTGCTCGCCGGTACGGCCATCAAACAGGGTAATCTGACCGGAAGAAGGCAGGCCGCCGAGCTGCAGCAGCTCTTTGATCTCGCTCTCTTTCGCGCCGTCAAACACTGGCGTGGCGATTGGCATACCTTTTTTCAGGTTCTCTGCCAGACGCAGTACTTCGTCATCGCTGAAGGTATTCAGGTCTACTTTCTGACGCACGTCGGTGCCCAGATCGTAAGCGCGCTGAATAAACTCACGCAGTTTGGAGACTTCTTCCTGCTTTTTCAGCATGGCGTTGATTTTCTCGCCGATGCCTTTAGCAGCCATACCCAGGTGGGTTTCAAGAATCTGACCAATGTTCATACGTGACGGTACGCCCAGCGGGTTCAGTACGATATCGACCGGCGTGCCGTTCTCATCGTATGGCATATCTTCGATCGGGTTGATCTTGGAGATAACACCTTTGTTCCCGTGACGACCTGCCATTTTGTCACCAGGCTGGATCTGACGTTTAACGGCCAGATACACTTTAACGATTTTCAGCACGCCAGGTGCCAGGTCATCGCCCTGAGTGATTTTGCGGCGTTTCGCTTCGAGTTTCTTCTCAAACTCGTGCTTCAGCTCGTCGTACTGCTCCGCCAGCTGCTCCAGCTGACTCTGTTTTTCTTCGTCGGTCAGGCCGAGTTCCAGCCAGCGCTCGCGCGGCAGCTTGTCCAGTTTTTCCGCTTCCACGCCGCCGGAAACCAGCAGGTAGTTGATACGGCTGAACAGGCCGGCTTCGAGGATCTGCAGTTCTTCAGACAGGTCTTTCTTCGCCTGCTTCAGCTGCATCTCTTCGATTTCCAGCGCGCGCTTGTCTTTTTCCACGCCATCGCGGGTAAAGACCTGCACGTCGATAACGGTACCGGACACGCCGTTTGGTACGCGCAGAGAAGAGTCTTTAACGTCAGACGCTTTCTCACCGAAGATGGCACGCAGCAGTTTCTCTTCTGGCGTCAGCTGGGTTTCGCCTTTAGGCGTCACCTTACCAACCAGAATGTCGCCGCCGGTCACTTCCGCACCGATATAAACGATACCGGATTCATCCAGTTTGGAGAGCGCAGCTTCACCCACGTTAGGGATATCAGCAGTGATCTCTTCCGGCCCCAGCTTGGTGTCGCGAGACACACAGGCGAGTTCCTGAATATGGATAGTGGTGAAGCGATCTTCCTGTACCACACGCTCGGAGACCAGAATGGAGTCTTCGAAGTTGTAGCCGTTCCAAGGCATGAACGCGACGCGCATGTTCTGACCCAGCGCCAGCTCGCCCAGATCCGTTGAAGGACCATCGGCCAGCACGTCACCGCGCTCGATTGGCTCGCCCAGGTTGACACACGGCATCTGGTTGATGCAGGTGTTCTGGTTAGAACGGGTGTACTTGGTCAGGTTGTAAATGTCGATACCGGCTTCGCCCGGGTACATCTCGTCTTCGTTAACTTTAATAACGATACGGGACGCATCCACGTACTGAACGGTACCACCACGTTTCGCTACGGCTGTTACACCGGAGTCAACCGCTACCGCGCGTTCCATACCGGTACCAACCAGCGGCTTGTCAGCGCGCAGAGTCGGAACCGCCTGACGTTGCATGTTTGCACCCATCAATGCGCGGTTGGCGTCATCGTGCTCCAGGAACGGGATCAGGGACGCACCGACGGAAACCACCTGCTGGGTGGAAACGTCCATGTAGTCAACCTGGTCGCGGCTGAACAGGCTCGATTCGCCTTTGCTACGGCAGGTCACCAGGTCGTCTACGAAGTGACCTTCGTCGTCGAGGTTGGTGTTTGCCTGAGCGATAACGTAGTTACCCTCTTCAATTGCAGAGAGGTAATGAATTTCATCGGTCACCACGCCTTCGCGAACGCGACGGTATGGGGTTTCCAGGAAACCGTACTCGTTGGTCTGCGCATAAACAGACAGGGAGTTGATCAGACCGATGTTTGGACCTTCAGGCGTTTCGATTGGGCACACGCGACCGTAGTGAGTCGGGTGAACGTCTCGAACTTCAAAGCCTGCACGCTCACGCGTCAGACCGCCCGGGCCAAGTGCAGAGATACGACGCTTGTGCGTAATCTCAGACAGCGGGTTGTTCTGGTCCATAAACTGTGACAGCTGGCTGGAACCAAAGAACTCTTTCACTGCCGCAGAAATCGGCTTGGCGTTGATCATATCCTGAGGCATCAGGGTATCGAGATCGCCCAGGGAAAGACGTTCTTTCACCGCACGCTCAACACGAACCAGACCAACACGGAACTGGTTTTCAGCCATTTCGCCGACGGAACGGATACGACGGTTGCCGAGGTGGTCGATATCATCCACTTCGCCAATACCGTTACGGATACCAATGAGCTTCTTCATCACTTCAATGATGTCGTCTTTGCTCAGGATACCGGAACCTTCGATCTCGTCACGCAGCAGAGAACGGTTGAACTTCATACGGCCAACCGCTGACAGATCGTAGCGGTCTTCCGAGAAAAACAGGTTCTCGAACAGGTTTTCAGCCGCTTCACGCGTTGGCGGTTCGCCAGGACGCATCATGCGGTAGATCTCAACCAGCGCGCTCAGGCGATCGGTGGTTGGGTCGACGCGTACGGTCTCAGAGATGTACGGGCCGTGATCCAGATCGTTGGTAAACAGCGTTTCAATGCGCTTGTGGCCGGACTGGCTCAGCTTGGCCAGCAGATCCAGCGACAGCTCCATGTTCGCGGCAACGATCAGTTCGCCGGTGCTTTCGTCGATGTAATCTTTAGCGACGACTTTACCCGCGATATATTCAACCGGAACTTCGATGTGCTCAACGCCATCTTTTTCCAGCTGACGAATGTGGCGTGCTGTAATGCGACGGCCTTTCTCAACGTAAATAGTACCGTTGGCTTCGATATCGAAGGAGGCAGTCTCACCGCGCAGGCGCTCAGGCACCAGTTCCATCTGCAGCTTGTTGTTGCGGATCTCATACACCACTTTATCGAAGAACAGGTCAAGGATCTGCTCAGTGGTGTAGTTCAGCGCGCGCAGAATGATGGTCGCTGGCAGCTTACGGCGACGGTCAATACGAACGAACAGGTTGTCTTTCGGGTCAAACTCGAAGTCTAACCAGGAACCACGGTAAGGGATGATGCGTGCGTTATACAGCACTTTGCCCGACGAGTGGGTTTTACCCTTATCGCTGTCAAAGAAGACACCAGGACTACGATGCAGCTGAGAAACGATAACGCGTTCTGTACCGTTGATCACAAAGGTACCGTTATCGGTCATGAGCGGAATTTCGCCCATGTACACTTCCTGCTCTTTGATGTCTTTAACGGTGCCTTCCGGCGCTTCACGCTCGTAGATCACCAGGCGCAGTTTTACGCGCAAAGGGGCAGAATACGTGACGCCACGGATCTGACACTCTTTAACATCAAAGACGGGTTCGCCTAAACGGTAGCTGACGTACTGCAGCTCAGAGTTACCGCTATAGCTTTGGATAGGGAATACGGAACGGAATGCCGCTTCCAGACCATATTGACCTTCCGGATCTTGCTCGATGAACTTCTGGAACGAGTCAAGCTGGATAGAAAGGAGATAAGGAATGTCCAGAACCTGCGGACGTTTTCCAAAATCCTTACGAATGCGTTTTTTCTCGGTATAGGAGTAAACCATAGGGTTCCTCAGCTCGCTGAAAAGTAGAACCTCTCTGTCCGTCCAGGGGGGACAGTTCATGCAACACTATTTTGTTGGGCCGGAATGAACATCTTCCGTAATACCTCTTTCTATCACTCTTAAATCATTTCGTTGCCGTGCAAGGCAGGGAACCCTGCGGGGAAGCAATATATTAAGGCGTCGATAGAAAAAGACATTAAGCAAATCAGTGACTAAACGGTGTGAAACGCCACTGACGCTCTACAGCGCAAAAAGGCTGGTGACCAAAAAGTCACCAGCCGTCAGCCTGATTAACTCAGGCTGCAACCTGAAAGGTTGGCTTATTTAACTTCAACTTCTGCGCCAGCTTCTTCCAGAGATTTCTTCAGAGCTTCTGCGTCGTCTTTGCTGATGCCTTCTTTCAGGGCAGCAGGTGCAGACTCAACCAGGTCTTTAGCTTCTTTCAGGCCCAGACCAGTTGCGCCACGTACGGCTTTGATTACGGCAACTTTGTTAGCGCCGATAGCTTTCAGTACAACGTCGAACTCAGTTTTTTCTTCAGCAGCTTCAGCCGGGCCTGCAGCAACAGCTACAGCAGCAGCAGCAGAAACGCCGAATTTTTCTTCCATAGCGGAAACCAGCTCAACAACGTCCATTACAGACATAGCCGCTACTGCTTCCAGAATTTGATCTTTAGTGATAGACATGACAATTGTTCCTGTGAATCAGAAATAGTTTATACGTTAAAGTGCAACGGGCAAAAAGCTTAAGCAGCTTCTTTCGCGTCGCGTACGGCAGCCAGGGTGCGGACCAGTTTGCCTGCAGCGGCTTCTTTCATGGTCGACATCAGACGTGCCAGCGCTTCTTCGTAAGTTGGCAGAGTTGCCAGACGGTCGATATTCGCCGCCGTGATCAGCTCACCTTCAAAGGCCGCAGCTTTGACCTCAAATTTTGCATTCGCTTTCGCGAACTCTTTGAACAGACGAGCAGCAGCGCCCGGGTGTTCCATAGAGTATGCAATCAGGGTCGGACCAACAAACGTGTCTTTCAGGATCTCAAACTGAGTTCCTTCAACGACGCGGCGCAGCAGGGTGTTGCGAACAACACGCATGTAAACGCCAGCTTCACGACCTGCTTTACGCAGTTCAGTCATTTTGTCTACGGTCACGCCGCGGGAATCCGCAACTACCGCAGACAGCGCGCCTTTGGCTACTTCGGTGACTTCAGCAACAATCGCTTGTTTGTCTTGAAGATTTAATGCCATTAGCTTTTGCTCCTGGATTTTTGACCGGGGAAGGATTCCCCCGGAACTCACATCACCTGCGACCGAAGTCAGCAGGCGCTCAAACACGGTGAGCAGAATCCAGCAAAGACTATAAAAATATTCTTCAGGTTCTGTCACCGTCTACGCAGGAAATTAAGTTCCTTTCGAAACACCTGCGGTCTTGGACGGAGGCCTGGATAAGGCCAGGCTCCAACCGAAAATTCTGTCTATTCTGCGTCATTCGGATACTGCATTGGCCGCTCTCGTTCACACCAGTTACATAGCGGGCTATGCTCCCGGCGATTCACTGCTTTGCCGCCTTGTCTCGGTCCGATTGACTTAAATAGAGGTTCTGTATATTTACAGAACAACGGGCCAAAGATTCTAGTCGAAAATTTCGCCCGCGTAAAGCAGATTAGTTAGCTACAGCGTTCAGGCCAGCCTGATCAACTGCCACACCCGCACCCATAGTGGTGGAGATGCTAACTTTCTTGATGAAAACGCCTTTCGCCTGAGAAGGTTTCGCTTTTTTCAGCGCAACCAGCAGGGCTTCCAGGTTTTCTTTCAGCTTATCGGACTCGAAATCAACCTTACCGATAGTGGTATGGATGATGCCGTTTTTGTCGTTACGATAGCGAACCTGGCCCGCTTTAGCGTTTTTAACCGCTTCAGCAACGTTTGGCGTTACGGTGCCAACTTTCGGGTTTGGCATCAGACCGCGTGGGCCCAGAACCTGGCCCAGCTGGCCAACAACGCGCATCGCATCCGGAGAGGCGATAACCACGTCAAAGTTCATTTCGCCTTTTTTGATCTGGTCAGCCAGATCTTCCATACCTACCAGCTCTGCGCCAGCTGCTTTAGCAGCTTCAGCGTTTGCGCCCTGGGTAAATACGGCAACGCGTACTGAACGACCGGTACCGTGTGGCAGTACGGTTGCACCGCGCACGTTCTGGTCAGATTTACGAGCATCAATGCCCAGGTTTACTGCTACGTCAACGCTTTCTACGAACTTGGCCGTTGCCAGTTCCTTCAGCAGAGCGACAGCTTCGTTGATGTCATACTGTTTAGTTGCATCAACTTTGTCACGGATCACGCGCATGCGCTTGGTCAGCTTAGCCATTTCTTAGTCCTCTACCACCAGGCCCATGGAACGAGCAGTACCTTCGATTGAGCGAGTCATCGCTTCAACGTCAGCACCAGTCATGTCCGCAGCTTTGGTTTCTGCGATTTCACGTACCTGAGCGCGTGATACTTTACCTACTTTGTCTTTGTTCGGCTTGCCGGAACCAGACTTGATACCCGCCGCTTTCTTCAGCAGTACAGCTGCCGGAGGCGTTTTGGTAACGAAGGTGAAAGAACGGTCAGAATAAACGGTAATAACAACCGGGATCGGCAGACCTTTCTCAACGGATTCTGTTTTGGCGTTAAACGCTTTACAGAATTCCATGATGTTAACGCCCTGCTGACCCAGTGCCGGACCTACTGGCGGACTTGGGTTTGCCATACCGGCTGCAACCTGCAGCTTGACGTAGGCTTGTACTTTCTTAGCCATGATAATTCCTCTATTGGGTTCAATCGCTCGGCAAAGAGCTCCCCGTAATTAATATTCACGCGCTGTAGCAGCGCATAAAAACAAAAGGCGCGAAATTGTAGGGCAATTTCGCGCCTTCCGCAACCGTTATTCTGGTTATCGGCTTACATTTTATGCAGGCCGATCAGCCTTTCTCAACCTGTCCAAAGTCCAGCTCAACCGGCGTAGCGCGGCCAAAGATGGAAACAGAAACTTTCAGGCGGCTTTTTTCATAATCCACTTCTTCCACCACACCGTTGAAGTCGGCAAACGGACCGTCGTTAACGCGGACCATTTCACCTGGTTCAAACAGGGTTTTCGGACGTGGCTTATCGCCAGCAGACTGCAGGCGGTTCATGATCGCGTCGACTTCTTTATCGCTAATAGGTGCCGGACGATCGGATGTACCACCAATGAAACCCATGACGCGCGGCACGCTGCGCACTAAGTGCCAGCTTGCATCGTTCATGACCATTTGTACCAGAACATAGCCCGGGAAGAACTTGCGTTCGCTTTTGCGACGCTGACCGCCACGGATTTCAACCACTTCTTCGGTTGGCACCATGACGTCGCCAAAAAGCTCTTCCATGTTATGTAATTTGATATGCTCGCGCAGCGACTGGGCTACACGGCCTTCAAAGCCGGAAAACGCCTGAACGACGTACCAGCGCTTTTTTGGAGCTTCAGACATCTCAGAACCTCAGGCCAGTGATAAACGATACCAGACGGACCAGAATACCATCCAGTCCCCACAAAATCAGTGACATCACGGCAGTAACCGCGGCAACGATTAACGTGGTATGCAACGTTTCCTGACGAGTCGGCCAAATAACCTTGCGAACTTCTGTGCGCGCTTCGCGGGCAAAAGCCAGGGTTGCTTTGCCCTTCGTCGTCAGCAGCGCAATGCCACCTGCTGCTGCGATCAGGATTACAACGGCCAGCGCGCGCAGCGGGAGGGTGACTTCACGATAGTAGTAGTTGCCAACCACGGCCACGAGCAGCAGCAGCGCCACCACTAACCACTTTACCGTTTCCAGTCCACGCCCGCTCCCTTGAGCTTCGGTATTAGCACTCATAAACCAACCTGCCACAATAGATCAGAAACTATTTTGCCCCGTAATACGCGGCAACCGAACCGAATAATGCGCTCAGGCGAAACTCGGCATATAACGCCGTGCTACAGAGCCTGCCTCAGCAATGATTATGGTTGAAAATCACTGATGAGCCAGGTTCTATGTTACAGCGTGCAAAAAGGGCATCAAATGATGCCCTCTTCTTGTGCGTTGCGTCAAATATTATCAGCGATTAAGCGATAACTTTAGCAACAACACCCGCGCCAACGGTACGACCACCTTCGCGGATTGCGAAACGCAGACCGTCGTCCATTGCGATTGGGTGGATCAGGGTAACAACCATTTTGATGTTGTCGCCTGG
>NZ_JBGCUC010000031.1:0-27604 GCF_043420595.1 Erwinia plantamica
CCAGGCGACAACATCAAAATGGTTGTTACCCTGATCCACCCAATCGCAATGGACGACGGTCTGCGTTTCGCAATCCGTGAAGGCGGCCGTACCGTTGGCGCGGGCGTTGTTGCTAAAGTTATCGCTTAATTGTAGATAACGGCAGAGTTCGCTCTGCTTGCTGATAAAAAGAGCACTTCGGTGCTCTTTTTTTATGGGCGCTATTCAGAAAGCGCAGGGTCAGAAAGGAAACCGCGTTCAGGTTGAAATAAAAACGATTCTCATTTACAATTTGATCGTTATTTGTACCGGAATAAAATTATGTACGTCTGCCTGTGTAACGCCATCAGCGACAAAACCCTTCGTGAAGTGGTTCGCCGCTACCAGCCCAAATCTATCCAGCAGCTGCGCAAGCTCCTCCCTGTGGGCAAGCAGTGCGGCAAATGCCTGCGCCTGGCGCACGACATCATGAATGAAGAGCTGCCGAACGCGCCGCTGTATAAAGAGATTGCCTGATAATCCCCTGCAATTTGTCATGCTTTTTTGACTTCCCGGATTGTGCATCTACGATCTGAATAACCGGAAGCGGAGGAAGCAAGATGAAGGGCGATGCCAAAATCATAAGTCATTTAAACAAACTGCTTGGAAATGAGCTGGTTGCCATCAACCAGTACTTTTTGCACGCGCGGATGTTCAAAAACTGGGGACTGATGCGCCTTAACGATATTGAGTATCACGAGTCGATCGACGAGATGAAACATGCGGATAAATATATAGAGCGCATTCTTTTTCTCGAAGGCCTGCCTAACCTGCAGGATTTGGGGCGGTTACGCATTGGCGAAGACGTTGAGGAGATACTGCGTTCAGATTTGGCGCTGGAACTGGAAGGGGCCAGAGATCTGCGCGAGGCTATCTCTTATGCCGACAAGGTTCACGACTACGTCAGCCGCGATATGATGATCGTCATTCTGGAAGATGAAGAGCACCATATCGACTTTCTGGAAACCGAGCTGGAGCTGATCGCGAAAATCGGTGTGCAGAACTATCTCCAGTCACAAATAAAAGTGGAATAGCAGGGCCCATGTTGCTGAATAAATATACGCCGCCGAAACAGTAACTTCGGCGGCATTTTTGTCTCTGCCGTCCTCTTATCCCTCTTTCATTATCCCCTTCATGCAGCGATGACGGCAAGAAACACCTTGCAAAGCCCGCCCACGTACGTATAATGCGCGGGCCTGTCAGAAATGACGGCCCGGTTCAATCTGAACCGCAGGCGAGCAATTAGCTCCCTGACAATACTCCCAATCGGGGAGTTATGTGCAGACGATTACACTCCCCCATCAATCGTAATGGGTGTGAGTAGTAATTTTTTTCGTTTATAAATAATTGGAGCTCTGGTCTCATGCAGAACCAAAGAATCCGTATCCGTCTTAAAGCGTTTGATCATCGTCTGATCGATCAATCGACCGCAGAAATCGTTGAGACTGCCAAGCGCACTGGTGCGCAGGTTCGTGGTCCAATTCCTCTGCCGACCCGCAAAGAGCGCTTTACCGTTCTGATCTCCCCGCACGTCAACAAAGATGCGCGCGATCAGTATGAAATTCGCACTCACAAGCGTCTGGTTGACATCGTTGAGCCAACTGAAAAAACGGTTGATGCTCTGATGCGTCTGGATCTGGCTGCAGGTGTTGACGTGCAGATCAGCCTGGGTTAATCAGGTCATTGAGCGATTGAGAGGTTGAAACAATGATTGGTTTAGTCGGTAAAAAAGTGGGCATGACCCGCGTCTTCACTGAAGACGGCGTATCTATCCCAGTAACCGTGATCGAAATTGAAGCAAACCGCGTGACTCAGGTTAAGAACCTGGAAAACGACGGCTACACTGCTATCCAGGTAACTGCCGGTGCTAAAAAAGCAAACCGCGTCACCAAGCCTGAAGCAGGCCATTTTGCTAAAGCTGGCGTAGAAGCTGGCCGTGGTCTTTGGGAATTCCGTACCGCTGAAGGCGACGAGTTCACCGTAGGCCAGAGCATTAACGTTGATATTTTCGCTGACGTGAAAAAAGTTGACGTGACTGGCACATCTAAAGGTAAAGGTTTTGCCGGTACTGTTAAGCGCTGGAACTTCCGTACTCAGGATGCTACTCACGGTAACTCCTTGTCTCACCGCGTTCCGGGTTCTATCGGTCAGAACCAGACTCCGGGCAAAGTGTTCAAAGGCAAGAAAATGGCAGGCCAGCTGGGTAATGAGCGCGTAACCGTTCAGAGCCTGGACGTAGTACGTGTTGACGCTGAGCGCAACCTGCTGCTGGTTAAAGGTGCAGTTCCCGGTGCAACCGGTAGCGACCTGATTGTTAAACCAGCTGTGAAGGCGTAAGGGGATAGCAATGGAATTAGTATTGAAAGACGCGCAAAGCGCGCTGACTGTTTCCGAAACTACCTTCGGTCGTGATTTCAACGAAGCGCTGGTACATCAGGTTGTTGTTGCTTATGCAGCAGGTGCCCGTCAAGGTACCCGTGCTCAGAAGACCCGTGCTGAAGTAACTGGTTCCGGCAAAAAGCCGTGGCGCCAGAAAGGTACCGGCCGTGCGCGTGCAGGTTCTGCAAAGAGCCCAATCTGGCGTTCCGGTGGCGTGACCTTCGCTGCGAAGCCGCAGGACCACAGTCAAAAAGTTAACAAAAAGATGTACCGCGGCGCGCTGAAAAGCATCCTGTCCGAGCTGGTACGTCAAGATCGTCTGATCGTTGTCGAGCAGTTCTCTCTGGAAGCGCCTAAAACTAAGCTGCTGGTAGAGAAACTGAAAGACATGGCGCTGGAAGACGTGCTGATCATCACTGGCGAACTGGAAGAGAACCTGTTCCTGGCCGCTCGCAACCTGTACAAGGTTGACGTACGTGATGCAGCGGGTATCGACCCAGTTAGCCTGATCGCCTTCGACAAAGTCGTTATGACTGCTGATGCAGTTAAGCAAGTTGAGGAGATGCTGGCATGATCCGTGAAGAACGTCTGCTGAAAGTACTGCGCTCGCCGCACGTATCTGAAAAAGCGTCTGCTGCGATGGAAAAAACCAACACCATCGTTCTCAAAGTTGCTAAAGACGCGACCAAAGCAGAAATCAAAGCCGCTGTACAGAAGCTTTTCGAAGTGGAAGTGAAGGAAGTTAACACCCTGGTCATGAAAGGGAAAGTTAAGCGTTCCGGACAGCGTATTGGCCGTCGTAACGACTGGAAAAAAGCTTACGTCACCCTGAAAGAAGGCCAGAATCTGGACTTCGTCGGCGGCGCTGAGTAAGTCGGAGGAGAAGAACAATGGCAGTTGTTAAATGTAAACCGACATCTCCGGGTCGTCGCCACGTAGTTAAAGTGGTAAACGCGGAGCTGCACAAGGGCAAACCATTTGCCCCGCTGGTAGAAAAAAACAGCAAATCCGGTGGCCGTAACAACAATGGTCGCATCACTACCCGTCATATCGGTGGTGGTCACAAGCAGGCTTACCGTATTGTTGACTTCAAACGCAACAAAGATGGTATCCCGGCTACCGTTGAACGTCTTGAGTACGATCCGAACCGCTCCGCGAACATCGCGCTGGTTCTGTACAAAGACGGCGAGCGCCGTTACATCCTGGCCCCTAAAGGCCTGAAAGCTGGCGACCAGATTCAGTCTGGCGTTGATGCGGCGATTAAAGCGGGTAACACCCTGCCGATGCGCAACATCCCAGTGGGTTCCACCGTACACAACGTAGAAATGAAACCAGGCAAAGGCGGTCAGATTGCCCGTTCAGCCGGTGCTTACGTGCAGATCGTTGCGCGTGAAGGTTCCTACGTTACCCTGCGTCTGCGTTCTGGTGAAATGCGTAAAGTCGAATCCGACTGCCGCGCGACCCTGGGCGAAGTCGGCAACGCTGAGCACATGCTTCGCGTTCTGGGTAAAGCCGGTGCAGCTCGTTGGCGTGGTGTTCGTCCTACCGTTCGCGGTACTGCGATGAACCCAGTCGATCACCCGCACGGTGGTGGTGAAGGTCGTAACTTTGGTAAGCACCCTGTTTCACCTTGGGGCCTGCAGACTAAAGGTAAGAAGACCCGTAGCAACAAGCGTACTGATAAATTTATCGTACGTCGCCGTAGCAAATAATTTTAGAGGATAAGCCATGCCACGTTCTCTCAAGAAAGGTCCTTTTATTGACCTGCACTTGCTGAAGAAGGTAGAGAAAGCGGTGGAAAGCGGAGACAAGAAGCCTTTGCGCACCTGGTCCCGTCGTTCAACGATCTTCCCTAACATGATCGGTTTGACCATCGCTGTCCATAATGGTCGTCAGCACGTTCCTGTCTTTGTTTCCGACGAAATGGTCGGTCACAAACTGGGTGAATTTGCACCGACTCGTACTTATCGCGGTCACACTGCTGATAAGAAAGCCAAGAAACGCTAACAGGAGGAAGAGATGGAAACTATCGCTAAACATCGCCACGCTCGTTCTTCTGCTCAGAAGGTTCGCCTGGTAGCAGATCTTGTCCGCGGTAAGAAAGTGTCGCAGGCTCTGGACATTTTGACCTACACCAATAAGAAAGCGGCTGTACTGGTCAAGAAAGTTCTGGAATCTGCCATTGCTAACGCCGAACACAACGATGGCGCTGACATTGATGATCTGAAAGTCACGAAGATCTTCGTAGACGAAGGCCCAAGCATGAAGCGCATTATGCCGCGTGCAAAAGGTCGTGCAGATCGCATCCTGAAGCGCACCAGCCACATTACTGTGGTTGTGTCCGATCGCTGAGACTCTGGAGACTAGCAATGGGTCAGAAAGTACATCCTAATGGTATTCGCCTGGGTATTGTTAAACCCTGGAACTCTACCTGGTTCGCAAATACCAAAGAATTCGCTGACAACCTGGACAGCGACTTTAAAGTACGTCAGTTCCTGACTAAAGAACTGGCTAAGGCGTCCGTTTCTCGTATCGTTATCGAGCGTCCGGCTAAGAGCATCCGTGTGACCATTCACACCGCTCGTCCTGGCATCGTGATCGGTAAGAAAGGCGAAGACGTAGAAAAACTGCGCAAGGTCGTAGCGGATATCGCTGGCGTTCCTGCACAGATCAATATCGCCGAAGTCCGTAAACCGGAACTGGACGCTAAACTGGTTGCTGACAGCATCACTTCACAGCTGGAGCGTCGCGTGATGTTCCGTCGTGCGATGAAGCGTGCTGTACAGAACGCAATGCGTCTGGGCGCTAAAGGGATCAAAGTTGAAGTTAGTGGCCGTCTGGGCGGTGCTGAAATCGCGCGTACCGAATGGTACCGTGAAGGCCGCGTGCCGTTGCACACCCTGCGTGCTGACATTGACTACAACACCTCTGAAGCGCACACCACTTACGGTGTAATCGGCGTTAAGGTATGGATCTTCAAAGGCGAGATCCTGGGTGGTATGGCTGCTGTTGAACAACCGGAACCGGCTGCTCAACCTAAAAAGCAGCAGCGTAAAGGCCGTAAGTAAGGAGAGTCGCTGATGTTACAACCAAAGCGTACAAAATTCCGTAAAGTGCACAAAGGCCGCAACCGTGGTCTGGCGCAGGGTACGGATGTTAGCTTCGGTACTTTCGGTCTGAAAGCTGTTGGCCGTGGTCGTCTGACTGCTCGTCAGATCGAAGCAGCACGTCGTGCTATGACCCGTGCAGTTAAGCGTCAAGGTAAAATTTGGATCCGTGTATTCCCGGACAAACCAATTACCGAGAAGCCGCTGGAAGTGCGTATGGGTAAAGGTAAGGGTAACGTTGAGTATTGGGTTGCCCTGATCCAGCCTGGTAAAGTCCTGTATGAAATGGACGGTGTTCCGGAAGAGCTGGCCCGTGAAGCATTCAAGCTGGCAGCAGCAAAACTGCCTATCAAAACCACCTTTGTAACTAAGACGGTGATGTAATGAAAGCAACTGAGCTGCGTGAGAAAAGCGTTGAAGAGCTGAACACTGAGCTGCTTAACCTGCTGCGTGAGCAGTTTAACCTGCGCATGCAGGCAGCATCTGGCCAACTGCAACAGACTCATCTGTTGAAAAATGTTCGCCGTGATGTTGCACGCGTTAAGACTTTACTGACTGAGAAGGCGGGTGCGTAATGACCGATAAAATCCGTACTCTGCAAGGTCGTGTGACTAGCGACAAAATGGAGAAATCCATTGTTGTAGCTATCGAACGTTTCGTGAAACACCCTATCTACGGTAAGTTCATTAAGCGTACGACTAAACTGCACGTACATGACGAGAACAATGAATGTGGTATCGGCGACAAGGTTGAAATCCGTGAATGCCGTCCACTGTCCAAGACTAAGTCCTGGACCCTGGTTCGCGTTGTAGAGAAAGCGGTTCTGTAAGAACTTCTTCTCTCTGAAAAACCCCCGCTTGCGGGGGTTTTTTCTTTTCTGCTCTCCCGCTTTTCCCTCTGCAAAACCCTCATCAATGAATGCTCGCCGATTGCGGCAGCCGCCCGATGATCCCGATCACGTTTAATCTTTCCATAATGCTTAAGATAAGCTTATCGTTCGGCGCTGCCGGACGGACTTGCGCAGGGCGCGTGGGTAGTCAGCCCTGTATCGGGAATACGACATGGAAAGTAATTATGCACAATCAACCAGACCAGACCCGTCGGCTGCTGCTGACTCTACCGCTGCTTGCCGCTTCCTCTAAACTTTTTGCCGTCTCGCCCTCTGCGGCCCCGGCTAAAGAGCATCATCCCGTAAAACCTGGCCGGACGCTGCTGCTGAAAAACGCCGATATGATTGCCACTATGGATCACGAAAGGCGAGAGATCCGCCACGGCAGCATACTGATAAAAGGCAATGTTATTACGGCGGTCGGCAAAGCCGAAGAGCTACCGCAGCAGGCAGATGAGCTCATCGATCTGAAGGGACACATTGCCATTCCCGGGCTGATCAATACCCATCACCATATGTACCAGAGCCTGACGCGGGTCATTCCTCCTGCCCAGGATGGCGAGCTGTTTAAATGGATCAGCAACCTTTATCCCATCTGGCAGAAAATGACGCCGGAGATGATCCGCGTTTCGACCATGATGTCGATGGCCGAGCTGATCCTGTCCGGCTGCACCACGACCAGCGATCATCTTTACCTTTATCCTGGTGGCTGTAAATTAGATGACAGTATTGAAGCCGCCGCCCGGATGGGAATGCGTTTTCATGCCAGTCGCGGCAGCATGAGCCTGGGGCAGAGCAGGGGAGGACTGCCGCCGGATTCCCTGGTGGAAGACGAAGCGGCAATTTTGACCGACACCCAGCGGGTCATTGAGCGTTATCACGACGCCCGACGCGGCTCGATGCTGCGGATCGTAGTGGCGCCTTGCTCGCCTTTTTCCGTCACTCAGGATTTAATGAGGGAGTCGGCCAGCCTGGCGCGCAGCTATAAAGTGTCTCTGCACACTCATCTGGCGGAAAACGATAACGACGTTCGCTATAGCCAGGAAAAATTCAACCGTACGCCGGCGCAGTATGTTGAAGAGCTGGGCTGGGTCGGGCATGACGTGTGGCATGCCCACTGCGTGAAGCTGGATGATTACGGCATTAACCTTTTTGCCCGCACCGGCACGGGCATTGCACACTGCCCCTGTTCCAATATGCGGCTGGCCTCCGGTATCGCACCAGTAAGAACCATGCTCAATGCCGGCGTGAATGTGGGGTTGGGCGTGGATGGTTCGGCGTCAAATGACACGGCGGATATGATCGCGGAAGTGCGTCAGGCGATGCTGTTGCAGCGGGTTGGCTTCGGCCCGGATGCGATGACGGCCAGACAGGCGCTGGAACTGGCGACGCTTAACGGCGCAAAAGTGTTGAACCGTGACGATGTCGGCGCCATTGCGCCCGGTATGATGGCGGATATCGTCGCTTTCGATCTGAATCGTCCCGGCCTGGCAGGCGCCGGACACGATCCGCTGGCGGCGCTGGTCTTTTGCAATCCGGGAACGGTAGCTTACAGCGTGATTAATGGCAGAGTCGTGGTCGAGAAAGGGCAGATGACGGTGATGGATTTGGACAAAACCGTTGCGCAGCACAATGCGCTCGCCGCCAGGCTTTATCCCTGAACAGTGAAAATCGGCACAAAAGACGGTCAGAAAACCGTCTTTTTTACGAGCCGTTTCCAGAATTACGCCTTTAAACACCCATCAAGCTGAAGAAGTGTGCAGATTACGATTGCTACCGGGTGAACAATTCCTTAGAATGTCGCGTTCCTCAATTTAGAGGATCAAATATCGACTCGATATGAGTCGTTTATTTTTTCTACCCATATGCGAGATGCGGTGTTATAATGCTGCGCCCTCAATAATGGGGCTTTTATACGACCTGAATCAGGTCCCGAAGTAGTAGTTGACATTAGCGGAGCACTAAAATGATCCAAGAACAGACTATGCTGAACGTCGCCGACAACTCCGGTGCACGTCGCGTAATGTGTATCAAGGTTCTGGGTGGCTCGCACCGTCGCTACGCAGGCGTAGGCGATATCATCAAAATTACCATCAAGGAAGCAATTCCTCGCGGTAAGGTTAAGAAAGGTGATGTGCTGAAGGCGGTAGTGGTGCGCACCAAGAAGGGTGTTCGTCGCCCGGACGGTTCTGTCATTCGCTTCGATGGTAATGCATGCGTTATTCTGAACAATAACAGCGAGCAGCCTATCGGAACGCGTATTTTTGGGCCGGTAACTCGTGAACTTCGTACTGAAAAGTTCATGAAAATTATCTCTCTGGCACCAGAAGTACTCTAAGGAGCGAAAAATGGCAGCTAAAATCCGTCGCGATGACGAAGTTATCGTGCTGACCGGCAAAGATAAAGGTAAGCGCGGTAAAGTTAAGAATGTCCTGTCTTCTGGCAAGGTCATTGTTGAAGGTATCAACCTGGTGAAGAAACATCAGAAGCCGGTTCCGGCTCTGAACCAACCAGGTGGCATCGTTGAAAAAGAAGCCGCTATTCAGGTTTCCAACGTTGCGCTTTACAACACTGCCACCGGCAAGGCTGACCGTGTAGGCTTTAGATTCGAAGACGGCAAAAAAGTCCGTTTCTTCAAGTCTAACAGCGAAACTATCAAGTAATTTGGAGTAGTACGATGGCGAAACTGCATGATTACTACAAAGACGAAGTAGTTAAGAAACTCATGACTGAGTTTAACTACAATTCTGTCATGCAAGTCCCTCGGGTCGAGAAGATCACCCTGAACATGGGTGTTGGTGAAGCGATCGCTGACAAGAAACTGCTGGATAACGCAGCAGCTGACCTGGCAGCAATCTCCGGTCAAAAACCGTTTATCACCAAAGCACGCAAATCTGTTGCAGGCTTCAAAATCCGTCAGGGCTATCCGATCGGCTGTAAAGTAACTCTGCGTGGCGAACGCATGTGGGAGTTCTTTGAGCGTCTGATCTCTATTGCTGTACCTCGTATCCGTGACTTCCGTGGCCTGTCCGCTAAGTCATTCGACGGTCGTGGTAACTACAGCATGGGCGTTCGTGAGCAGATCATCTTCCCAGAAATCGACTATGACAAAGTCGATCGCGTTCGTGGTTTGGATATTACCATTACCACTACTGCGAAATCTGACGATGAAGGCCGTGCTCTGCTGGCTGCCTTTGACTTCCCGTTCCGCAAGTAAGGTAGGGTTACTTCATGGCTAAGCAATCGATGAAGGCACGCGAAGTCGTTCGCGTAAAACTGGCTGATAAATACCGCGCTAAACGCGAGGAATTAAAAGCTATCATCTCTAGTGTGAACTCTTCCGACGAAGATCGTTGGAATGCGGTTCTCAAGCTGCAAACTCTGCCGCGTGATTCCAGCCCGTCCCGTCAGCGTAACCGCTGCCGCCAAACTGGCCGTCCACATGGTTATGTGGGCAAATTCGGGTTGAGCCGTATCAAGCTGCGTGAAGCCGCCATGCGCGGTGAAGTGCCTGGCTTGAAAAAGGCTAGCTGGTAATTACCAATTGAATCACGGGAGTAAAGACAGATGAGCATGCAAGATCCGATCGCGGATATGCTGACCCGTATCCGTAACGGTCAGGCCGCGAACAAAGTTGCGGTCACCATGCCTTCCTCCAAGCTGAAAGTGGCAATTGCCAACGTGCTGAAGGAAGAAGGATATATTGAAGAATTTAAAATCGAAGGCGACACCAAGCCAGAACTGGAACTGACTCTTAAGTATTTCCAGGGCAAGGCTGTGGTAGAAAGCATTCAGCGTGTAAGCCGTCCAGGTCTGCGTATCTACAAACGCAAAGACGAACTGCCAAAAGTAATGGCTGGACTGGGTATCGCTGTTGTTTCTACCTCTAAAGGTGTCATGACCGATCGTGCAGCGCGCCAGGCTGGTCTTGGTGGCGAAATTATCTGCTACGTAGCTTAACGGAGGAAAGAATGTCTCGTGTTGCTAAAGCACCTGTCGTCATTCCTGCCGGCGTAGAGGTAAAACTCGACGGTCAGGTTATTTCGATTAAAGGTAAAAACGGCGAGCTGACTCGTACTATCAACAATGCTGTAGAAGTTAAGCATGCTGACAACACTCTGACTTTCGCACCACGCGAAGGTTTTGCAGACGGTTGGGCACAGGCTGGTACTTCTCGCGCACTGCTGAACAGTATGGTTATCGGTGTTACCGAAGGCTTCACTAAGAAGCTGCAGCTGGTTGGTGTAGGTTATCGTGCGGCCGTGAAAGGCAACGCTGTGAGTCTGGCCCTGGGCTTTTCTCACCCTGTTGAACACGCGCTGCCAGCGGGAATCACTGCTGAATGCCCAACTCAAACTGAAATCGTGCTGAAAGGCGCTGATAAGCAGATGATTGGACAGGTTGCAGCCGATCTGCGCGCCTACCGTCGTCCTGAGCCTTATAAAGGCAAGGGTGTTCGTTACGCCGACGAAGTCGTGCGTACCAAAGAGGCTAAGAAGAAGTAAGGTAACACTATGGATAAGAAATCTGCTCGTATCCGTCGTGCGACCCGCGCACGCCGCAAGCTCAAAGAGCTGGGTGCAACTCGCCTGGTGGTACATCGTACCCCGCGTCATATTTACGCACAGGTAATTGCTCCAAACGGTTCTGAAGTTCTGGTTGCTGCTTCTACAGTAGAAAAAGCAATCAGTGAGCAACTGAAGTACACTGGAAACAAAGACGCCGCCGCCGCTGTTGGTAAAGCAGTTGCTGAGCGCGCAATCGAAAAAGGCATCACTGGTGTTTCTTTCGACCGCTCTGGTTTCCAATATCATGGTCGTGTCCAGGCACTGGCAGATGCTGCCCGTGAAGCTGGCCTACAGTTCTAAGGTAGAGGTGTAAGATGGCACACATCGAAAAACAAGCTGGCGAACTGCAGGAAAAGCTGATCGCGGTAAATCGCGTATCGAAAACCGTTAAAGGTGGTCGTATTTTCTCCTTCACTGCACTGACAGTGGTAGGCGACGGTAACGGTCGCATCGGTTTTGGTTACGGTAAAGCGCGTGAAGTTCCAGCAGCGATCCAGAAAGCGATGGAAAAAGCTCGTCGCAATATGATCAATGTCGCGCTGAACAACGGCACCCTGCAGCACCCTGTTAAAGGTGTGCACACAGGTTCTCGTGTGTTCATGCAGCCGGCTTCTGAAGGTACCGGTATCATTGCCGGCGGTGCAATGCGCGCCGTTCTGGAAGTCGCTGGGGTTCATAACGTTCTGGCTAAAGCCTACGGTTCCACTAACCCGATTAACGTGGTTCGTGCAACGCTGGATGGCCTGGCCAACATGAATTCCCCAGAAATGGTCGCTGCCAAGCGTGGCAAATCCGTTGAAGACATTCTGGGGTAATGACCATGGCTAAGACTATTAAAATTACTCAAACCCGCAGTTCGATCGGACGTTTGCCGAAACACAAGGCAACGCTGCTTGGCCTGGGTCTGCGTCGTATTAACCACACCGTAGAGCGTGAAGACACGCCAGCTGTACGCGGCATGGTTAACGCGATTTCCTACATGGTTAAAGTGGAGGAGTAACAGATGCGTTTAAATACTCTGTCTCCGGCCGACGGGTCTAAACACGCTTCCAAGCGTCTGGGTCGTGGTATCGGTTCTGGCCTCGGTAAAACCGGCGGTCGTGGTCACAAAGGTCAGAACTCTCGTTCTGGCGGTGGCGTACGTCGTGGGTTCGAAGGTGGCCAGATGCCTCTGTACCGTCGTCTGCCGAAATTCGGTTTCACCTCTCGCAAATCTATGGTTACGACAGAAGTTCGTCTGTCTGACCTGGCGAAAGTTGAAGGCGGGATCGTCGACCTGAACACGCTGAAAGCGGCCAACATTATCGGTATTCAGATCGAATTCGCTAAGGTTATCCTGTCTGGCGAAGTCTCTGCTCCGGTAACGGTTCGCGGTCTGCGTGTCACTAAAGGCGCTCGTGCTGCAATCGAAGCTGCTGGCGGTAAAATTGAGGAATAAGTAGCAGATGGCTAAGCAACCGGGATTAGATTTTCAAAGTGCCAAAGGTGGTTTTGGCGAACTAAAACGCAGACTTCTGTTTGTGATTGGTGCGCTGATTGTATTCCGCATTGGCTCTTTTATTCCAATCCCTGGTATCGATGCCACTGTACTTGCCAAACTGCTTGAGCAACAGCGTGGCACCATCATTGAAATGTTCAACATGTTCTCTGGTGGTGCTCTGAGCCGTGCTTCTATCTTTGCTCTGGGTATTATGCCGTATATTTCGGCCTCGATTATTATCCAGCTGCTGACCGTGGTTCATCCCGCGCTGGCAGAAATAAAGAAAGAAGGGGAGGCTGGCCGTCGTAAGATTAGCCAGTACACCCGCTACGGCACACTGGTACTGGGCATATTTCAGTCTATCGGTATTGCTACCGGTCTGCCGAATATGCCTGGAATGCAGGGCCTGGTGTTAAACCCAGGCTTTGCCTTCTACTTTACCGCTGTTGTCAGCCTGGTGACCGGGACAATGTTCCTGATGTGGCTGGGTGAACAGATTACTGAGCGGGGTATCGGCAACGGTATCTCCATCATAATCTTCGCTGGTATTGTTGCGGGACTGCCGCCGGCCATTGGCCATACCATCGAGCAAGCGCGGCAAGGCGACCTGCACTTCCTCCTGTTGCTGTTGGTTGCAGTTCTTGTATTTGCAGTGACCTTCTTCGTTGTTTTCGTTGAGCGTGGTCAACGCCGCATTGTGGTGAACTATGCGAAACGTCAGCAAGGCCGTCGTGTCTATGCTGCGCAGAGCACACATTTACCGTTGAAAGTGAATATGGCAGGGGTTATCCCGGCAATCTTTGCTTCCAGCATTATCCTGTTCCCGGCGACCATAGCTTCATGGTTCGGGGGCGGAACCGGTTGGAACTGGCTGACGACTATTTCAATGTATTTGCAGCCTGGTCAACCGCTTTATGTGTTACTCTATGCGACTGCAATCATCTTCTTCTGTTTCTTCTATACGGCGTTGGTTTTCAACCCGCGTGAAACAGCAGATAACCTGAAGAAGTCTGGTGCATTTGTACCAGGAATTCGTCCGGGAGAACAGACGGCGAAGTACATCGATAAAGTAATGACTCGCCTCACGTTAGTGGGTGCGCTCTACATTACTTTCATCTGCCTAATCCCGGAGTTCATGCGTGATGCGATGAAAGTTCCATTCTACTTCGGCGGTACTTCACTGCTGATCGTAGTTGTTGTCATCATGGACTTTATGGCTCAAGTGCAAACTCTGATGATGTCCAGTCAATACGAGTCTGCATTGAAGAAAGCAAACCTGAAGGGCTACGGCCGTTAATTCAGGCGCTTGAGAAGTTACGGAGAGTAAAAATGAAAGTTCGTGCTTCCGTCAAGAAATTATGTCGTAACTGCAAAATCATCCGTCGTGATGGTGTCGTACGTGTGATTTGCAGCGCCGAGCCTAAGCATAAACAGCGTCAGGGCTAATATTTTTCTTGCAAAGTCGGGTTGAGCTGGCTAGATTAGCCAGCCAATCTTTTGTATGTCTATGCGTTTCCATTTGAGTATCCTGAAAACGGGCTTTTCAGCATGGGGCGCATATTTAAATAGTAGGAGTGCATAGTGGCCCGTATAGCAGGCATTAACATTCCTGATCATAAACATACTGTTATCGCACTAACCGCGATCTTCGGTATCGGCAAGACCCGCTCACAGGCTATCTGTGCATCAACGGGAATCGCTGAAAATGTTAAGATCAGTGAGCTGTCTGAAGAACAAATCGACATTCTGCGTGACGCAGTTGCAAAGTTTGTTGTTGAAGGCGATCTGCGTCGTGAAGTCACCCTGAGCATCAAGCGTCTGATGGACCTTGGTTGCTATCGTGGTTTACGTCATCGTCGTGGTCTTCCAGTGCGCGGTCAGCGTACCAAGACCAACGCACGTACCCGTAAGGGTCCGCGTAAACCGATCAAGAAATAATCGGGGTGATTGAATAATGGCAAAGGCACCAGTTCGTGCACGCAAGCGTGTAAGAAAGCAAGTCTCTGATGGCGTGGCTCATGTCCATGCATCTTTCAACAACACCATCGTGACCATTACCGATCGTCAGGGTAACGCGCTGGGTTGGGCAACAGCCGGTGGTTCCGGTTTCCGTGGTTCTCGTAAATCTACGCCGTTCGCTGCACAGGTTGCCGCTGAACGTTGCGCAGACGCCGTGAAAGAGTACGGTATTAAGAACCTGGAAGTTATGGTTAAGGGTCCTGGTCCAGGCCGCGAATCAACGATTCGTGCTCTGAACGCTGCTGGTTTCCGCATCACTAATATTACTGATGTGACTCCGATCCCTCACAACGGTTGTCGTCCGCCGAAAAAACGCCGCGTATAACGCTCGTTTTTTAGGAATGTTGGAGAAAGAAAATGGCAAGATATTTGGGTCCTAAGCTCAAGCTGAGCCGTCGTGAAGGTACAGACCTCTTCCTGAAGTCTGGCGTTCGCGCGATTGATACCAAGTGTAAGATTGAACAAGCCCCTGGCCAGCACGGTGCGCGTAAACCGCGTCTGTCTGACTATGGCGTACAGTTACGTGAAAAGCAAAAAGTTCGTCGTATCTACGGCGTGCTGGAGCGTCAGTTCCGTAACTATTATAAAGAAGCAGCACGTCTGAAAGGCAACACCGGTGAAAACCTGTTAGCTCTGCTGGAAGGTCGTCTGGATAACGTTGTTTACCGTATGGGCTTTGGCGCCACTCGTGCAGAAGCACGTCAGCTGGTTAGCCACAAATCCATCATGGTAAATGGTCGCGTTGTTAGCATCGCTTCTTATCAGGTAACTCCGAATGACGTTGTTAGCATCCGTGAGAAAGCCAAAAAGCAGTCTCGCGTGAAAGCCGCTCTGGAGCTGGCTGAGCAGCGTGAAAAGCCAACCTGGCTGGAAGTTGATGCAACTAAGATGGAAGGTGTGTTCAAACGTATTCCTGAACGTACCGATCTGTCTGCGGACATTAACGAACACCTGATCGTCGAGCTTTACTCCAAGTAAAGCTTAGTACCAAAGAGAGGACACAATGCAGGGTTCTGTGACAGAGTTTCTAAAACCGCGCCTGGTAGATATCGAGCAAGTGAGTTCGACGCACGCCAAGGTGACCCTTGAGCCTTTAGAGCGTGGCTTTGGCCATACTCTTGGTAACGCACTGCGCCGTATTCTGCTTTCATCAATGCCGGGTTGCGCGGTGACCGAGGTTGAAATTGATGGTGTACTACATGAGTACAGCACCAAAGAGGGCGTACAGGAAGATATCCTGGAAATCCTGCTCAACCTGAAAGGGCTGGCGGTAAGAGTTCAGGGGAAAGATGAAGTTATTCTTACTCTGAATAAATCTGGCATTGGCCCTGTGACTGCAGCCGATATCACCCATGATGGTGATGTCGAAATCGTCAAGCCGCAGCACGTGATCTGCCACCTGACTGATGAGAACGCGGCTATCAGCATGCGTATCAAAGTTCAGCGCGGTCGTGGTTATGTGCCGGCTTCTGCCCGAATTCATTCGGAAGAAGATGAGCGCCCGATCGGTCGTCTGTTGGTCGACGCCTGCTACAGCCCTGTAGAGCGTATTGCCTACAATGTTGAAGCAGCGCGTGTAGAACAGCGTACTGACCTGGACAAGCTGGTCATCGAAATGGAAACCAACGGCACTATCGATCCTGAAGAAGCGATCCGCCGTGCGGCAACCATTCTGGCTGAACAACTGGAAGCTTTCGTTGACTTACGTGATGTACGTCAGCCGGAAGTGAAAGAAGAGAAACCAGAATTCGATCCGATCCTGCTGCGCCCTGTTGACGATCTGGAATTGACTGTCCGCTCTGCTAACTGCCTTAAGGCAGAAGCTATCCACTACATCGGTGATCTGGTACAGCGTACCGAGGTTGAGCTGCTTAAAACGCCTAACCTTGGTAAAAAATCTCTTACCGAGATTAAAGACGTGCTGGCTTCTCGTGGTCTGTCTCTGGGCATGCGCCTGGAAAACTGGCCGCCCGCTAGCATCGCTGATGAATAACCCGATCACAGGTTAAGGTTTCACTGAGAAGGATAAGGTCATGCGCCATCGTAAGAGTGGTCGTCAACTGAACCGCAACAGCAGCCATCGCCAGGCTATGTTCCGCAACATGGCAGGCTCTTTGGTTCGTCATGAAATCATCAAGACGACCCTGCCAAAAGCGAAAGAGCTGCGTCGTGTAGTTGAGCCGCTGATTACTCTTGCCAAGACCGACAGCGTAGCTAATCGTCGTCTGGCATTCGCCCGCACTCGTGATAACGAGATCGTGGCAAAACTGTTTAACGAGCTGGGCCCGCGTTTCGCGAGCCGTGCCGGTGGATACACTCGTATTCTGAAGTGTGGCTTCCGCGCTGGTGACAACGCTCCGATGGCTTACATCGAGCTGGTTGATCGTCCAGAAGCTCAAGCAGAAGCAGCAGAGTAATATCTGCCGCAATCTGGAAAAACCGGGCGTATGCCCGGTTTTTTTATATCTGAAATTTCCCCTCCCTTTTACAACGCGCTATCCTGTTTGTTCTTTCCCCCGTCCACGAGGTCATGATGTGGTTATTTGACCAGCTGGTAGAACAGCACATTGCTGAAGCCCAAAAAAAGGGTGAATTCGATAATCTGCCCGGTAGCGGTAAAAAGCTGGCGCTGGATGACGACAGCCACGTGCCGCCCGAACTGCGCGCGGCGTATCGCCTGATGAAGAATTCCGGTTTCCTCCCGCCCGAGCTGGAAATGCGTCGCGAAGCGGTGGAGCTCAACGAACTGCTTGCCGGTATCGAACCCACGGATGAGCGCTATGCTCAACATGCTAAACACCTCGCGCTTTTAGAAAGCAAGCTCAGGCAGGCAGGAATGAGTACCGACTTCCTCAGGAGCGAGTATGGCGGGCAATTACAGCAGCGGCTTTTTGGAGAAAAGGCATGTATAAAATAGGTCAGCTGGCGAAACTGGCGGACGTAACGCCCGATACGATCCGCTATTATGAAAAGCAGCAAATGATGGATCATGAGATCCGTACGGAAGGCGGTTTCCGGCTCTATAGCCAGAACGATCTTCAGCGGCTGCGGTTTATTCGTTATGGCAGACAGCTGGGCTTTAGTCTGGAAGCCATTCGTGAACTGCTTTCGATCCGCATCGATCCTGAACACCATACCTGTCAGGAGTCGAAAACTATTGTGCAAACGAGACTGCAGGAAGTCGAAAGCATGATCGCTGAACTGCAACATATGCAGCGTTCACTGACCAGGCTGAATGATGCCTGCTGCGGGACGGCTCACAGCAGCGTTTACTGCTCTATACTGGAAGCGTTAGAAAAAGGCGCGCTGGCCCCGACGGCGGATTGATCTTTTGCCGTTTGAGTTCTATATTCATTGCCGATTCAACCATAAGGAAGGTATATGACTAAATATCAGCACAAGAAAGGCACCATTCGCGATAACGCGCTGGAGGCTTTACTACACGATCCGCTGTTCAAAACGCGTATCGAAGCAAATAAAAAAGGCAAAGGCAGCTATCGGCGTAAGGACAAGCACGTAGCCCGGGAGGCCAGTGGTAAAGCAGACTTTACCACTGGCCTTCTGCTTTCAGGCCATAAAAAAACCGCCCTTGAAGGCGGTTCTTTTTTTACTGGTACTGTCAGATCTGACCGTTTTTCTGCTTCAGCAAATCACGGATTTCAGTCAGCAGCGTTTCTTCCGCGCTGATTTTAGGCGCAGGCTTTTCAACTTCTTTCTTCTTGTGCAGCTTGTTCATCAGCTTAATAGCCAGGAAGATAGCGAAAGCCACGATGATAAAATCAAAAACGTTCTGTAGGAAGATACCGTACTGCATCACAACCGCAGGCGCATCGCCGACGGCAGGTTTCAGTACCCAGCCAAACTGTTTAAAGTCTATTCCACCAATCAATAATCCCAGCGGCGGCATAATAATGTTCGCCACTAAAGAAGAAACGATCTTACCGAATGCGGCACCAATAATTACACCGACCGCCAGATCGACAACGTTGCCGCGCATAGCGAAATCGCGAAACTCTTTGAATAAACTCATTGTTATCTCCTTTCCTGTGCCAGTGAGTAAGTCTAACAAACGAACCGGCTTTTGCCATGTTAACGGCGGAGAAAAACAAGACGGGTGAAAAGAGCAGCGCTAAGGGGTAACACGGCGCCAGTCCCTGGCAGCGCGAAGCGTTATAAAAAGAACGGGCTGGGCTGGAACAGTCTTTCCACGTCTGGCACAAATTTCTTGTCGGTCAGGAACATGATCACATGATCGCCTTGTTCGATCCGCAGATTGTCGTTAGCGATCATTACATCATCGCCGCGCACAACCGCGCCAATAATAGTCCCCGGCGGCAGCTTGATATCGTCAATCGATCTGCCGACAACGCGCGAGGTGGTTTCGTCCCCATGCGCGATCGCCTCGATCGCTTCGGCCACGCCACGGCGCAGCGAGGAGACGCCGACAATATCGGCCTTACGCACGTGGCCCAGCAGCGCAGAAATCGTCGCCTGCTGCGGCGAGATGGCGATATCGATCACGCTGCCCTGCACCAGATCGACGTAGGCTTTTCGCTGGATCAGCACCATCACTTTCTTCGCGCCCATCTTCTTCGCCAGCATTGCCGACATGATATTAGCTTCGTCGTCATTGGTAATGGCAATAAAAAGATCGATCTGATCGATATGCTCTTCGGCCAGCAGTTCCTGATCCGACGCATCGCCGTAAAAGACGATGGTGTTTTGCAGCAGCTCGGCCAGCTCGGCGGCGCGCTGCTGATTACGTTCAATCAGTTTTACGCTGTAATTTTTTTCCAGCCGCTGTGCCAGACCCGATCCAATATTACCGCCGCCAACAATCATAATGCGCTTATAGGGCTTTTCCAGACGCTGGTATTCGCTCATTACGGCACGGATATGCTGGCTTGCGGCGATAAAAAAGACCTCGTCGCCTGCTTCCACAATCGTTGAACCCTGCGGACGGATAGGGCGGTCCTGACGGAAGATAGCGGCGACGCGCGTATCAATGTGCGGCATATGCTCACGCATGATCGCCAGAGGATTACCGACCAGCGGCCCGCCATAATAGGCTTTTACTACCGCCAGGCTGACCTTGCCTTCGGCGAAATTGACCACCTGTAGCGCGCCCGGATACTCGATTAGCCGGTAAATATTGTCGATAACCAGCTGTTCTGGCGAGATCAAATGATCAATCGGCACGGCTTCCGGGATAAAGAGCCGCTCGGCATCGCGCAGATAGTCCGGCGCGCGGATACGGGCGATACGGTTTGGCGTATTAAAAAGAGAGTAGGCTACCTGACAGGCAACCATATTGGTTTCGTCCGAGCTGGTTACCGCTACCAGCATATCGGCATCTTCCGCGCCCGCTTCACGCAGCACCCGTGGATGGGAACCGTGGCCCTGCACAACGCGTAAATCGTATTTATCCTGTAACTGACGCAGGCGACCGGAATCCGTATCCACCACGGTAATATCGTTGTTTTCACCTACCAGGTTTTCGGCAAGCGTGCCGCCGACCTGACCGGCGCCAAGAATAATGATTTTCATTGTGCTTCAGTCTGTTCAGGAAAATGGATTAGGCCGGACGTGCCGGCCGCTACGTTATTTTTTTACCAGCTTCGCATAATAAAACCCGTCACCGCCCTGAGCATCAGGAAAAACCTGAATCCCTGGCTGCTTTTCGTCACCGGTATCACTCAGCGTAGCATCAGTATGACGCGCTAAGAATGCCGCAACCTGCAGATGGTTTTCTTCCGGCAGAACCGAACAGGTAGCATAGAGCAAAGTCCCGCCGGGCTTCAGATGTGGCCAGACAGCATCCAGAATTTGCTGCTGAATAGCCGCCAGTTCGGGAATATCGCGGTCGCGACGCAGCCATTTAATATCCGGATGACGACGAATAACGCCGGTTGCCGAGCATGGCGCATCCAATAAAATGCGATCGAACTGCCTGTCGCCGCACCATTGTTCAGGCGCTGTCCCATCGCCGACTTTCACTTCGGCAGTCATATTCAGCCGCTGCAAATTTTCGCTGACCCTGGCCAGCCGCTTTGCATCGATATCTACGGCCAGCACGCTGGCTTCAGGCGCGGCTTCCAGAATATGCGTGGTTTTACCGCCCGGCGCGGCGCAGAGATCCAAAATCGTTTCGCCGTTTTGCGGATCGAGCAAGGCGACACAGCCCTGGGCAGAGGCATCCTGTACCGTTACCCAGCCCAGATCGAATCCGGGTAGCTGCGAGACCGGGCAGGGAGCTTCAAGCCGTAGAGCATCCTTGTGCACCGGATGCGGCTCGGCATTTTTACCGGCTTCCTGCAGCAGCGTCAGCCACGCTTCACGGCTGTGATGCTGTCGATTAACGCGCAGCCACATTGGCGGGCGCTGGTTGTTAGCGTCCACGATTTGCGGCCACTGCTCGGGCCAGGCGTTTCTGAGCCTTGCCAGCAGCCATTTTGGATGCAGGTACTGCTGATCGCCTTCGGCCATCGCCGTCGTCAGTTCCTCCTGCTTGCGCTGGAACTGGCGCAGTACGCCGTTGATCAGCCCCTTCAACTGCTGCCGTTTGAGTGCGACCGCGCCTTCCACCGTCTCCGCCAGCGCAGCGTGAGCAGGGATACGGGTAAACATCAGCTGGTAAAGACCCACCATAATCAGGAAATGAAGGGCGCGTTGCTTTCCGGTAAGCGGGCGCTCCATCAGCTGACTGATAACCCACTCCAGCTGCGGCAGCGTACGCAACACGCCATAGCAAAGCTCCTGTAGCAGCGCGGCGTCTTTTTCCGCCAGCAATTTTTGCGCGACAGGCAGCACGGTGCTTAATGACTCGCCACGCTCGACTACTTTCTCAATAGTCTCGGCAGCCACGCTGCGCAGATTGGTATTTTTTTTCATAGGATCGCTTTAAATATCGCCCGACACGAAGTCGGGCGAGGAGTCAGGCAAGGATGTTGCCAGGATTAAACCATTCACGGCGGGAGTTCAGCAGGTCCTGCGCCTTCATGGCTTTTTTACCGGCAGGCTGTAGCTCTTCGATATTGAGAACGCCATCGGCAGTCGCAATCTGGATGCCGTTTTTGTCCGCCTGCACAATTTCGCCAGGCTGTTTTGCCACGTGCGGCAATACCGAGGCTTTCCACACTTTGACCGGCTGGTCGTCAATAGTGAAATAGCTGACCGGCCAGGGATTAAAAGCGCGAATGCAGCGTTCCAGCTGAGCGGCGGATAGCGTCCAGTCCAGCTTCGCTTCTTCTTTACTGAGCTTTTCCGCATAGCTAACCAGCGCTTCATCCTGTACTTCCGGCTGCGCGCTGCCGCTGGCAAGCTGCTCAAGCGTGGTCAACATGCCCTGCGGGCCAAGTTCGGCCAGCTTCTGATAGAGGCTGGCGCTGGTATCGTCCGCTTCAATCGGGCAGGCCAGCTTGTGCAGCATATCGCCGGTATCCAGGCCTACATCCATCTGCATGATGGTCACGCCGGTTTCCGCATCGCCAGCCCAGAGCGAACGCTGGATAGGCGCCGCGCCGCGCCATTTTGGCAGCAGTGAACCGTGTACGTTAATACAGCCCAGGCGCGGCATAGCCAGCACGGCGGCCGGCAGGATCAGGCCATAAGCCACCACGACCATAACGTCAGCGTGCAGATCGGCAACCAGCTGCTGGTTTTCTTCGGGACGCAGGGATTTTGGCTGAAACACGGGAATGCCATGCTGCTCAGCCAGCTGTTTAACCGGGCTGGCCGTCAGCTTGTTGCCGCGGCCCGCCGGACGGTCGGGCTGGGTAAAAACGCCTACTACTTTGTGGCTGGACGACAGCAGCGCATCAAGATGACGCGCTGCAAAGTCAGGCGTGCCGGCAAAGATAATGTTTAAAGAGTCGGACACGGGGTTCCCTTCTTCAGATGTTCATCAGTCCTGAGCTGTCTGGCGATAGAGTTTCTCCAGCTTTTTACGAATACGATCGCGCTTCAGCGGCGACAGGTAATCGATAAACAGCTTGCCGACCAGATGATCCATTTCGTGCTGAATACAGATAGCCAGCAGGCCGTCCGCTTCCAGCTCATAGCTTTTGCCTTCACGATCCAGCGCGCGGATTTTCACTTTTTCGGCGCGCGGCACCAGTGCCCGCTGTTCCGGAATAGAGAGGCAGCCTTCTTCAATACCGGTATCGCCGCTTTTTTCCAGCAGCTCCGGGTTGATCAGCACCAGACGCTCGTCGCGGTTTTCTGAAACGTCGATAACGATAATGCGCTGATGAATATCGACCTGCGTCGCCGCCAGGCCAATACCTTCTTCGGCATACATGGTGTCGAACATATCATCAACGATACGCTGAATATCGGCGTTTACTTCCGCCACGGGCTTAGCGACGATGCGAAGACGATCGTCGGGATAATGTAATACCTGCAAAACGGACATAACTTTCCAGATTTGTGTTCAAGGAATAAGAGATTTATCCCTCTTATTGTAGACATTTCGCCTCATGATTGACAGCATTCCCGCTACGTTAACCAAAGCCCAGGGCAGGGATGGCACCGATGACGGCAACGGAGATTTGGCTGCGTCTGTCAGCCGTAAAGCAATTGTCCGCGCTACAGCGTGAAGCGATCGTCGCCAGGCTGCAATGCAAGACGGCGCTGGATAAAAATACGCTTCTTGAAGCGGGCCTGCGGGCTGAGCAAGCCGAGGCTTTTCTGGTTTATGACCGAACGGTCATCAACAGCACGCTCGCCTGGCTGGAACAGGATAACCACTACTTTATTGCCTGCGACAGCCCTGCGTATCCTCCTTTACTGAAAAACATCCACGATTTCCCCACCGCCCTTTTTGTTCAGGGCGATCCGGCGCTGCTGACCACGCCGCAGATAGCGGTTATCGGCAGCCGCAGCTGCTCCGCCTACGGCAGAAACTGGGGAACCTTCTTTACACAAACGCTGGCGCTCAGCGGCATTACCATTACCAGTGGGCTCGCGCTGGGCATCGATAGCGTTGCCCACAGGGCCGCATTAGAGGTAAAGGGAAAAACGCTGGCGGTATTAGGGGGCGGGCTGATGAAAATCTATCCTCGCCAGCATCTTTCGTTGGCGAAAGCGATTGTTGCCGGGGGCGGCGCGCTGGTTTCTGAATTCCCGCTTGCCGCTGCGCCGTTCGCCTGGCATTTTCCCTGGCGTAACAGAATTATCAGCGGCTTGAGCCTGGGCGTGCTGGTGGTGGAAGCGGCCCTGAAAAGCGGCTCGCTGGTAACCGCCAGGCTGGCTTTAGAGCAAAATCGTGATGTTTATGCGCTGCCTGGCGCGATCGGCAATCCCGGTAGTGAAGGCACGCACTGGCTTATTCAGCAGGGCGCGCTGTTGACCGCGCATCCCAATACTATCCTTGAACAGTTACAAAGCGATTTGAAATGGTTACCCCTGGCGAAAAACTCAACAATATATTCTGCTGTGGAAGACAATAGTTCATTGCCATTTCCCGAGGTGTTGGCTAACGTAGGAGATGAGGTTACACCTGTTGACGTCGTCGCTGAACGTGCCTGCCAGCCTGTGCCAGTTATCGTAGCTAAGCTGCTTGAGCTGGAGTTAGCAGGGTGGATCGCAGCTGTACCCGGCGGCTATGTCCGATTGAGGAGGGCAAGCCATGTTCGACGTACTGATGTATTTATTTGAAACGTATATTCATAGCGAAGCAGAGATGCGCGTCGATCAGGATAAATTGACGGACGATTTGACCGACGCCGGTTTTCATCGTGAAGATATTTATAATGCGTTGAACTGGTTAGAAAAGCTGGCGGATTATCAGGATGGCCTGACGGCGCCTTTTTTGCTGGCGGCCGATCCGCTTTCCATGAGGATTTATACCGAAGAAGAGAGCCAGCGGTTGGATGCCAACTGCCGGGGATTCATTCTGTTCCTGGAACAAATTCAGGTGCTGAATCTGGAAACCCGGGAAATGGTTATTGAGCGTATTATGGCGCTGGACACGCTTGAGTTCGATCTGGAAGATCTCAAATGGGTGGTGCTGATGGTATTGTTTAACATCCCCGGATGTGAAAACGCCTACCAACAGATGGAAGAACTTCTTTTTGACGTCAATGAAGGAATAGTGCACTGAAGAACGTCTTCGTGTCGTAAATGCTATGAATAAAACAGCGCTTTTCGCTGTGCGAAAAAATGAGCCTTGCCCACAGTGCGGGGCGGAACTGGTCATTCGTTCAGGAAAGCACGGCGCTTTTCTGGGATGCTCAGCGTATCCCGAATGCGACTATATCCGCCCCCTTAAAAACCAGGCCGACGGCCATATTGTTAAAATCCTTGAAGGCCAGTTTTGCCCGGTTTGCCAGGCGGAGCTGGCTTTACGTCAGGGACGCTACGGCATGTTCATCGGCTGTAGCCGCTATCCCGACTGCACGCATACGGAACTCATCGATAAGCCCGACGAAACCACGCTTGCCTGTCCACAGTGCGAGAAGGGAAAGCTGGTGCAGCGGCGTTCACGCTACGGCAAGACGTTTCATGCCTGCGATCGTTATCCGGACTGCCAGTTTGCAGTTAATTTTACACCGGTAGAGGGAGAGTGTGAGTTTTGCCATTTCCCTCTATTAATTGAGAAAAAGACCGCGCGCGGCGTCAGGCGCTTTTGTGCCAGCAAAGCCTGCGGCAAGCCCGTTACAGCAGGAAACAGCATTGAAGAATAACTACCCGGCAGGCTCGCTGGATGCCTGCCTTGCGCACTTACGACAGGATGCCGTCATCGCTTATCCCACCGAAGCGGTATTTGGTCTGGGATGTAACCCGGACAGCGAAACAGCCGTCATGGCGCTACTGGCGTTAAAACAGCGTCAGGTCGAAAAAGGATTAATCCTGATTGCGGCGGATTATCAACAGTTGCAGCCCTACCTTGATGAAACACAGCTGACGGCAGAACAGAAAGAAAAGATGTTCTCGTTCTGGCCTGGCCCGGTGACCTGGGTAGTGCCGGCGCGCAACACTACGCCTCGCTGGCTGACAGGGCGGTTTGATTCGCTGGCGGTGCGGGTCAGCGACCATCCCGATGTTCGTCAGCTATGCGAGGCTTTCGGCAAGCCGCTGGTGTCCACCAGTGCCAACCTTACCGGCCTGCCGCCTTGCCGCCACGCTGCGGAAGTTCATCAGCAGTTTGGTAAAGATTTCCCCGTTTTGCAGTCTGAGACAGGCGGACGGAACAATCCTTCTGAAATTCGCGATGCTTTAACCGGCGAACTGATTCGACAGGGATAAACAATGCGAAATTTTGCGGTATTCGGTAATCCGATTAATCACAGCAAGTCGCCACGGATCCATCAGCTTTTTGCAGAGCAGACCGGCATCCCTCATCCCTACGGTCGTATTTGCGCGCCGGTGGATGAATTCGATCGTTCAGTAGCGGACTTTATTGCTCAGGGCGGCGCGGGCGCTAACGTGACGCTGCCTTTTAAAGAGCAGGCTTACCGGCTGGTGGATGAACTGACCGAGCGGGCTTCGCTGGCGGGCGCGGTCAATACTATAAAGAAGCTGGACGACGGGCGGCTGCTGGGCGACAACACCGATGGGATTGGTCTGCTGACCGATTTAGAAAGACTGTCGTTGATCAAGCCTGGCGACCGGGTACTGCTGGTGGGCGCGGGCGGCGCTGCTCGCGGTGTGATCCTGCCTCTGCTGTCTTTGCGCTGTGATCTGACTATTACTAACCGCACGCTGGCGAAGGCGCAGACATTAGCTGAGCTTTTTCGGCAGGCTGGCGAAATCACTGCCGAACCGATGGACAGCCTGGAGGCAAGGCAGTTTGATCTTATTATCAATGCCACTTCCAGCGGCGTTGGCGGAGAAATACCGGCTATACCGGTATCGCTAATCGGCCCGCAAACCCGCTGCTACGATATGTTTTATCAGCCTGGCGCAACGCCGTTTCTGCACTGGTGCCGGGAGCGGGGCGCAACGCATAGGGCGGACGGGCTTGGAATGCTGGTAGGGCAGGCGGCCTGGTCATTCTTTTTATGGCACGATGTGTTTCCTGATGTCGCGCCCGTGATTGCTACTTTGCAGGCGGAACTTCAGGGATGAACCAGGCGATCCTGTTTCCCGATCGTGAATGGTGGGATGAGTCGGCGAACGCCATCTGCTTTCCCGCTTTGGTCAACGGCTTTCAGATCCTTTGCGCCATTGACGGCGAATCGCTGATCCGCCGCTTTGGTAAAGATAAAGAAGTAATAGAAAGCTTCCGCCAACATCGTTGGGATCTGGAGGAGGAAGCAGAAGCGGCGATCAAGGCGGAAAAGGAAGACGCTCAGGGCTGGATCTGGCTTTCCTGAGCCAGATAGTCATCTTTCCATTTCACATAGTTGTTAGATGAATAAAGCAGGCCGCTGATTTCAGCTTCAGTAAGCGGCCGAATCTGTTTTACCGGGCTGCCTAAATAAAGAAAGCCGCTGGCCAGCCGTTTACCCGGCGGTACCAGGCTACCTGCACCAATCATGACGTCGTCTTCTACTATTACGCCATCCAGCAGTATCGAGCCCATGCCAACCAGTACACGATTACCAATGCTGCAACCATGGAGCATGGCCTTATGGCCAACCGTAACATCTTCCCCGACCATCAGCGGAAAGCCTTCCGGGTTAGCAGAAGACCTGTGGGTAACATGCAGTACGCTGCCATCCTGAATATTACTGCGTTTACCGATAACAACGCGATTTACATCCCCCCGGATGGCAACCAACGGCCAGATACTGACGTCATCATTTAACTGCACCTCACCAACCACCACGCTTGAAGCATCGACCATGACGCGTTCGCCGCATTGGGGATACGTATCTTTATAAGGACGTAAATTTCCGGACATAACTGCCTCTCATTTATAAAAGGATCCATGAAGCCTGGCATCCCAGGCTAATAACGATCAATAACTTCACTAAAATCAGCGCTATTTTTGTGCAAATTGTCCGTTATCACAACGATAAGCGTGAAAAATCAGCGGTCGAAAAGAAAGATCAAAAAAAGGGTTGTGCTATCCGAACGGATCCCTATAATGCGCAACCACTGAGACGGCACAACGGCTTACAGCCAGCGGCTCAGGAGGTTCAGGAAGCTGAATCGCCGGAGAAAAACTTCTGAAAAAGAGGTTGACTCTGAAGGAGGA
>NZ_JBGCUC010000032.1:0-27518 GCF_043420595.1 Erwinia plantamica
CTCCTGAGCCGCTGGCCTGTAAGCCGTTGTGCCGTCTCAGTGGTTGCGCATTATAGGGAGTTCTTGACGGCTGACAACCCCTAATTACAAAAAAACATTCGATCGACTAAAAAACGCGCTCTAACGGCTAAAAAGCACTGTTATTGGTGGCTTAATAAGCAAAAATGGGCCCGAAGGCCCATTTTTATTTGCTATGACTGTTACTGCGTAGCCACTATAGCGCCATCCTGCACGTCCATTTCTATCGTTTTCCCCGGAACCAGCTGGCCAGAAAGTATCTGTTGTGCCAGCGGGTTCTCGATCTGCTGCTGAATTGCGCGTTTTAACGGCCTTGCCCCATATACCGGGTCGTAACCGTTTTCGCCCAGCAGCTGCAGAGCGGCATCAGAAATATGTAGTTCATAGCCGCGATCGGTCAAACGATCGTACAGACGCTGCAGCTGAATTTTAGCAATAGAGGCAATGTGTTTTTCGCCCAGCGGATGGAAGACCACCAGCTCATCAATACGGTTGATAAACTCCGGACGGAAATGCTGCCCTACCACATTCATAACGACATCTTTCATTTCCGCATAGCTTAACGCGCCAAAACGTTCCTGAATCAGATCGGAACCCAGGTTCGAGGTCATAATGACCACGGTATTGCGGAAATCAACCGTTCTGCCCTGTCCATCCGTCAGGCGGCCGTCATCCAGCACCTGCAGCAGAATATTGAATACGTCCGGATGCGCTTTCTCTATCTCGTCCAGCAAAATGACGGAGTAAGGGCGACGGCGCACGGCCTCGGTCAGATAGCCGCCCTCTTCGTAGCCAACATAGCCAGGAGGTGCGCCCACCAGACGCGATACCGAATGTTTTTCCATAAACTCCGACATATCCAGCCGCACCATTGCGTCATCGCTGTCGAACATAAAGTTAGCCAGCGCTTTACACAGCTCGGTTTTACCCACGCCCGTCGGGCCAAGGAACAGGAATGAGCCAATCGGGCGATTCGGATCGGCCAGACCTGCACGACTGCGGCGGATTGCATTAGAAACCGCTTCGACAGCTTCATCCTGTCCGATGACGCGCTGATGCAGCTCCTGTTCCATACGCAGCAGCTTGTCGCGCTCGCCTTCCATCATGCGATCCACAGGGATACCGGTCCAGCGAGCCAGCACGTCCGCAATCTCGACGTCCGTCACGCGGTTACGCAGCAGACGCATCGTTTTCCCTTCCGCCTGCGTGGCGGCAGCCAGCTGTTTTTCCAGCTCCGGGATTTTGCCGTATTGCAATTCCGACATCTGTGCCAGGTCACCGGTGCGGCGCGCCTGCTCCAGCGACAGCTTCGCCTGTTCCAGATCCGCTTTAATAGTTTGCGTGCCGGACAGCGAGGCCTTCTCTGCTTTCCATTCCTCTTCCAGCTCTGAATAGTCGCGCTCTTTCTGACTCAGCTCTTCTTCAAGCATCTCCAGCCGTTTGATACTGGCATCGTCAGACTCTTTTTTCAGCGCCTGCTGTTCCAGCTTCAGCTGAATGATACGACGCTCCAGACGATCCAGCGCTTCCGGCTTGGAGTCAATCTGCATACGAATGCTGGAAGCCGCCTCGTCAATCAGGTCGATAGCCTTATCCGGCAGCTGCCTGTCGGCGATATAACGGTGCGACAGCGTAGCCGCAGCCACGATAGCCGGGTCGGTAATCTGCACATGGTGATGCAGCTCGTAGCGCTCTTTCAGCCCGCGCAGAATAGCGATGGTGTCTTCCACGCTTGGCTCCGCCACGAAGACTTTCTGGAAACGACGCTCCAGCGCCGCATCCTTCTCTATATACTGGCGATACTCATCCAGCGTGGTGGCGCCGACGCAGTGCAGCTCACCGCGAGCCAGCGCCGGTTTCAGCATGTTGCCGGCATCCATCGCGCCGTCCGCTTTTCCCGCGCCAACCATGGTGTGCAGCTCGTCAATAAACAGGATGACGTTGCCTTCCTGTTTGGACAGGTCATTGAGCACGCCTTTCAGGCGCTCTTCAAATTCGCCGCGATACTTAGCGCCCGCCACCAGCGCGCCCATATCCAGCGCCAGCACCCGGCGACCTTTCAGCCCTTCCGGCACTTCGCCATTGATAATGCGCTGCGCCAGCCCTTCCACAATTGCGGTTTTACCGACGCCAGGCTCGCCAATCAGCACCGGGTTGTTTTTGGTACGGCGTTGCAGAACCTGGATGGTGCGACGGATTTCCTCATCACGGCCGATAACCGGATCCAGTTTTCCTTTCTCCGCTCGCTCGGTCAGGTCGATAGTGTATTTATTAAGGGCCTGGCGCTGATCTTCAGCTCCCTGATCGTTCACGGTTTCGCCTCCACGCAGCTGGTCAATGGCGCGCTGGAGTTTTTCGCTGGTCGCCCCGGCAGATTTCAACAAATCAGCCAGCGAGCCTCGCGAGTCGAGCGCGGCCAGAACAAAAAGTTCCGATGAGATAAAGTTGTCGGCGCGCTTTTGCGCCAGTTTGTCGCACAGATTCAGCACGCGCACCAGGTCGGCGGAAGGCTGTACGTCGCCATCCGCGCCTTCAACCTGAGGCAAGCGGCTGATAGCCTGCTCAACGCCGTTGCGCAGTGCGGCAACATCCACGCCGGCTGAAGTCAGTAAAGGAGAGACAGAGCCGCCTTCCTGTTTGAGCAGAGCGCTCATCAGATGCAGCGGTTCAATAAATTGGTTATCGCGCCCAAGCGCTAAAGACTGGGCATCGGCGAGAGCAAGCTGGAATTTATTAGTAAGACGATCCAGACGCATAATTCCCCCATTCAGGTCAAATTGCTACTGGAGATTAAATGAGGTCTTCCCTCAAATTTTCAAGTTAAATGACCGGAATATTTTGGTGAAAAAAAGCACAACCCGGACCGTCTTATGCGGACAGGTTAACTCAGCCAGACCAAACTTGCCATTCGACCTGTTACGCCATCGCGTCTGTAGGAAAAAAATTGGTCAGGCTGCGAGAAAGTGCACAGCCCGCCACCAGTGAAGTGGCGCACGCCTTTGCGCTGTAGCCGCAGACGCGCAAGCTGCCAGATATTGGCGTAATATTTATCGCCCGAGGGCGTAAAAGCAGCGGCATCTTCCGCATCCTGCGCTATAAATGCCTGCCGCACTTCCGCGCCGACCTCAAAAGCCTGCGGGCCAATTGCCGGCCCGAACCAGACCATGACCTCTTCCGACGAGGCCGTAAAGGCCGCCAGCGTCGCCTCCAGCACGCCTGCGCACAATCCCCGCCAGCCGGCATGAGCCGCAGCAACCTCTTTCCCATCCTGCGAGCAGAACAAAACCGGCAGGCAATCCGCCGTCATTACCGCGCAAACCACGCCGGGCTGACGGGTATAAACGGCATCAGCCTGTAGGGAAGCGGGTGCTTCACCGGTAAGCGCAAGGACATTGACGCCGTGAACCTGCTCCAGCCAGACTGGCATAGCGGGCATTGACGCCAGCGTAACCAGACGCTCGCGATTGTGCTGCACCGCTGCGGCCCGATCGCCGACATGCGTCCCGAGGTTCAGCGAATCCCAGGGAGCATGGCTGACGCCATCACGGCGCGTGGTGCTACAGGCCCGCACGTTGGCGGGCGCATTCCATTCAGGCGTAAGCAGGCTCATTACCAGTCCAGCTGGTCTTTAAATTCTTCGGTATCCGCTTTTAACGCCTCAATCAATTCGACCATGTCCTGCGGCAGCGGCGCATGCCATTCCATCTCAATACCGGTGACGGGATGATAAAGACGTAGCATGGTGGCGTGCAGCGCCTGACGATCGAATTTACGCAGCGTACCGATAAAATTCTCCGAGGCACCTTTTGGCGGACGCGGACGACCGCCATACAGCGGATCGCCCACCAGCGGATGGCTGATATGAGACATATGCACGCGGATCTGGTGAGTACGGCCTGTTTCGAGACGCAGACGCAGGCGCGTATGGGCACGGAAATGCTCCATAATGCGATAGTGCGTGGTAGCCGGTTTGCCCATTGGATGAACCGCCATATGCGTCCGCTTGGTCGAGTGACGGCTAATCGGCTCATTAACCGTGCCGCCCGCCGTCATCCTGCCAATTGCCACCGCTTCATACTCACGGGTGAATTCACGCAGCTGTAAAGATTCTACCAGGTGCGTCTGCGCAGGTACCGTTTTAGCCACCACCATCAGGCCAGTGGTGTCTTTGTCCAGACGGTGCACAATGCCCGCACGCGGCACATCTGCAATAGCCGGATAATGATAAAGCAGCGCGTTCAGCACCGTACCGTCGGGATTACCGGCGCCCGGATGCACCACCAGATCGCGTGGTTTGTTGATAACCAGAATATCGTCATCTTCATAAACGATGTTCAGCGGGATGTTTTGCGCTTCCCAGCGCGCTTCTTCTTCTATCTCCGCTTCGATAGCGATTTGTTCGCCACCGAGCAGTTTTTCTCTCGGTTTGTCGATGATTACGCCGTTGACGCTGATGCGTCGGTCGAGAATCCACTCTTTTATACGAGATCTTGAATAATCAGGGAACAATTCGGCCAAAGCCTGATCTAAGCGTTGTCCGAGTTGCGATTCGGAGACCGTTGCGTTGAGTTTTACTTGTTGTGCCATAAACAGCTTCTTCGTTAACGTTGGGTTTTCACGGCGATGCCGTTTAATATAATGTGCTATTGTACCTGGTCACTATCGGGAGCTACATGGACAGCTTCCTGAATAACACTCTGAGGATAATCAAATCGTCATGACGCGTATGAAATATCTGGTGGCTGCAGCCACGTTGAGCCTGGCATTAGCGGGTTGTTCCGGCTCGAAGGATACGGTGCCCGATAGCCCGCCTTCCGAGATCTATGCCACAGCCCAGCAAAAACTGCAGGACGGTAACTTTAAAGGAGCAATAACGCAACTGGAAGCGCTTGATAACCGCTATCCGTTCGGGCCTTACTCCCAGCAAGTTCAGCTGGACCTGATCTACGCTTACTATAAAAATGCCGATTTACCGCTGGCGCAGGCCGCGATCGACCGCTTTATGCGTCTGAATCCAACCCACCCGAATATCGATTACGTGATTTATATGCGTGGTCTGACGGATATGGCGCTTGATGACAGCGCGCTGCAGGGCTTTTTCGGTATCGATCGTTCCGATCGCGATCCTTCTCACGCGCGTGATGCCTTCCACGACTTCTCTCAGCTGCTGCGCGGTTACCCGAACAGTCAGTACGCGACGGACGCAAGAAAGCGCCTTATCTATCTGAAAGATCGTCTGGCGAAGTATGAGCTTTCCGTGGCGCAATTCTACACCAAGCGTGAAGCTTATGTCGCTGTTGTTAATCGCGTTGAGCAAATGATGAAAGATTATCCGGATACGCAGGCGACGCGCCAGGCGCTGCCGCTGATGGAAAATGCTTATCGTAAGATGCAGCTGACCGCAGAAGCGGACAAAGTAGCGAAACTTATCGCGGCCAATCAGGCTTAACATAAAAATGGCAGCGTTCGCGCTGCCCTTTTTTTCACCGGCGTCTGGCATATTACGCTGTTTCACCGGTAAGTTAACTTACCTATCATGCCTGTGAAAAAACCTCCCTACAAGCGCCTTCGCTACGATTACCAGCCTGCCTCACAAAATCTTCACTTTTGACAAAAAGTGACAAAATAAAGTGATACAAATCACGCATTACGCCCTTTTCCAGGATATGCTTACTCTACATTCGACGGAAATGATTAGAGGTAAGCACTATGGTTCTGAACATTACCAGCAAGCAAATGGACATCACCCCGGCTATCCGCCAACATGTCGAAGAGCGTCTCGCCAAACTGGAAAAATGGCAAACCCATCTGATTAATCCGCATATCGTGCTTTCCAAAGAGCCGAAAGAATACGTTGCCGATGCCACTATCAACACGCCGAACGGCCCGCTGATTGCCAGCGCCAAACATGATGATATGTATGCGGCCATCAACGAACTGATCAATAAGCTGGAGCGTCAGCTGAACAAGGTTCAGCACAAGGGCGAAGCGAAGCGCGCCCAGGCCAGCGTTAAAGATATAAGCGTTATCGATCAGGAACTGGATTAAAGTTAATAACGCGCCTGCGGGCGCGTTTTTTATTGTTCTAATAAAATGAAATAAAAGGATTTATTTTAATAGATGTCCACATATCGACCACATCGACCAAACCAGCCCCTTTTGACGGGGCTTTTTTTGATCTACACAGGTCTCCGGGTGGAATAATATTAATTTTTATACAGCCGGGATGGATACCAAATCCTTCCGTTTCAGTATGGGTTTTATGATAAATTGGCCATGTAGCCGATCGTATTTATCATAAGGAAAGGAGATTCAGGATGAGTCAAAGGTCAGAAATAATTGATGGCAAAAAAGCTGCCGTTTTCAATAGAGGCCTGGTTTATACGGAAGTGCTGGGCTGGGTAGATCTTGGACATGCTCAGGGTACAGATATAATTGAATTGCTAAGGAAAATACGACAGGGGGAAGCTTCCGAAAAAGAATTTTATGATGTGACTTACTCTCAGGGTATGACGTCTTCATATGGACTGGCTCGATCAGGAAAAGTAATGACGTGGCGCTTAAGACATGGTCGCCCTTACTCTGAACAAAAAAGTATCGCGCTGGCGATGATGATGGCTATAGCGAGACAGTTCGAAATATTTCAGAGTTCATTCCCTAATAACCTGGTCACTGATAGCGGATTTAGCGGTGAAGATCTGGTGTCCGATCTGCTGGGATTTTACCGCGTCGTATCCGATCAAAACATCTTCCCCATATTACGGCCGGTCAGTAAAGCAGAAGCTCTTAAGCGCTGGGATTATTATGGTAAAATCGGCAACTGGAAAAACGATACGTTCCAGCCTCTGCTGTTCCCCGACCCGGAAAAATTCCCTCATGCAAGGCCGCGCATGGGAGTACTGCCAAAGTTTATGCAAAACGTTACCCCATATAGCAACTTCTCATCAGGAAATGTGATCCGTTCCCGTAATGATAAAACATTTGTTGTTCTGGGAGCAGAGAATGGCAGGATGGGATTGTGAAGAAATTTATAGCGGTACTTGCTGTTGTGCTACTACTCTGCGGAATAGCGTTCGTTTTTATCTGGCCAGTTCTGAGAATGGAATTTGCCAGTAGTGCGCATTATACCGAGCAGGATAAACGCGAATATAAGTATTACACACCTGAATTATTGAAGAAAATGCCAAGAATTTCTAAAGATTATGAATTTCACTATACAAATATCAGTGGGCCCCAGGCTTTTGTATTTGGCATACATTTTAACGGTACAACCGAGACAAGTAGGATCCGTAAATACCTTATTTCTGAAGGATATATACCGCAAAAAGAATGCCAGGTTCAAGCTGAATGCTGGCGTTCTCCACGGAACAACGATGTCGTATCGTTATATAAACTGGTGGAATTTAATGAAGCTGGAGTTGAGATCTACCGCAGGCCTAACAAAGAATAGTAAGTGTAAGTATCCAGAGAAAAGCCAGCTCGCAGACTGGTTTTCTCTTTTCCCTGGTGCTGGTCACTCATGCCTTTCCCGCACCGTTATAATAAACTTGTAGTAGCAGTCATCACACAGCGCATCGTCATTGGCCAACAGCCGTGCAAAAAAACGCCGCCTGAGCCCACACTCCTGGCAATATTTTAAGGCGATAAATTTTCTCATAGCACCAGGTCCTTTTCAGCTGACTGTTTTGCCACCAGCCCTGCCTTCTTGTTTTCCGATTTTTCTTTCTCATAACCAGGCCTGTTAACTTCGCTTAGCAATTGGGTGACGGCAGCAGAAACAGACTCGCTGGCTATATTGCTGACGTTTCCGCCTTCATGCAGCACGATATTCCTGACCCCAAGCGGATGCCAGCGTCTGTATTTTTCAGGACGATCCTCAAACAAGGCCACCAGAGGGATCTGCAATGCCGATGCAAAATGTACGGGTGCGCTGTCCGCAGAAACAACAATATCCAGCTGCGTCATGGCCGCGATCAAATCGGCGACGGTTTGCGTAGAGACCCAGCGCGCTTTTTCATCTCTCCGCCATTTGGAAATACATTTATCCTGAGGTGAATGAAAAATAATAAACTCACATTTTCTGCTAAGCGCATCGGTTAATGCCTGCCATTTTTGCTCTGGCCATCGACGTTCCGCGCTATTGTTCGAAATGAATAAACCCACTCTGGCTCTGTTTTTTTCTCCCAGCTTTTGCTGCCAGTATAAAACCCGAGCCTGGCAGGGGAAAATTTGGGGATTCATCTGGTTAATATCCGGCGTGTTGAGTTCCGGCATAAGACAGAAACCGGCAAGTGCTTCATGAATTAAAGGTCGGGCCAGCATATGCGCAGGTATACGATCGTCAAACTCCGTATCAGCGTTGTGCCAGCGGCAGTCCGCAACGTTTAGCTGTCGGGCAAAGTTTATTGCATTTTTGTTCATCCCTCCGCTGGGGATGATAAGTAAATCAAACTTTATTTTCCGAAGCGAGAAAATTAACTTAACTCTATCCTTAAGGTAATTTAAAAACCCCGGCCGCACATTTTTTTCATAGTTTTTAGAATAGACATAATGGTGCACCCTGGCTACGGCAGGGTTATTATCCAGAACGGGTGAGTTATATTTACTGGCAAGAACATGTATTTCCGCCTGCGGCCACCTTTGCTTTAACGCCCGCAAAAAAGGTGTAGTACAAACCATATCCCCTAAAAAATCGATGCGAATAACCAGGATCCGCTTTATATCAGCCTTGTCCATAGACATGTCCTTACTGTAGGCACTTCTTCCATGAAAATAACATGTTAATCCTTGCATCCCTTCATAGCAAATACCATAAGAAAGCGAGGACATAATATCAGATACTCTTTACCATAAAAACAGGATAATAATCCAATTAACGTAGCTTCAATGTTAATATATAAAAATTCAATTAACAGAATTCATTATATTAACAGAGAATTTTCACAATAAATGATTATTATAAATGCTACTCAGATTTTATATAAAATGTATCATTACAAAATATTAACTATATTCAGTAAGGCTTCGGGTTGAGAGAGTAGAAAATGCCATGTGCTTATCTCAAACGTCAGCAGAAGGGCTGGGTGGACAGCCAACCTGCTCCCTGCCCGGCTACAGCTCATGCCTGGCGAAACGCTCTGCAATCCCCCTGAAGAGCCTTGCTCTTTCGCCCTATGCCAGCACTACCAGCCCTTTCGCCTGACGACACTTTGCCGCTCCGCCATCCGAAACGCGTTTTTTATTGACAGCATTAAATCGCTGCGGTTACTTTAACCTTCTGACAATCGTGGATACTCTGATGAAACAGCTGCCGTTCTTCTTCGCCTTCTTTTTTACCTTCCGTTGACCGGGAGGCAATTCGTCGTATAAGAAAGCATGCGAAGACGAATAACAAGGCCTCCCAACCGGGAGGCTTTTTTTTTATGAACATCTGACAGGTAGCCTATGACCACCGAAAATCCCCTGCTGGGCCTGCGCGAAAAAATCAGCGCGCTGGATGAACAACTGCTGAGCCTGCTGGCTAACCGTCGGGCGCTGGCGATTGAGGTTGCGAAGGCGAAAATGGCCACGCACCGCCCCGTACGCGATATCGATCGCGAGCGCGATCTGCTGGAACATCTGGTCACGCTGGGTAAAGCTCATCAGCTGGATGCGCACTACATCACCCGACTTTTTCAGCTGGTTATTGAAGATTCCGTGCTGACGCAGCAGGCGTTGCTGCAAAAGCATCTGAATCAGACTAATGCGCAGTCGGCGCGTATTGCCTTCCTTGGCCCAAAAGGCTCTTATTCGCATCTTGCCTCACGTAACTATGCCGCTCGCCACTTCGATAGGTTTATCGAGTGCGGCTGTCTGAACTTCCGCGACATCTTTAATCAGGTGGAAACAGGCCAGGCCGACTACGCGGTATTGCCGATCGAAAACACCAGTTCCGGCTCGATCAATGAGGTGTACGATTTGCTGCAGCAGACCAGCCTTTCGCTGGTTGGCGAGATGACGCTCCCTATCGATCACTGCGTGCTGGTTACCGGCAGCACGGACTTGCAGCAGATAGAAACCGTTTACAGCCATCCTCAGCCTTTCCAGCAGTGCAGCGAGTTTATCCATCGCTATCCGCACTGGAAGATTGAATATACTGAAAGCACCGCGGCCGCGATGGAGCAGGTTGCAGCGCTGAATTCACCGAAGGTCGCAGCGCTGGGCAGCCAGGCGGGCGGCGAGCTGTATAACCTGCAGGTGCTTGAACGCAATCTGGCTAACCAGCAGCAGAATATCACCCGCTTTGTTATCCTTGCGCGCAAACCCATTGAGGTCACGCTTCAGGTTCCGGCCAAAACCACGTTAATTATGGCGACCGGACAGCAGGCTGGTGCGCTGGTAGAAGCACTGTTGGTGCTGCGTCAGCATAATCTGGTGATGAGCAAACTGGAATCACGCCCGATTAACGGCAATCCATGGGAAGAGATGTTTTATATCGATTTTCAGGGTAACCTGCGCTCGGAAGAAGTACAGCAGGCGTTACGCGAACTGGCACCGATTACGCGTTCGCTGAAAGTGCTGGGCTGTTACCCAAGCGAAAACGTGCTGCCGGTCGACCCTTCCTGAGTACCGCCTCAGCCGCTTCAGAGGCGGCTGAAACTTTTGGCCTATACCTCGCCTGGATCATTTACCTGCACCGCCCTGACGCTATATCATCGACTATATAACGTTTCTCAGGGAAATTTATGCGCAACTTTTTACGCTCCGCAGTGTTGCTTTCGCTTGGCCTGTTGGCCTTTTCCGCTTTTGCCGATCGTCAGGTTACCGATCAGCTGGGCCGCCAGGTCACGCTTCCCGATCGCGTCGATCGCGTCGTGGTCTTGCAGCATCAAACCCTCAATATTCTGGTAGAGCTGGATGCCACCAATACCCTTGTTGGCATCCTTGGCAACTGGAAGCAGCAGCTCGGCGACGGCTATTCGCGGCTGGCGCCGGAACTGACGCGTCTGCCGACGCTGGGTGATTTAACTCATGTGGATGTAGAAAAGCTGGTTGCGCTACATCCGCAGGTGGTTTTTGTCACTAACTATGCGCCGCAGGAGATGATTGACCAGATCCAGAAACTCGGCATCGCCGTTATCGCCATCTCGCTGCGTGCCGATAATCAACAGCAAAACCGTCTGAATCCCGATCTGGCTGACGAAGAGCAGGCTTATAGTGAAGGATTAAAAGAAGGCGTTCGCCTGATTGGCGAAGTGGTAAACCACCAGCAGCAGGCCGAAACGCTGGTTAAAGCCACTTTCAATCAACGGCAGCAAACGGGCAACCGGTTACAGGCGATCCCCCCTTCGCAGCGCATTCGGGTCTATATGGCTAATCCCGACCTTACGACCTACGGCTCCGGCAAATATACCGGCCTGATGATGGCGCATGCCGGTGCGCTGAACGTCGCCGCCGCAGCGGTGAAAGGGTATAAGCAGGTTTCTATGGAGCAGATCCTCGCCTGGGATCCGCAGGTGATCTTCGTGCAGGATCGCTATCCGCAGGTGATCGACGAGATCAACCAGCAGCCCGCCTGGCAGGCTGTGGATGCCGTTAAGCATCATCGCGTTTATCTGATGCCGGAATATGCCAAGGCCTGGGGCTATCCGATGCCGGAAGCGCTGGCGCTGGGTGAATTGTGGATGGCGAAAAAGCTTTACCCGGAAAAATTCCGGGATGTCGATATGCAGAAAAAAGCGGATACCTGGTATCAGCGCTTCTATCGTACCCACTATACGGGTAGCAACTGATGAGCCTTACCGTTCTGGCTGCCGGAAGCCTGCGCGCCGTCTGGCCGACGCTGGCCGCAGCCTGGGGTCAGCCTGTTGACGTGAATTTTGGCCCGGCCGGGCTACTGTGCGAGCGAATTAAGCAGGGCGAGCGCTGCGATCTCTTTTTATCGGCCAATCTGGCGCATCCGCAATCTTTGATCGCGGCAGGTATCGCACTCGACAGCGCCGTCTTTGTCCACAATCAGCTCTGCCTGAGCGTGCCTGCTGCCCTGGCCGCGTCGAACAAAAGCTGGCTGGAGCTGCTAAGCCATCCGCACTTACGCGTCGCCACCTCTACGCCGTTAAGCGATCCATCCGGCGACTACGCCTGGCAGCTTTTCGATCGTATTGAACGTCGCTATGCGGGAGTGGGAACCGCGCTGAAACAGCGGGCGCTACAGCTGGTTGGCGGCCCATTCAGCCCGGCTGTTCCGGCTGGGGAACCGGCAGCGAATTGGGTGCTGAACGGCGATCGGGCGGATATTTTTATCGGCTATCAGAGCTATGCCGCGCGGCCCGGGATTAAAACTATTACTATCCCGCCGCCTTTCCATATCCGCGCAGACTATGCTTTTGCCCTGTGTCATGCAAAAGCACAGCCGCTGGCAGATTTCTTACTGAGCGCCGAGGCGCAGGGAATTTTAGCGAAAGACGGCTTTCTTCCGCTGGAGAAGAGAGCCTGAGGCGAGAATACAGGCCGCGATCGGGCCTGCATTTTATCCAAAGCCGTTATCGGCGGCTGTCGTTGGCCTGACGCAGCAGCGAACGACTTTCCAGCATAAAGCTCTGGGCGTAATCGCCAAACCAATGCTCTACGCGACGGAAACTGTCGACGAACGCCTGCTTGTCGCCCCGCTCCAGCAGCTGAATAGCCTCGCCGAAGCGCTGATAGTAACGTTTAATCAGCGCCAGATTATTTTCTGAGGACATGATGATGTCCGCATAGAGCTGAGGATCCTGCGCAAAGAGTCTGCCCACCATCGCCAGCTCCAGGCGGTAAATAGGCGATGAAAGCGCCAGCAGCTGCTCAAGATTCACGTTCTCTTCCGCCAGATGCAGGCCATAGGCAAAGGTGGCGAAGTGACGCAGCGCCTGAATAAAGGCCATGTTCTGATCATGCTCTACCGCGCTGATGCGGTGCAGACGTGCGCCCCAGACCTGGATCTGTTCCAGAAACCACTGATAGGCTTCCGGCTGACGGCCGTCGCACCAGACCACCACCTGTTTCGCCAGGCTACCGCTGTCCGGGCCGAACATCGGATGCAGCCCCAGCACCGGGCCGCTGTGCGCGGCCAGCATCGCCTGAAGCGGGCCATTTTTTACCGAGGCCAGATCCACAAGAATACAGTCTTCCGGCAGCGGCGGCAGATCGGCAATCGCTTTTTCCGTCAGGTGGATCGGCACGCTGATGATCACCATTCCCGCATCCGCCAGCAGGCTTTCCGCCTGCGCCCACTCCTCTTTATCCAGGATTTTCACCTGATAACCGGAAAGGGTCAGCATCTTTTCAAACAGCCGCCCCATTTTGCCCTTGCCGCCAACGATGACTACCGGTCGAAGCTGCGGATGCAGCGTTTTGAAGCCTTTATCGTTTTCACTGGCGTAGGATTCGCGCATAACGCGGCGCAGCACATCTTCGATCAGGTCTGGCGGCACGCCAAGCGTCTCCGCCTCTTTACGCCGTGACGCCAGCATGGAAGCTTCGCGCTCCGGCACGTAAATCGGCAGACCGTAGCGGCTTTTTACTTCGCCCACCTCGGCGACCAGACTCAGCCTTTTGGCCAGCAGATCGAGCAGGGCTTTGTCCACTTCATCAATTTGATCGCGCAGCGCGGTCAGTTCAGCCACCATAATTAACCCTCTTGCGACAGACGCGCCGCCAGTACTCCGTCCAGTTCCTGATGAATTGTTCGCAACAGCGTTTCGGTCGTTTCCCAGTTGATGCAGGCATCGGTCACGGAAACGCCGTAGCGCATGGCGCTTTTGGGCTGTTCGGACGACTGGCTGCCTTCGTGCAGATGGCTTTCCAGCATCAGGCCAATCACGGAACGGTTGCCGTCTCTGATTTGCGAGACGGCGGACTCGGCTACGCCGGACTGGCGACGGAAGTCTTTGTTAGAATTACCATGGCTGCAATCTATCATCAGCGCCGGACGGAGTCCCGCCTGAAGCATCTCTTTTTCACACTGCGCAACATCTTCCGGCCCGTAGTTTGGCTGTTTGCCGCCGCGCAGGATGACGTGGCCATCCGGATTGCCCTGGGTCTGCAACAGGCAGACCTGGCCGCTCTGGTTGATACCCACAAAGCGGTGCGGCATAGAGGCGGCGCGCATTGCGTTAATCGCCGTGCCCAGACTGCCGTCCGTGCCGTTTTTAAAGCCGACCGGCATAGAGAGGCCGGAAGCCATTTCCCGGTGCGTTTGCGACTCGGTAGTGCGTGCGCCGATGGCCGACCAGCTGAACAGATCGCCCAGGTATTGCGGACTGTTAGGATCCAGCGCTTCCGTTGCCAGCGGCAGCCCCATCTCGACCAGTTCAACCAGCAGCTGACGGGCGATATGCAGACCGGCTTCCATATCGAAAGAGTTATCCATGTAGGGATCGTTGATCAGCCCTTTCCAGCCAACGGTGGTGCGAGGCTTTTCAAAATAGACGCGCATCACGATATAGAGCTGGTCTTTGAGATCGTCAGAGAGCGCTTTCAGATGCCGCGCATAGTCCAGCGCTGCTTCGGTATCGTGGATCGAACAGGGGCCGCACACCACCAGCAAACGGTGATCTTTTCCGCTGATAATGTCTGAAATAGTCTGACGGGAAGCAGCGATCTGCGTCTGCTGCGCGTCGGTCAGGGGGAACTTGTTTTTCAGCTCCTGCGGCGTAATTAAAATCTGTTCGTCGGCGATATGAACGTTGTTCAGCGCATCTTTTTGCATGGTCGTCAGCTCTCTAGTGGTCCCGTCAGCCTGTCATCAAGGTTTGAATACTGTATCAGAAGCGGTACAAAACTCAATCTTCCTATGTACACTTTTATTACCACAAAAGATAAACAAGAAGAAAAACAAAAATAAATGATTTTTAATCAGATAGTTAATAAAAAAATAAGACCAGAAACCAAAACGCCTACATGTAAAGTTAAATTTACACTAATATATGCATTAACCTTACGTCTGCCCGATAACCTGAAGTAAAGGACGTCGTACGGCTATCAGCAGGTTAGCCATAGCTACTTTTATTGATTGATCTGTCGCTGTTGAAATGTTTATAAATAACCCTGGGATTTTATAAAGGCAGCGTCGCTTTAAAAACCTGCGTCATCCGCCGTATTGCCTTAAGCCGCCGCTTTTTCCGGGCTTCTGTCTGCATTAATAACGCCGTGTAAATATTAATAAGCCTGAAGGAAAAGCCATATGCAGGTGCTTTACCGCCCTTACCGTCACGACGACGCCATTGAATTTGCGCAAGCCGTGAATGCCTCACTGGATACGTTGCGTCCCTGGCTGCTCTGGGCGCATGAAGGTTTTAGTCCAGCAGAAGCTCGCCGCTGGTTTGCCGCTACCCACATGCTGCGTGAGACAGGCGAAGCCAACGAGCTGGGGCTTTTCGCCGGGGATGGCCGCTTGCTGGGCGGTGCCGGACTGCGCTATTCCAGCGATCAGAAAAATCTGTGCTCGATAGGCTACTGGGTACGCAGCAGCGAGCAGCGACAGGGCATCGCCAGCCAGGCCGTGCGTTATCTTCTCGATCTGGCGTGGCAGGATCAGGAAAAAGATACGGTAGAAATCCTGGCAGTGGCGGAAAATATGGCCAGCCGCCGCGTGGCGGAAAAATGCGGCGCAGCCTTTATGGGCATTAAGCATGGATTGATCGTGCTGGATAGTGGGCCGGCGGATACGGCCATTTACCGCTTTCATCGAACGCGCTGATTTTCTGAAAACCCGCAACCCTGTGCTTCGGGTTGTTTTATATTTCCATGACTCATCGGGCCGATACGCCTGACGGCTGCGCTCAATAGTCAAAAGCGTAAGCCAGATTGCTGGCTAACGTATAGCCTCTTTTTTCTGCAAACAGGAAACAACATGCACCAATCTGTCCGTCTTGCCCTGGTGGGCGATTTCCGTCCTGATGCCGTGGCGCACCAGGCCATCCCACCCGCTATCAAGCTTGCCGCCGACTCGCTCAATATTTCGGTAGAGGCAGAATGGTTGCCCACCCCAGAGATTACCTCGACTGACGTATTGCATAATTTTAATGCGATCTGGGTCGTGCCGGGCAGCCCTTATCAGCATGACCAGGGCGCTTTTATGGCTATCACCTGGGCGCGCGAAAACAATATCCCTTTTCTTGGTTCCTGCGGCGGTTTTCAGTATGCGCTTATTGAGTACGCGCGCAACGTGATGGGCTGGCAAGATGCGGCACATGCGGAAACGGATACGGAAGGCCGTATGGTGATTGCGCCGCTTAGCTGCTCGCTGGTTGAACAAACAGGCGACATCGTCATTGAACCCGGTTCGACGATAGCAAAAGCCTACGGCAAACTCAGCACGCATGAAGGCTATCATTGTAACTTTGGCGTTAACCCTGATTTCGGGAACGAACTGGCCGATTTTCCGCTGCGCATCAGCGCGAGAGATCGGCAAGGCGATGTGCGCGGCATAGAATTGCCCCATCACCGATTTTTTGTCGCTACGCTGTTTCAATCCGAACGGGCGTCGCTGCGTCATGCGCTTTCGCCGCTGGTCGTCGCTTTGCTTACGGAGGCCGGGCGCTAAATGAACGTTTATACATTTCCTAAAAGCCGCTCCTTGAGGGTGCTATGGACTCTGGAAGAGCTAAAATTAGATTACACCACTTCTCCGGTAGCGCTCTTTTCCACAGAACCAGCGGCCTCTTCTCCTCATCCCTTACATAAAGTGCCCGTATTGGAGGACGAAGGTAGCCTTATTTTTGAAACGGCAGCTATCTGCCAGTATCTGGGCGAAAAAAAAGGGGATGGGAAACTTTACCCGACGGATGCGCTGCAAAAAGCCAAAGTCAATGAGTGGCTCAGCTTTTCTCTGACAGACCTTGAATCGCCAGTCTGGTATTTGCTTAAACATAAATTTTTACTGCCCGAGGCTCTACGTTCGCCAGCAGTGATTGAGACAACTTTCCGTGACGCCAGCAAGACGCTTGACGCTATCCGTTTTTCAGCTGAACAAGAGTGGATTGCAGGTGAGCATTTTACGCTGGCCGATATTTTCTTCTCGCATACGCTGATGTGGGCGCAACTGTGCGCATTGCCGGTTAACGATAAATTGACCCGTTACGTAGCAAGATGTCAGCGACGGGAAGCGTTCAGCAAGGCGCTGGAGAGGAATAACCGCACGGCCTGACGCGTTACGGCAGGCAAAAAAAAGGGCCGGTCTTTCGACCGGCCCCCTGTTTCGTATTAACTTAGGATGCTGCTTTAGCGCCCAGACGTTCTTTGATACGTGCAGACTTACCGGTACGCTCACGCAGGTAGTACAGTTTGGCCTTACGTACGGCACCACGACGTTTAACAGCAATGCTGTCGATTACAGGTGAGTGAGTCTGGAATACACGCTCAACACCTTCGCCGTTAGAAATTTTACGAACGGTGAATGCAGAGTGCAGACCGCGGTTACGAATAGCGATAACCACGCCCTCGAATGCCTGCAGACGCTTCTTGGAGCCTTCAACAACCCATACTTTCACTTCCACGGAATCGCCCGGACGGAATGAAGGTACGTCCTGTTTCATCTGCTCTTGTTCGATTTGCTTGATAATGTTGCTCATAATTAAATCTCTTATCCTGGGTAAACTGATATTCAGGCGCCGCGGCTACTGCCCGGACTGCCCATCATCGTTATGTTGCCGTCTGAATTCCTTTTGGAACTCCTTCAGCAACTTTGCTTGCTCTTCAGTCAGAGCCAGGTTTTCCAGAAGTTCAGGTCTTCTTAGCCAGGTACGGCCCAGCGACTGTTTCAGGCGCCAGCGGCGAATTTCGGCATGGTTGCCCGACAGCAGAACTGGCGGAACCTCCATCCCTTCTAACACTTCAGGTCGGGTGTAGTGCGGACAGTCCAGCAGCCCCTCGGAAAACGAATCTTCCTCGGCGGACGCCTGCTTTCCCAGTACGCCAGGTATAAACCGGGCGACCGAATCAATCAGCGTCATTGCCGGCAGTTCCCCACCGCTGAGCACGTAATCCCCGATCGACCACTCTTCATCGATTTCGGTTTGGATGACGCGCTCATCAATCCCTTCATAGCGACCACACACCAGAATTAACTTCTCGCTGGTCGCCAGCTCGCAAACCCCCACTTGATCGAGTTTGCGTCCCTGAGGTGAAAGATAAATCACCTTAGCGCCTTCTCCTGCCGCCGCTTTTGCTGCGTGGATGGCATCCCGTAAGGGCTGAACCATCATTAGCATTCCCGGTCCGCCGCCGTAAGGACGATCGTCCACGGTACGGTGCCGGTCATGAGTGAAGTCGCGAGGACTCCAGCTCTGAATGCTGAGCAGGCCATTTTTTACTGCCCGGCCAGTTACTCCGTATTCGGTAATTGCGCTAAACATCTCAGGGAACAGGCTGATTATGCCAATCCACATCGACTGCGCCGGAGTGTTACCGTCTTGTCCGGAGCTCAAAAACCAGGATCCCAATCTACTTCGATGGTGCCGGTAGTGAGATCGACATTCTTGATAACCTGTCCATCAAGGAACGGAATCAGCCGCTCCTTCGCACCAAACGCATCCTTCAGGTTTGCCTTCACGACGAGAACGTCGTTTGAACCGGTTTCCATCATATCAATGACTTTGCCCAGCTCGTATCCTTGCGTGGTTACTACCTGGCAGCCCATCAGGTCTTTCCAGTAATAGTCACCGCTTTCCAGAGGAGGCAGCTGCTCCGCGTCTACCACAATTTCGCAATTGGTAAGTAGCGTGGCCGCATCACGATCGTCAATGCCTTTGACTTTGATGATCATGTCCTGATTGTGGCGCTTCCAGCCTTCCAGCTCGATAAGCTGCCATTGACCCGCCCGCTGGATAAACCAGGGTTGGTAGTCAAAAATGCTTTCAGCATCTTCGGTGGAGGAAAACACTTTGAGCCAACCACGAATACCGTAGGCCGACCCCATCTTTCCCAGAGTTAACGGGTTAGCGGGCGGCTGGGCGGTGAGTTGCTTGCTCATGTTGACCACCGTGACAGATTAAGCTGCTTTCTTAGCTTCTTTGATCAGCGCGTTAACGCGATCAGAGAGAGTAGCGCCCTGGCCAACCCAGTGCTCAATGCGGTCCAGATCCAGACGCAGTGCTTCAGCCTGACCAGAAGCGATCGGGTTGAAGAAACCAACGCGCTCGATGAAGCGGCCGTTGCGAGCGTTGCGGCTGTCAGTGACAACTACCTGATAAAACGGACGCTTTTTAGCGCCGTGACGTGCCAAACGAATTGTTACCATAACATCCTCTTTAGTTAATAAAACAACCGGGCCCCATTGAGGGAACGGGGCCCGGGTGCAATATAAAAAGCCCGAAAATTTTACTCATTTTGGCGTAAAAAGCAATCTAATTCGCCTGAGCGCTTTTCCAACTCGATTAACGGCCCGGGAAGCCCGGCGGCATCATACCTTTCATGCCGCGCATCATCTTCGCCATTCCGCCCTTCTTCATCTTTTTCATCATGCGCTGCATGTCGTCAAACTGCTTAAGCAAACGGTTGACGTCCTGCACCTGCATACCGGAGCCCGTCGCGATACGACGCTTGCGGGACCCTTTGATAATTTCCGGCTTCTCGCGCTCTTTGCGCGTCATGGAGTTGATCATCGCCTCCATGCGCACCAGCACTTTGTCATCCATCTGCGATTTAACGTTGTCCGGCAGCTGGTCCATGCCCGGCAGTTTGCCCATCAGGCTGGCCATGCCGCCCATGTTGCGCATCTGCTTGAGCTGCTCCAGGAAGTCGTTGAGATCGAAGCCGTCGCCTTTTTTCAGCTTGCTGGCGAGTTTCTCTGCCTGCGCGCGGTCGACTTTGCTTTCGATATCTTCAATCAGTGACAGGACGTCGCCCATGCCCAGAATACGGGAAGCGATACGATCCGGATAGAACGGCTCCAGCGCCTCGGTTTTTTCGCCGACGCCCATAAACTTAATCGGCTTGCCGGTGATATGGCGGATAGAAAGCGCCGCACCGCCGCGCGCGTCACCGTCAACCTTGGTCAGGATAACGCCGGTCAGCGGCAGCGCTTCGTTAAAGGCTTTCGCCGTGTTCGCCGCATCCTGACCGGTCATGGCGTCGACCACAAACAGCGTTTCCACCGGATTAATGGCAGCGTGGACCTGTTTGATCTCGTCCATCATCGCTTCGTCAACGTGCAGACGACCGGCGGTATCCACCAGCAGCACGTCGTAGAACTTCAGTTTTGCCTGCTGAAGCGCATTTTTAACGATGTCGACCGGCTTCTGACTCAGGTCGGACGGACAGAAATCGACGCCAACCTGCTCCGCCAGGGTTTCCAGCTGTTTGATCGCCGCCGGGCGATAAACGTCGGCAGAAACCACCAGCACTTTCTTCTTGTGCTTCTCGCGCAGGAATTTACCCAGCTTGCCGACGCTGGTGGTTTTACCCGCACCCTGCAAGCCCGCCATCAGCACCACGGCCGGTGGCTGAGCGGCCAGATTGAGCGTGTTGTTCTCGGCGCCCATGGCGGCAACCAGCTCATTCTGAACGATCTTCACAAATTCCTGACCCGGCGTCAGGCTCTTGTTGACGTCGTGACCCACGGCGCGCTCTTTAACGCGGCCGATAAAGTCACGCACTACCGGCAGCGCAACGTCTGCCTCAAGCAGCGCCATGCGCACTTCGCGCAGGGTGTCCTTAATGTTGTCTTCTGTCAGCCGTCCACGGCCACTGATATTGCGCAGGGTCTGCGACAATCTGTCGGTTAAATTATCAAACATCGTCTCTCGCTCAACGTAATGAGAGGTCGCCAGGCGACACAATGGCGCAGATTATAACATGAAGACGCGGCGATCTCAGCCATCCGCGTTGAGATCGTTTGGAGCCAGCGGCCGCTGGCGCTATACTGCTTTTTTTCATAGCCTTGCCGGTACCACCTATGTCCGTTTTTGCGATCCTGGCGCTGCTCGCCTACTCTTTCAGCCTTGCCCTGATTATTCCCAGCCTGCTGCGCAAGCAGAGCGCGTGGCGAGGCATGGCCGTTATCTCCGCCGTCGTCGCGCTGGTGTGTCATGGCGTCGCGCTGGAACAGCGTATTTTCACAGCGGAAGGCGGTCAGAACCTTAGCCTGTTGAATATCGGATCGCTGGTCAGCCTGCTGATCTGCGCCATTATGACCATCGTGGCCTCGCGCAATCGCGGCTGGATCCTGCTGCCTTTGGTCTACAGCTTCGCGCTGATCAACCTGGCTTTCGCCACCTTTGTGCCCAACGCGTTTATCACGCATCTGGAAACCACGCCCGGCATGATGGTGCACATCGGGCTGGCGCTGTTTGCCTATGCTACGCTAATGATTGCGGCGCTTTATGCGCTACAGCTGGCGTGGATAGACTGGCTGCTGAAAAACAAAAAGCTGGCTTTCAGCAAGGACATTCCGCCGCTGATGACCATCGAGCGCAAAATGTTCCATATCACTCAGATCGGGGTAGTGTTGCTGACGCTGGTGCTGTGTACCGGTCTGTTTTATATGCAGGATCTGTTCAGCCGTGAAAACGTGGATAAAGCCGTGCTGTCGATTCTGGCCTGGTTTGTCTATATCGTTTTGCTCTGGGGTCACTATCATGAAGGGTGGCGCGGTCGCCGCGTGGCCTGGTTCAATTTCGGCGGCGCGTTCCTGCTGACCATGGCCTATTTCGGCAGCCGTATGCTGCAACACTTTTTGTCCTCCTGATCCTCCACTACAAGGAATTCCCTCGTTGGAACAAGTTTCAACCACCACGCTGATTATTATTCTTTTCGTTATGGTGCTGGTGTCGGCGTGGTTCGCCGGCTCCGAAACCGGCATGATGACGCTCAACCGCTATAAGCTGCGCCATCAGGCTAAAAACGGCGATCGCGCCGCCCGTCGGGTAGAGAAACTGCTGCGTCGCCCCGATCGCCTGCTCAGCCTGGTGCTGATCGGCAACAACCTCGTTAATATCCTCGCCTCCGCGCTGGCAACCATCGTCGGGATGCGCCTGCACGGCGATGAAGGCGTAGCCATCGCTACCGGCATCCTGACGTTTGTGGTGCTGGTGTTTGCGGAAGTACTGCCGAAAACCGTTGCCGCGCTTTATCCTGAAAAAGTCGCTTTCCCCAGTAGCCTGCTGTTAGGCCCGCTGCAAATCATCATGATGCCGCTGGTCTGGCTGCTGAATACTATTACCCGCGTGCTGATGCGGATGGTCGGCATGAAAACCGACAGCGCCGCCACCTCCGCGCTGAGCAAAGAAGAGCTGCGCACCATCGTGTATGAATCGCGCACGCTGATGTCGCACCGCAATCAGGATATGCTGCTGTCCGTGCTGGATCTGGAAAAAGTGAACGTTGACGACATTATGGTGCCGCGCAATGAAATTGTGGGCATTAATATCAACGATGACTGGAAATCCATCGTGCGGCAGCTGACGCACTCGCCGCATGGCCGCATCGTGCTCTATCGCGATTCGCTGGACGATACCATCAGTATGCTGCGCGTGCGGGAAGCCTACCGCCTGATGACCGAGAAAAAAGAGTTCACCAAAGAAGTCATGCTGCGCGCGGCGGATGAGATTTACTACGTGCCGGAAGGCACGCCGCTGAACATCCAGCTGGTGAAGTTCCAGCGCAATAAGAAGAAAGTAGGTCTGGTTGTCGATGAATATGGCGATATTAAAGGCCTGATCACCATTGAAGACATTCTGGAAGAGATAGTCGGCGATTTCACCACCTCCATGTCCCCGACGCTGGCGGAAGAAGTGATGCCACAGAATGACGGCTCGGTGCTGATTGAAGGCAGCGCTAACGTGCGCGAGCTGAACAAGGCCTTTAACTGGCAGCTGCCGGAAGAGGAAGCGCGTACGGTTAACGGCATGATTCTGGAAGTGCTGGAAGATATTCCGCTGCCCAACACTACGGTGCATATCGGTCACTATGCGATCGATATCCTCGACGTGCAGGAGAATATGATTAAACAGGTTCGCGTTACGCCGCAAAAGCCGCTGAAGGAGTCGGTGGGTTCCTGATAGCTATCCCCTGCCGCCAGGGGATAAACAACCGGGTTTCTGCAAGGGAAGCCCGGTTAACTGACTAGATGTGCAGTTCCTGCAGTTTATCCTGCGGCAGTGCCAGCTCGTCGTTGTGGTTCACGCCGATATCATGCTCAATGATGTGACGCGCGATATCCTGCGCTTCATCCAGAGAGTGCATTTCATAGGTGCCGCACTGGTACTCGTTCAGCTCAGGAATTTTGCGCTGATCGGTCACTTTCAGCACGTCCTGCATCGCGGCTTTCCAGGCTTTCGCCACGCGCTGCTCGTCCGGCGTGCCAATCAGGCTCATATAGAAACCGGTGCGGCAGCCCATTGGCGAGATATCGATGATTTCAACGCCGTCGCCGTTCAGATGGTTACGCATAAAACCGGCAAACAGATGTTCCAGCGTGTGGATACCGCGCTCCGGCATCACTTCTTTGTTTGGCCGGCAGAAGCGCAGATCGAAAACGGTAATGGTATCGCCGTGCGGCGTGTTCATGGTTTTCGCTACGCGAACCGCAGGCGCCGCCATGATGGTATGATCGACGGTAAAGCTATCCAGCAATGGCATATGGTTACCTCTGATAAATTTATTTTCGCAGTGATGAAACTTTCTCTGTCGACTCGTGGTCTGAATCTATGAAAGACGCGCATTTTGTTATCATCATCCCTGACAACAGAGATGTTAATTTGGCCACATTGATGTGGCCTTTTTCTTTTGCGTTAGCTTCGGCTTTTCAGAAAGTCTTCAAAGCTAAGCGTATCACTTTCTTCGATTTCCTGCTGGCTAACGTTTGAACGGGTAGCCTCCTGCTCAAAGTCGCTCTCCGTCAGGATCTCCAGCTGCTCGTTCGCCAACTGAGCATGATACTGCTCTGCCAGCGCCAGGCCCGTACCCGCCAGCCCGTTTTCTTTCAGCGCTGTCAAAAAACGCGCCGAATAGGTCAGGTCAGGATCGTCAAACGAGGCGGCCAGACGGTCACAGGCGGCCTGATAATGGCGATCGCCCTGCTGACGATCGAGCGTTTCCGCCACGCGCTGCAGATCTTTAAACAGGTTTTTGCCGACTTCCGCCAGCGGGAACTGCGCTTCTTCGCAGCCGATACCCAGCATCAGGCCCGGCTTGCGCCCTTCCAGAATGACCCGGTTCCAGTTGGCGCGCGTGCAGAGCAGCTCTTCGCTGCTCATTTCCGGCGCGTCGGCCAGCGTACACCAGATCAGGAACAGATCGAGAAAGCGCACCTGATTTTCATCCACGCCTGTCGGCGAGAACGGGTTAATATCCAGCGAGCGCACTTCAATGTACTCGATGCCGCCGCGCAGCAGCGCATCGGAGGGATTTTCGCCGGAGCGCGTAACGCGTTTCGGGCGGATCGGCGCATACAGCTCGTTTTCAATCTGCAACACGTTAGTGTTGAGCTGCAGCCAGTTGCCCTGCTCATCCTTCACGCCCATGCGCGCGTACTCTTCCGAAGGCGTTTTAATCGCCGCCTTCAGCGCTTTGACATAGTCAGGAAGATTATTGAAGGTGATGCCCAGTCCGCTCTGCGATTTATTGGTATAACCCAGGTCACTCAGGCGCAAAGAGGTAGCGTAAGGCAGATAGAGCAGACCATTTTCGGTACGCTCAAACGGTAAGTCCGTCTCTTTCCCCTGCAGGAAAGAAGAACAAACGGCCGGCGAAGCGCCAAACAGATAGGGAATGATCCAGCCAAAGCGATAGTAGTTACGGATCAGGCGCAGATAGCCTTCCGAGATCGCGTCGGTGCTGCTCTGCCCTTCTTTGCCATCCGTCCAGGCCTGCCAGAAAGAGAGCGGCAGCGAGAAGTTATAGTGCACGCCGGAAATGACCTGCATCAGCGCGCCATAGCGGTTCTTCAGGCCCTGCCGATAGAGCGTTTTCATCTGCCCGATATTGGAGCGCCCGTACTGCGCCAGCTCTATTTTATCGCTGTCGTCGATCAGGCACGGCATACTCATTGGCCACATCCGCTCCGCGCCGAGATCGCGTGAGACGTGACGATGAATATCGCGCAGAAAAGCCAGCAGATGATCGATGTCACGATCTACCGGCGTAATAAATTCCAGCAGCGTTTCAGCAAAATCAGTGGTAATCCACTTATGGGTCAAGGCTGAACCCAGCGATTTAGGGTGTCCGCTGGTGGCCAGATGGCCATCAGGTTTAACACGCAGCGTTTCGCGTTCAATGCCGCGACCAATACCTTTCATTGCCTCAGGGTGAGCTTCCAGCCAGGAAAGCGCCTGTGATACGTCCGGGATCAAATTGACCTCCCGCTTGGGGAAAAATTTATTATTGTTCAGCATAATGTTAATCATGATAGCGACGCTTAGCGAATCACTGCCACCATTCCATGCCCTGTAATGTTGCGAAAGCCAGCACGCCATAGCGCAACGTCTTGCCCACGGCGAGCCAGAGCGCAACCGGAAGCCAGGCGAAGCGAAGCCACCCCGCGAGAACGCAAAGCAGATCGCCAATAACCGGCAACCAGCTAAGAAGTAACGCAGCAGGCCCCCAGCGGTGCAGCCACGCTGTTGCTGTGTTATGCCATCGCCCCTGCTGTTTTAGCGGCAGACAGCGGCCGATGATAACGTTGGTTAAACCGCCGAGGGTATTCCCCAGGGCAGCAATGCCGGTCACGCCGAGCGCGGAAGCTTTTCCCGACAGCAGCAGCGAAACCAGCAGCACTTCTGAGTTTCCCGGCAGCAGCGTGGCGCTCAGGAAACCGCTGACAAACATTGAACCGTATAGCCAGTCGCTCACAGACGCCTGACGTCGACAAAAGCCATGCCTGCCGCCTGCGCGGCCTGAATACCGAAATCGGCGTCTTCAAACACGATACAGCGCTCAGGCGCAACACCGATTAATTCGGCGCAGCGCAGAAACGTATCCGGTTCCGGCTTATGACGCTTAACGTCATCAGCGCCGACAACCGCGTCAAAATAGTCGCGAAGCCCTAAATGTTGCAGCAGCGCTTCGGCTACGGCGTGCTCGCTGCCGGTACCGACCGCCATAGGCCGTTTACCGCGGTAAGCTTTAACGACGTCAACCAGCGGCAGCGGCTGGACGCTATCGAAAAGCATCTCTTTCAGCGCCGCGGTTTTTTCTGCGGCCAGCTGATGGGGATCCAGGCTGCTCTGATAGCTGTTGATGATAGCTTCCGCTATCCGCCACGTTGGCGAGCCGTTCAGCTTAATCAGCGACAGGTCGTCAAAGCGCATATCGTAGCGCGCCAGAACGGTTCGCCAGGCTTTACGATGCGTAGGTTCCGTATCCAGAATCGTGCCGTCCATATCAAATATCAAGCCGTCATAACTGTCGTACACGGAAGCCTCCGTCCCTGAATCAACGAACGTTTACTTTAGCGTAAAGCACCGAACTTGTCGCTGTCAGCTTGGATCCGCAAATGCCTTGAAACATATAGGGTTTTTTATTATCAGATTATATCCTTGTTAACAGATGGCCTTAATTGAGGCCAAAAAGCACAAAAGTGTAACTATGGAACCGACTCTGGACCGGCAATTAACGGGGTATATAACGGCAAAAGCAGAAAGTGAGGAAATGTATATTATAAAGCGGCGTGATAATTTCGCCTTGTTAAGGCAGCAAGTATGAGGATACGGAAAGGGTATTGGAAAAGCATCAGGCAGGTTTTTTACAATTCGATCGTAAAGGATTGCTGTAGCATCAGCGCTATAAGCTTTATACGGTATGGCTGTTCAGAATGGCTATGAGTTGGAATAACAGAAGATGAGGATAATGCGCTTGCGCTTCGGGTCATTGCTAAGCGTTTTTACTCTTCCTGTACAAGCTGCAAGCTTTTCACAGTATGTCAGTAAAGGTGTTACGACGAGATATTCAGAAGATGGTGCATCCGGGAGGATGATTCGGCTGGCGCCTCACCCTTACGGGCCGTTGCTAAAGCAACGTTATCATCCCTTGTGCTGGCGGTAACTGCTTGCGCTATGCGAGTACGTTATTGCGACCAGATTTGCAATATATGGTGCATCCGGGAGGATGATTCGGCTTACGCCTCACCCTTCGGGCCATCGCTTAGCGATGTTATCCTCCCTGTACACGCTGCAACCTTTTCACAGTATGTCAGTTAAGATATTGCTGCCGCATTACTAAAATATGGTGCATCCGGGAGGATTCGAACCTCCGACCGCTCGGTTCGTAGCCGAGTACTCTATCCAGCTGAGCTACGGATGCATTGAGGAAAGCTAAAGATACTGCCTGGTACAACTGAATAGGGTGCATCCGGGAGGATGATTCGGCTTACGCCTCACCCTTCGGGCCATCGCTTAGCGATGTTATCCTCCCTGTACACGCTGCAACCTTTTCACAGTATGTCAGTTAAGATATTGCTGCCGCATTACTAAAATATGGTGCATCCGGGAGGATTCGAACCTCCGACCGCTCGGTTCGTAGCCGAGTACTCTATCCAGCTGAGCTAC
>NZ_JBGCUC010000033.1:0-27457 GCF_043420595.1 Erwinia plantamica
GCTACTCAGCTACTCAGCTACTCAGCTACTCAGCTACTCAGCTACTCAGCTACTCAGCTACTCAGCTACTCAGCTACAAAAATATTATCAAAACTGAAACTTTTATATATTTTATTATAAATAATAAAGCCAAAATTCACATTTAAAATAAATCAAAAATAAAAATAAAAACAAACCACCTTAATAATTAATAAAAAGCATTGCAAATACCGGCAGCAGAATTTCCTCTTCCTTGCGGCACTGCTATTATCTGTTACTATAACCTTCCGCAAAGCCATCATCACAATAAAGTAAAATACATGTTTTTAATTTGTTTTATTTCTTCATGGTTAATGGTTGGTTTTATTTTATCGCATTATTTTCTCACGGATGAAAAACCCGAGGCGTATAAGGAGTGCCCCTACGAATGAGCCTGTCTCTGTCAGAACTGCCTGGCGCGTTAAAAAGACTTAATCGGCAAAGGAATCGTTACCTTCACGAGCAAAAAAGGAGAATTCGGCTGGTGCTGTCAGCCATGCTTCTGCGTAGTGCCAACAAGCATGAAAAAATCCCTCAGGCGCCGCAGCGCGTGGTTTTTCCTTTTGTTAACCTTGGGATTGGCGATGCGGTATGCCATACCGGATTATGGCGAAAATTAAAGGATTTGGGCTACAGAGTACAAATCATTGCCGAGACCAGAAGTGAGGTATTTTTTAAAGGGCTGGACTGTGTCGATGACGTGTTTATTGTCGATATCAATCATATTGACCGGCTGGAGAAAATCGATAGCGATATCGTTATCAGCATGTACTCCTGGATGCAGCGCAAGGAGCTTCTGGAGATAAAACTGCTGTCGCGGATTAATTATAGCTATGCCATCAGCATCGGTGGCTGGTTGAAGCGTCCTTATCATATCACGCTGGATTTACCCGATAACTTTCATATTACCGATCCGCAAAAACAGCTGCTGGCAGCGCTGGGACATCCGTGTAATACACTGCGCTATTGGCTAAACCCCTCGTCTTTTAGCGATGCGTTTATCAAAGACTGCCTGCAGAAATATGCTAAAAAAACCCTGATTGTGCTGAGCCCTTTCGCCAGCGTGAGCGAAAGAACCATGACGCGACAGCAAATCTTCGATCTTATTGCAAAGCTGCAGCATAGTGTGGATTGCAACATTTTTATTACGGGTGAGAAGCACCAGCTGGCGACGCTTGATCATGCCTCAGCCAATGTTTTTATCTGCGCCTTCGATTCCTTGTGGCATACCATCTCGTTGGTCAATAAGGCCGATCTCGTTATCTCGGTGGAAACAGCTATTGTCCATGTCGCCTGCGCGCTAAATAAAAAACTCGTCAGTATCTTTTATTCTACCAATATAAATTATAACGATGCGTTACAGAGCAATACTATCTTCAAGCCCATTGGAGAAAACGTACGGAAAATAATCGTTAACAGAACCACTCTTCCTTTCGATACGGATAAAGTTCTCCAGGCGTCTTTAGCTACGCTGGCCGCCGCCGATCGTCTCGCTGTTGATCCTGCTAGCTCTGGTAACTGTTCATCTGAACCGCTTGAGCCTGCCACCGTGGCGGACTCGTGACTTTTGCTTAAAACCCAGGCGAAATGGAACGTATTTCCGGTGCATTATTTGCCATTCGCCTGTTTAAACGCCAATGCGTTCAATTTGCCACCATATGATGCAAAGACCGGTACAGGGGAAAACGTGTTGAGAAATGAAGGCCTTGAGGCGCAGCCACACTTACGGTAACATACGCAACTGGATGAACGCCCCCGTTTATCCTGTTGCTGTCTCCTTAGTTAAATGGATATAACGAGCCCCTCCTAAGGGCTAGTTGCAGGTTCGATTCCTGCAGGGGACACCATGTACACATCTCGTGTCATGTACCGAATTCAATAAAACCCCTTGTAATCAGTGAGAAACCCTCTATTTTGGCTATGCGACGTCAACTGATGTCTACCCACTTCAATGTGAATCAATAAGCGCCTGGGGCCTAAGTGAGAGCTTGTCCTGTTCAATGGTTCCAAAATGCCCTTAAAGTTACCAGCACCTTTGAATCAATAGCCTGTATCCCCGCTGGGGCAGCGATGTATTAAATCAGCCTGTTGCTGAAAGGCTCTTTATCCTATCCCCTTTTAAAAACAACGCCTTACAGGGGCTTTTCATGATGTAATACCTTAAAAATTAACGTTAAAAGCATACGGGGATTCAAAGTCATTTGAGTCCTGACTACTCAACCTGAAATCTTGTAAATGATCATGCACGATGAAAAAAGCCACAGCATCAACAATGAAAAAATAGCTTTATAAAATAAAATCTTAGCCCCGTACCAACGCTCAACCAGAGAGCGAGTGCTCCCCTTTCTTTTTGCCCACAAATGCGCAATCCCGTTATCAAACTCAATGAGGTCGTTTTCACTCTCAATGAGCTGAAAAAGTCGTTCATCCAGCCATAGACGCCAGCAGTAGTAATGAGTCAGCAAAAAGAGTCCCATCAGCAACACGCAATCGGCTGAAAACAAAAGGTTAAAAATCAGTGCTAACGGCGGCAGCGTCAGAGCAGCGAAATAGCGCCAGCTCGACAGATGAATTTGCATGATTTTTCTGGTCATGGTGATACCTGATGACATTGCAGCTCCCTGCTGAATCTTTCCAGAACCTGGATATGAGCGGGCGTCAGTACCACCTGAGGGCGCCGGGATTTGATTAGCGCCACAGCCTGCGTTACAGACCTGGCATGCCCTTCATTCAGCAACCAGGCCGCAACAACGGTTGCGCTGCGGGATAAGCCTAAGGCGCAGCACACAAGGACACTTTTATGTCCTTGCCGCAACCGGCGGAGCCTGGCGACGGCCTGCCGGATACTCTGAATTTCCGGTGCAACTAAATCCATCATCGGATAAGCTTCCCAGCACTTTGTCCTGCAACTGATTTTATGAAATTCAGCCGTCAGGTCGAGGACAGCGGCCTGCGCCACGGTATTGTCCGGGAACCGGCCCAATGCCATGCCGTCATAAATAACGTTGCTCAGGGCTATTCGTCGGGAAAACCATTTTTTTGAAAGCCATGCCCCGGCTAAATAGGGAAACAACAGCCAGCGGGCAGAGAGGCTTAACTCGCCGTTTTTGTCTTTCTGGAACACCGACACGCCGAGTCCGGCATAGCCCGCTGCCACCACCAATAATGCCACAGCAGGCCACAGCAAAATGAAGCCCTGTGAGCGCCATAATGCCGCCAGTAAAAACACCATCCCACCAGCACAGTATTTCATGACGAGCAGCAAGGCGTGAGCAGACGGGCGCCGCCATCGCCAACGGCCTTCAACCGGAATGACATAGCTAATCATCACCCCGACAATAAACCCGCTAATTACATCAATGACATGGTGCTGCCAGGTGGTGATTACAGACGCAGCTATCAGTAAAAACCACGCACCAGAAAGCAGCCCTGCGCCTTTTCCCAGATGCTGACGAAAACGCAGCCATAGCAGCCATGTCAGGATGATATGCAGCGATGGAGCCTGGTTATAAGGCAAATCAAATTGTTCGAGCTGTTGAAACAGCCAGCCAAACATCCCCTGCGTTTCCGGGCGAATAAAGGTGTATCTCAGCGGGAACAGAAGAAAGCCTAAGCAGGCAATTAGCGATGCGGCAAGCAGCCGCCAGCCATGGCGAGTCAGTTCCTGCTTTGATGTACAGATAAACAGCGAAATACCATACAGCAGGTCTATGCTCCAGTAAGGCACAATGGTCCACGGCATAAACGGGATGGCATGTTCCCAACCCAAGACCACACTCCCCACATCATGACGCGTGGCCGTGAACTGATTCACCTGCCCATAGCTAAAGAAAAAAAGCGGTCCCAACAGCACCAGCCAGCACAGCCCCTGTTTCCAGAGGCTGCATTTGTTCTGCATTAGCGGCGACTCAACCATGCTGCTTTCTCACGGCCAGTGAGACGGTGAAAATACCAAATTCATCAATCGCCTGATGACATTTCTCGAAGCCCGCCTGTTCCACCAGCGTATCCATTTCTTTTTGACTACGCACACGCATCATCCACGGAATGCCGTTCTGATGGCTGGTTAAGGTATAAGCGATGGTTTTTAACTGCGGGTGCCAGGGCTGCCCGGTGTAGACCAGTACGCCGCCAGGTGGTATTGCTGCAGCCAGCCCGGCGAGTGAGGCTTTAATCAAGGCGTTATCCGGGAAGAGTTCGTACAGCCCGGAAACGATCCCCAGTGTCGGCGCGGGATCAAGCGTGGCAAGAGAGTCATAGTCAAAGGCATTACCCTTTTTGAACTGAGCGAGGTGGCTCAACCTGCGCCCTTCAATCAAGGCCTGCCCTTTTTCAACGTTCAGGTCGCTATAATCGCGCAGTAGAATGCTTTCGATATCCTGATGTTTTTCCAGTGCGTCGAGCACATAGCGCCCGTGCCCAGCCGCGATATCCACCACACGTACCGGCATATCACTCTCTTTCAGCCTTGTGACCGCCTGCTCTATGACCTGCTGGATATTGACTTTTCGTACCCGGATCCCCTGCCAGCCGATACTGTTGAGGTAGTGCCGGTCAATCATGCGCCCCAGAATACCTTTGCCTTCCGCATAGTTACGGTACACATAATCCAGCGTACTGCCGGAATCAAAGCCCGTTTCATAGCCTAGCCGCATACCTTTTGAAAGTCTGCCGATCGTTTTCATGCCATAGTTCAATGAGGAATAGAACATGCCCTCCAGCGAGTGTGCTTTGGGCGGTGCCTGCAGCTCACGGTACGCGTCGGCGCTCGGGCTCCACTGGTCTTCATGGCTGTAATCGAAGGTGTAAGGCTGAACCGCGTAGAGTTTGTCGATAAAGGTTTTCATTTTATCGAAGGCCAGGGCGCGATCTTTTTCGCCCAGCGTATCGTGATAGAAGCCAGGCAAAATATGCTGCTCTTTGATAACGCTGCGCAAACCGGCGTAGAACTGTTTTTGCGGCTTCGCATGCACAACAAAATCATCGCCAGAGATAAGCAACTGAGTCGGCAGTGTAATGGCGGCAGAGTCGGAAACAATGCGCTCAGCCGTTTTGTAGAGATCGAGAAGAATATTCACCGCGATTGCCCGCGTGATGAGTTTATCCTGCTCAAAACTGGCGACACGCTCCGGATCGTGGCTGAGGAATTTCCCTTTCACGTAGGAGTTAACGTAGAACAGACCTCGGAGCCGCTGCATCAACCCAAGGCCCGTACGAGCGAACGGCACATACAGTTTGACCTTAAAAGCCGGAGAAGCCAGCACCATTCCCCGAATTTTCGGCGCATAGTCGTGAACCCAGGTGGATACCAGAACTGCTCCCACGCTCTGCGCAATCACTACGATATCCTCGAGGCTGACCTGCGCGTCCTTCGCCACAAAACTTACAAACTCATCCACGTCCAGAACGGAGCGGGCCAGGCCTGGACTGTAACCACGATCGCCCGGAGACTGACCGTGACCGCGAGCATCCCAGGCGTAAAAATGCGTATCGGGCATGACCAGCTCATCGACAATGTGCTGCAGCCGTCCGGAGTGTTCATGTCCACGGTGAAACAGCACAATCACTTTTTTACCGTTACCTTTCATTGCTGGCCAATGGCGAAAATAGAGCGACTCTCCATCGCTGGTTACGAATGTATTTTCCTGAAATAAACGTGCTTCCTGACTCATGGGACTTTCCTTGTCGCCTGCTGTTGTAATGTGACGAAACGAGTGAATAACGATTGTTTAAACGTGACTTTAGACGCGTCGTAAAAAAGCGGTTCGTCAATGAAGATGTCGATAAAAAACGGGACGGGGATTTTCTGCCCTTTGCCCATCGAACGGTCCAGGCCGTGCATGTAAACGGGGATAATCGGCACCTCCGGACACTGCTGGCTTAAATGCCAGATGCCGGATTTGATCTCTGAGAATTTCCCCGGCTCGCCGCGCGTGCCTTCAGGGAAAATAATCACAATTTTCTTTGCTGCCAGCGCATCAATACAGGCCTGTAGCGGATTTGCCTGATGGGCTCCGCGATAAACAGGAATGATGCCTATGACCTTCAGGGCAAACCAGCCAACCACTTTGTTTCGCAGGAAATAATCTGCCGCCGCCACGGGCTGCACGTTCACCAGCGTTGAAAGTGGAAACAGCGTGAAAAGCGTCAACACATCCAGATGGCTGTTGTGGTTCGCCACGATAATTGCCGGGCCTTCCACAGGCAGCTTTTTGCGGCCAGACACGCGAACGCCCAGCCAAATCCAGACTACGGGGTACGCGATGCACAGGGTAAAGATCCAGCGCAGTAAACGGTTCATCTGCGCCCCTTATACGTAGAAGTAGTAATAGAAGTGGAAGAACAGCGGCGCGGTGTAAATCAGCGAATCCAGGCGGTCAAGAATACCCCCGTGCCCCGGCAGGAGTTTCCCGGAGTCTTTCACGCCAAAATCACGCTTGATGGCCGACATCACCACATCGCCACAGAACCCGCCCAGACCGATAATCACTCCAGCCCCTGACGAATGGAGCCAGTTCATTGGTGTGAGCTGCGGACCCAAAATGGCAGCCAGCAGCGTAGTGGTCAGCACGCCCCCCAGCAATCCGGCCAGCGTTTTATTCGGGCTGACCTTCGGCGTGACCTTGATTTTACCCAGCGATTTCCCCCACAGGTATTGCGCTATGTCGTTAAGCTCGGTGGTCGCCACCAAAAATATCACCAGTAATGCGCCAGCTTTAGTATCCACGCCTGGCAACATCATCAGGAAAGCTACATGGCTTAAAGCAAAGACCGTAGTCATCATGCCCCAGTGCATGACGGATGCAGAGTGCACGAATCCTTTCGTATCGCCTACCAGCACCATGCGGGCGGGCAGGAATAAAAAGACGTAAATCGGAATAAAGATAATAAACATGCCATACCATGACATGCCCACCCAGATATATTGCAGCGGGATCGCGGCATACATCCACAGCAACGGCACGCTGTCGGAGCGGCGGGTAGGTGCCAGCGTTAAATATTCCTTCAGTGACAGGAAGCTGAGAAAACCGAAGAAGGCGAGCGCCAGCCCTTTGGGTGAAAGCATCGCCAGCGAAAATAAGCCAACAATAACCCACCAGCTATTGATACGTTGCTGAAGCTCAAGCCAGTCGCGCTGCGGGCAGCATTTTTTTAAGACGCAGAGGATAACAGTCGCCAGCAATAAAATGCTGAAGAACCCGCCGAGGCAGTAATACAATGTGTACAGAGAATCAGGCATTTTTGACCACCAGCACGCTATGGCAACGATTGATCGAGGTCCAGGCCAGAAGCACTGCCGAGGCACTAAAGACGATATTGGTCACGATGCTGTACTGCGGCCAAAGCGCGATAAACAAACCTAAAGCCCCCAAAACAAAGGCACGGTCGCTTTTACCCATCGGACCACGATAATTTCGGCTACCCGTCAGCGTCTGGGCGATGATGCCGCAGAACTCCGTCAACCACGACAGCAACACCACCAGCACAACCAGCCACGGTGATACCCCGGTTAAAAATGCAAATGTCAGATAAAGCGCTGCATCAGCTATGATATCCCCGACCTCATTAAGAATGGCTCCGAGCTGACTCTTCTGATTAAACTCTCGCGCCAGCATGCCATCTATCGCATTCAGTGCCATACGAATAAACAGAAAGATAGGTAGTAAAATGTAAAGGCGGGGGTCGGGAAATAGCATCAGCCCTGCGCCAGGTATTACCGAGAAGACTGCCGCACTGACGGTCACCTGATTGGCCGTTACGCCCCGGACAAATAACACGCGGACTAAAGGCCGTAATAAATCCTGAAATTTTGGTTTAATATCGTAAAGAGTCATATTGTAATTTGATAGTCCATTTATCAGAAAAAAATTCACCATCTGGCATTTTAATGTTTACTGCCAATGATAAAATATAGTGAAAACACCGCATACTTTAAATATGGTAGCTATGGCGTCAGATGTCATCACCATCAATTTAATGGCGCGCAGGTATACCTGCACATTTCCTCATTAATCCTCCTTGACAGTTCTTTCATTACTCAAGCCGCTGAACTCTCCCACAAAAATAATGGATAACTATTAATGCAGTAGAATAATGCCGTAGACAGATAAAACAGCGACACCGCCAAGAAGGTACAGTGGAGACAGCACAACGTCCGTTGCCACTGCAGCCGGATAGAGAAGTCGTTTCGCGGAGAGAGTATTGCGGGTATAGAATTTCACCTTAATCGGATGATCAAAACGGAATACATCAGCAGGAACATGCGCTTTTTGATGTATGGTTCCCTGCAGACCAGAGAGTTTGATTTCGCACTCACCAGCACCTTTATTATTACCGGTGCAATACCACTCTGATAGTTTTAGGATATTTAAGATTAGCATTTTCTCAGCCTGATCCCGATAGCTATATTTCAGGGTAACCTCCCCGCTGAACTGATTTTTTTCTTTATTCAGCGTGAATGTACCATCTTCAGATACCCTGACTCTGGCCTTATCAATTTTACCAGACACCAGTGTACGCAAAAAATCACTCGCGCCTGAGGTAAGGGCATAATCAAAATTATTGCCAATAAAAACCCAGCTATAATTTTCTTTTCCCGATTCGGTGATGGTTGCTGCAGTGATCACATCATTGTTATACAACGTCCGGCCATTTTCATGGTGTTTTATGTCATTTTTCAGGTTTTTTGTTGCACAACCCGATAAAGCCAGCACGGTCAGTACTAACAAAAGAACATTATCCATTTTTCTTACAAAATTATTCAAAATTATTCCTTTTATAAACAGTATTAATATCTCAGAACTATCGATTGACGCCGATAACCCCTTATCCGGCCTTGATCGCCATATAAAAGAGGAACGCATATTGGCTGTCGGGTTTTCGCATTTCCGGATCCGTGATTTATTTCGTTATTTCGGGATTTTTTCCTGTCAGCTATTGACTGTTTCGCCAGGTAAATACGCAATGACTAACAGGCAAAAAAAATAACAATTACTCATTCCGGTTCCGCTATGCAAGGAGCGCTAAAATCAACCAAGCCTGATTCTTACTGACAAATGAAGCCGCAGCGGGCTGTCTGGCCTGCAATTTTTTGAGAAACTGTGATTTTACTGACATAGTGTTATCTTGCCTTACATACGAGTTGTCGTGTCGAGATACTGCTGTTGCTTAAGATGTCGCAGAAGAACCCGTCCTTCTGGTGCAAATTCTGTTGCATAGCGCACAAGGCCAATACTCTTGAGCTCGACATCAATGGCATAGCGCAGCTCGCCGGGGACGTTCTACGCCAGCAGGACAACAGTTATTTTTTTCAGGCGTGGCCGTATTTGGCACGCGGGTGTGGTAGTAATATTCCGGCGCTTCATGACGCATCATTCCGCCTTTGTGACGAAATCTGGTCGTCGCTTTCACTCTAATCAAGCTCAATCAATTTTGCATTTCTTAATGGTTACCTTTAATAAAAGAAAGCTTTTTAAGACATATATCCTGATCTTGATCAACCATTTTAAAGTGATTATACCCTGGCTGTATTATTAGCTTTGCAGAACATATATTTGATTTCGATGACAAACGAAAACCTACCCCACCGCCACCATTTGAATTATACTCAAACCGCCCACCGGTTGACCAACCAATACTTAATTCATAATTATCCATTATTATGGATGAAAAAGAGCTTTTTATCCTGACCTCTTCTCCCGACTCGATTATATCAGGACGATCCCTTATTATTTCATCAACTTCCTCAGGAGTTGGTTCGATACCGTAAACACTCTCATTGATGTACAAATACACACGTTCTTTCGTTGTGTTCTGAACGATGACTACCGGCCTTACAGGAATAAAAAAAAGCACAAGAATTGCAATAAGAAGAAAGATGAATGTTAATATCGCTTTTTTTTTCATGGCATCTACGGCTCGATTTTTTTAGGGTTTTTATTATTCCAGCACCAGTGCTTCTGCTTAGAAACTGGAAGTGATTCTTCAGCTGTGCTATCCAAAGCATTCAGAATATCCTGAGTGGTTAGTGTATCTGCCATTTTCCCATGCCGATGATACAACGAAAAACCAATTTCCATGCTAGTCACATCATCCAATGTATCATTTCCGACAGCTCCTGGGGTCATGTTTTGCTCCCATATCGAGCCCGATAATAATAAATTTCCCTTAAACCCAACACTAAGACCGACATACCCATAGTGGATATTTGACCAAACATCATAAAAATAATCATAATGTTTATATTTATGATAATAAGACTTAGATGGAGTATTACCAGGGAGGGGTCGCGCAACAGCTACTGAACCAAACATATCACGAATTTTTGGCTTATGATCTCACACGGAACCTGTGTTCACTGTTTGATACCAAACAATTATAGCTTCAGAAATATGAGGCTCAGGACCAGGAGCTGGTTTCGCGTAAAAAGGTAGATTATTCCATTCTTTTAATGTGTTTTTCATGGTTTCATCATCGATATAACCTCTTATAACATTTGCAATCCGACCTCTGACATTGGTTTTAATTTCATTGAGTATATAGTCAGCAACCTTTATAGCGCCGTCAGTATGACGACAATGCAGTTTACTCTTAAGATCTGACGACTGCCCGGTAGTCGTTACTGGTGGAGTAGTTGCTGATGAAGTGGCTGTAGCTGCCGTTGTTCCCCCAGCAGAATTTGCACTACCCCCACTCTTTTCATACGTATCATCCATCATCGACGGAATAAACCTCGCTTGCAGGGGCAGGTGCTGTAGCTGTCAAGGGTTCCGGCCATTCGCCGGTCATGAATGGTATCGTTGTCAATGCCACCGGCTATCTTGAAAAGCCTGGCATGTTTACCGCAGGTCACACTGTCCTGCTCTCGGGCTACAGGTTTATCAAACAGCGTGTGATCCTCTGCGCCCGTGGTGATTTTCCCTCCGCAGGTCGTCTTATCGCCCTGCACCAGATAAAAGCCTTCTGCTGCCATATTTTCCCTTTAGCTGAATTCTGTCCATGTCACCCGGCATTCGCAGCCACATCCGGGCCACGTTCAGGGTGAAAGCTTCGTGCATCGCACACGCCAGCAGCGCGTCGGCATTGAAACAGAACGAAATATGGCTTAAATCGATACGGTTCCAGTCTGCAAGCTGACTGCAGTTAAAACGCAGCGTGACAACCGAACGGCCATCGATATCGATCACCAGGCTGGCCCGCTCCAGCGACAGCGGCTGAAGCGTTATCTTTTTGATCTGCGAACATTGCGTCAGGATCTGGCAAGTCGCTTTCAGTCTCTTTAATTTGTTCTCTGTCTTTATTTGCGAGTGCCTGTTGTACTGATTATATATAGGCCACAACCTTCTCAGTCACACTAAAGTTTCCATCCAGAACATTTAAGGTAATGGCAGCTACAGCTCCAACTTTTTTTTAAATTTATATACACACCCAAAAAAACCATTAAACAGCGTTTTTATAGTCTGACGTCCAGGTATTTTTAAGGCCAGATAATCAATCAGGAGGTTATTGACTGCAAAGTTGGATGTTTTTTACGTATCTTGTTGCCATGCCAGGCACCCATGCTTTCGGAGCACCTGGACAGGCAACATATCCTTTATCTTCAAGCTTATTTGTAAAATAAACTTTAAATCCAATCTGAAAGGCGATAGTAATAAAGAACACTGCAATGATGTACTTAGTTAAATACCTTTGCATCTCAATTGAAACTCTGCGCCCCAGAAAAATAGGCCATAAAGAAAAAAAGGCGACAGGAGTCAATATAAACACAGCAGAAAAACCATAAACAAAAAAAGATGAGAATGATAATTCAGATGGAAATGCAAAATACTCTTTAAGCGTAGTCAAGGAAAGTAACCCTCCCCCCAAGGTCAAAGGCACATAAAGACACAGCATACCAAAAAACATTCCAACCCTACTTTTAAATGGAAAGCCCTGCATCAAAACCACTCCTTTTCAAAATTGTCTAATGATTGCCTTATGTATTTTTTTACCTCATATTCAATAACCATTTTCCCATGAGCAAGCATACCATCAACATACATTGCGCCCAAATCCCATAAGCCTTTCTCCATTTTTTTGCTTTCTCAACAAATTCCTGCTGCGCCGATTCAATAAGAGAAACAACTTTTTCTGTAATTTTATATTCATCATCTAATTTATTGAGTGCCCATGCGGATAACGCACCTGCAACCAGCACAACAACTATTGGTGCTGCAATTATTGAGAATACTCCTACGGCGTAAACACCAGTTCCCCAAGTAATCGCTGATGAAACACCGACCTTAACCACATCAACAGCCCACTTTCCAATGAATTTCGCTAAGGTAGACTCATCATTGAAAATGAAATCTACAGAATCAGCCACAGACACATAAATCAAACCAAAAAGAAAACCTTCTTTTATCGCGTTATTGAGTCCGTACCTCCCTATTCCATACTTGATGATTTTAGGTTTTTTTGCGGCGAACACTGGTGCATTTAGTATTTTCCTGGCCCCCGAATAACCACTTATTTTTATTAGCTCTGTTCCCTTGTGGTTAACATACACGGTTGCAGTTATACCAAGGCTACCTAACTGGTATAATATTTTCGAGGTGGAATACGCATCTTTTATGCTCGTGCCATAGTTAACAACAAATTCACCGGGTTTGCTTTGGGAAATAAAGGACCACCCTGACTTATAGAATCACATAGATGTCAAATACTCAAACACTTCCCCAATGTAAGCAACATTACGTTATTGTTATTCGCATTTAACATTGCCCTCAAATTACCATCAGGTAAATCATGCGTATTCCTTAACACAGGATAATCAGGCACAAACCCTGTCGGTTTTTGTTCACCTGTCAAATAACTCGGTAATTCAAGAGAGGTCTGCGTCGGGGCGGCCGTATAGCCTGCTGCCGATTCGCCAGCGGAAGCTCCACTGCTCTTCTCGTACGTATCATCCATCATCGACGGAATAAACTTCGCCCTGCACGGGCAGGTGCTGTAGCTGTCGAGAGTCCCGGCCATCCGCCTGTCGTGAATGGTATCGTTGTCGATGCCACCAGCTATCCTGAAAAGCCCGGCATGTTTACCGCAGGTCACGCTATCCTGTTCCCGAGCTACAGGTTTATCAAACAGCGTGTGATCCTCTGCGCCCGTGGTGATTTTCCCTCCGCAGGTCGTTTTGTCGCCCTGCACCAGATAAAAGCCTTCTGCTGCCATATTTTCCCTTTAGCTGAATTCTGTCCATGTCACCCGGCATTCGCAGCCACATCCGGGCCACGTTCAGGGTGAAAGCTTCGTGCATCGCACACGCCAGCAGCGCGTCGGCATTGAAACAGAACGAAATATGGCTTAAATCGATACGGTTCCAGTCTGCAAGCTGACTGCAGTTAAAACGCAGCGTGACAACCGAACGGCCATCGGTATCGATCACCAGGCTGGCCCGCTCCAGCGACAGCGGCTGAAGCGTTATCTTTTTGGTGGTGGTGTACCGGCAGCGTGTGCCTTTCTCCCCGATCGGCCACGAGTTCACCTCGAAACCTTTGTCAATGCGCATCTGCTCTTTCATTTCGCGCCAGTCAGGAGTGAACTCCACCACCGACATTGACGGAATGGTGCGCAGATAATGCGGCCACAGCAGGCTGACCAGCCCTTCGGTCAGTTCCGGCAGGTCATCATCGAGCTTCTCACGCAGTCGTCCCATCAGAAAGGCAAAGCCTTCAAACAGGCGCTCCACGTACGGGTCACGCGCACCCGCTTTATCAAGATTGAGCATTGCCGCCTGCTCGGGGTGAGCACGAGCAAACTCTTCACCGGCTTCCAGCAGGTAGCGCATTTCGGCGTCGTAATAACGCAGGGTTAAATCATCCATAATAGTTTCTGTTTAGTTAATTACTGCGTGATGAGCGATTAAGGGAATTCCAAAAACCGACAGGCGACTTCAAATAAAAAAGTTCGCTCATCAATATGGTTTACAGGAGAATATTTCTTTTACATAACAAGTGGTTGTGCCTGGCATCCAGCCCGATGGAATTCCATTGCAGCGTACATATCCTCTGCTAATCAGCTCTTTGGGATAGAGAATGGAGTACAACAGACCCAGTATTACGATAGCAATGCAACCCCATTTTAAATAAACGATATAGTAATCCATCTTCTTGAAAGCAAACTCTTTTCCCCTGAAGAGAACCAGAATAAAATAGGCCAGTGGGAATAGCATCACGAAAGGCAACGCAACCAAAGCAACGGTTAACCATGAAAAAACAATTTCATCACCAAAGCTGGAATATTCTTTAAATATACCTTTTCCAAGATAAAAGCTCAGAGCTCACGACCCAAGAATGATCACTATAGCGAAAAATTCACGAATTCTATCTTTCATGCTGCCTACCCGAACTGAAGCATAATTTTTTATCGACCACATACTTTCTGGCCGTTCCGGGTGTCCATCCAGATGGCACTCCTGAGCAAAGAATGTAACCTTTGCTTTTAAGTGCTGACAAATAGCCAAACGAAATAGTACATGACAAAGCAAAAGCAAACACACACATACACTTGAAATGCGGCATAATTTTATTCACTTTTTTAAGTGCGTATTCTTGCTCATATCGGAGCGAAAGGTAAAACCAGTATAAAGGAAACACAAACATAATTGGTATTGATATAAGACTTAATGACATCCACGAAAAAATAATTTCATCATGAAACTTGAGGAAATCAAAGACCTCGCTCAACCAAAAATAAAACGACAGGATAGAAACAACCAACAATATAAGAATTGAAAAAAAAGCATTGATTTTTTTCGTCATATGTTAGTATATCCTCTTGGTAATATCGTCAATTGAGTTTCTCAAAAACCCTCTAATTTCTGACTCTATAATTTTCTTGCCTTTAATTAACATCTTCTCTGCAAACATAGCACCTAAGTCCCAAAAACCATCTTCCATTTCTCTGGCTTTTTCAGCAAATTCTTGTTGAGCCGCATCAATGTACTCAACTACTTTGTCTGTCACACCAAACTTCTGGTCCAGCTTATTTAAACCCCAGGCAGCAAAAAATCCAACGCCAATGACTATTACAAGGTTAAATGCAATCAACGGGGTTACTACGACACTTCCAACAACAAATGTGACTACTGATACAATACCGATTTTCATTACATCAGTAGCCAGAGATCCTATAAATTCAGCTAAAGATTTCTCATCGTTCAAAATGAAATCAAGAGTCCTGTAAGCGGCTGCAACATAAAATGTCAGCCGTGCTCCTTCAACAACAGATTTTGCAAACCCATATTTACCAATTCCCAAATCAACAATCTTTGGATTTTTAGCCGCAAACACAGGCGCATTCAATATCTTCCTTACACCAGGATAACCACTTATTTTTATCAGTTCTGTACCGTTGCGGTTTACATATGTTGTTGCTTTTATGCTGAAGCTTCCCAATTGGTTGATCAACATAGATGCAGTCACAACATCCTTGATATTGGTTCCATAATTAACAACTATTTGTCCGGGGTCACTTTCTGTTATTGCTACCCATCCGTGTTTCCATGCCCCCCACGAGGACAATATTTCGAAAGCTTCTGGAAGAGTGAGCAGCATCACATCCTGATTACTTTGCCTTAGCATAGCCCTCAAATTACCATCGGGAAAATCATGAGTATTTCGTAAAACTGGATAATCAGGTACAAATCCAGTTGGCTTTTGCTTACCGGTCAGATAACTCGGCAATTCTGGCGAAGTTTGCACAGGTGTTGCAAAACCTGCTGCTGGTTCTGCAGCGGAAGCTCCGCTACTCTTCTCGTACGTATCATCCATCATCGACGGAATAAACTTCGCCTTACAGGGGCAGGTGCTGTAGCTGTCGAGGGTTCCGGCCATCCGCCTGTCGTGAATGGTATCGTTGTCAATGCCACCGGCTATCTTGAAAAGCCCGGCATGTTTACCGCAGGTCACGCTGTCCTGCTCTCGGGCCACAGGTTTATCAAACAGAGTGTGATCCTCTGCGCCCGTGGTGATTTTCCCTCCGCAGGTCGTTTTGTCGCCCTGCACCAGATAAAAGCCTTCTGCTGCCATATTTTCCCTTTAGCTGAATTCTGTCCATGTCACCCGGCATTCGCAGCCACATCCGGGCCACGTTCAGGGTGAAAGCTTCGTGCATCGCACACGCCAGCAGCGCGTCGGCATTGAAACAGAACGAAATATGGCTTAAATCGATACGGTTCCAGTCTGCAAGCTGACTGCAGTTAAAACGCAGCGTGACAACCGAACGGCCATCGGTATCGATCACCAGGCTGGCCCGCTCCAGCGACAGCGGCTGAAGCGTTATCTTTTTGGTGGTGGTGTACCGGCAGCGTGTGTCTTTCTCCCCGATCGGCCGCGAGTTCACCTCGAAACCTTAGTCAATCCGCATCTGCTCTTTCATCTCACGCCAGTCAGGGGTGAACTCCACCACCGACATTGACGGAATGGTACGCAGGTAATGCGGCCACAAAAGGCTGACCAGCCCTTCGGTCAGTTCAGGCAGGTCGTCATCGAGCTTCTCACGCAGTCGTCCCATCAGAAAGGCAAAGCCTTCAAACAGGCGCTCCACGTACGGGTCACGCGCACCCGCTTTATCAAGATTGAGCATTGCCGCCTGCTCGGGGTGAGCACGAGCAAACTTTTCACCGACTTCCAGCAGGTAGCGCATTTCAGCGTCATAATAACGCAGGGTTAAATCATCCATATTTATTCTGCTTAGTAAATTGCTGCGTGTTAAACACTGAAGCAGACTCCGGGAGTCTGGCACGGGTAATCATATAGAAAAGAGAACCATCAATGCTGAGTACAAAGGGACGGTTCTATGGCATATTTTTTTGCCATGCCAGGCATCCAACCAGAAGGGATCCCCTGACATTCTGTGTAACCTTTATGCATTAAAGATGTTGTGTATCTTTCTGAAAAAATGAACATTCCCAGGATAGTTAACCCTAAGATGATAAACGTGGTTTTCAGTAATTTTTTACCTGATGTAACGGTTATCTGCTTCCCGGTAAAAATAACAGGAAAAATCATCACCAATAACGGTGAGAAAAAAAAGAAAAATGCGGCAGCAAAAGTAACCCAAAAAGAGAAGTTAACGACTTCGGGGTAAGAAAGGTATTCACGCAACTTAAAAATACCGAGATATGAAATCCCGATGGAAACCATCAGAAAGAATGCAACTCCAAAAAGTGCCATGACTCGTTGTTTAAAAGGATACATTGTCAATAATCCATTGGGATAATTTCTTGTAACGTTTCACGCAGATATTTTTTGGTTTCTGCAATAACAAACTCTCTCCCGGTCCGTAGCATCCCATCCAGATACATAGCGCCAAGATCCCAGAACCCATCCTCGATCTCGCGAGCTTTATCGATAAACTCCTGCTGTGCATTCTCAATCAATTCAACAAGCTTATCAGTCACTTTAAAGTGATCGTCCAGCACGTTCAATGCGATGCTTGCCCCGAGACCAACAAGTACGACAGCTACAAGTGGGCCAATAACAAATGGAGTCATTGTCAACAAAGCACCAGCCCCCCAACTGACAGCGGAAGCAATGCCGATTTTTACGACATCTGTTGCCAGTGAGCCTATAAATTCAGCCAGACTGGTATCATCATTCATTATGAAATCAATGGTACGATAAGCGAGAGCGAAATAAAACGTTATAACAGTGCCTTCTACAATGGTACTTTTAACACCGAACTTCCCAATCCCCAAGCTGACGACTTTGGGATTTTTTAGAACATATACAGGTGCGTTTAATATTTTTCGCATCCCTGCATATCCAGTCAGTTTTATGAGTTCATTTCCATTTTTATTTACGTACACCGTAGATTTAATATCATACAGTTTTAAATCGGCAATAAGCATGGTTGTTGTAATGGCATCTTTAATACCCAGGCCATAATTTACTGCAATCTGTCCCGGCTGACTTTGTGTCAGTTCCACCCACCATTTTTGTAAAATCTCCATGATGACAGTATTTCATATACTTCGCCGAGGGTAAGTAGCATTACTTCCTGGCTATTGGCCTGCAGCATGGCCCTTAACTTACTATCCGGGAAGTTACGTGTGTTAAGTAATACCGGGTAATCTGGCACAAAACCAGATGGTTTTTGCTCACCGGTCAGATAACCAGGCAGCTCAGGAGAAGTCTGCGTCGGAGTCGCTGTAAAGCCTGCTGCCGATTCTCCAGCGGAAGCTCCACTGCTCTTATCGTACGTATCATCCATCATCGACAGAATAAACTTCGCCTTACAGGGGCAGGTACTGTAGCTGTCTAGGGTTCCGACCATTCGCCTGTCGTGAATGGTATCGTTGTCACAGCAGTTCATTGAGAGGATAAAGATCGATGTTTTTTGCTCAGCCTGTTAAAAATAAAAAAAGAAATAACATATATTATTATAAACGCAACATTTAACACACCGTAGAACAACCAGGCTATGGAATAGGTTTCGCCAACAAGATAATCCAGATGAGAGCCAATTAACGCTGGTTCATAAGTATATTTTATATCCATAAATGAAAGAGAAAGTACACCTGTACTGACAACTAAAAACAGCGCTACAGGCAGAAAAACAAACAGTAGCTTCTTAATCATTCTCTACTCCCTGGGATTGGGTGAATGTGGTCGGAGCATAGCCGCTTGATCCCTTCCCTGCGAGCCCACTTCCCTTACCTATCGTACCGGCTGTCTCGTTACCACTGCCAGCGCCTTCAATTTTCTTATAATCAGAAGAGTTATGATACTTAGCTATAAATTCATTAGTCATTCTTATCACTCGCATATCAGCAGGATTTTTGGATAAATCCATCAGATAGTCATTCAAAGATGAGGGGATTGCAAAATCCTCACTGTAGCCAAATAAATTAAGTAATTTCACATCGAACATTTCTGTACCTGCCTTTTTAAGGCCTGTCACTGTTGTTGTCGTACAATTGTTGACAGCAAGATTATAGATATCAATGATACGACCATTTTCTTTTATATCAGGGTTAGTGTTCTCACCATCAGCACGAACATCACTGGACGCCCATAAAGAACTAAATATTGATAACGTGTCTGTTTCATCAACGTCTAGTATTTTATAAACTGACGATCCCATTCGATAGAGTTCTTTTGAGTAAAACGTATCAGCTTTTTCACCGGAGTATTTAATTAATACGCCCTCGCCAAAAGGGCTAAACCCTTCCTGATCATACCTACCATATGTAAACACATAAACGGTGCTATTGACGTGAATTGAAACGAAGACATGCCCTGCTCCCTGTGTTTCTGTCCAAAGAAAAACACCATTACGCAATTCATTTGGTTCCGCAAAACACATTCCCGCAAAGTCACTTTGAGCAGCATGGGTGCTATCTATAGCATTGTTAAGCAGCTGCGCCGCATTTTTCGCTAGTGAATTCGTGGAAGGTGATCCCGCCCCCCCATTTTTCTCATACGTATCATTCCACATAGACGGAATAAACTTCGCTTTACAAGGACAAGTACTGTAGCTGTCGAGAGTCCCGGCCATCCGCCTGTCGTGAATGGTATCGTTGTCAATGCCACCGGCTATCCTGAAAAGCCCGGCATGTTTACCGCAGGTCACACTGTCCTGTTCCCGGGCTACAGGTTTATCAAACAGCGTGTGATCTTCTGCACCCGTGGTGATTCTCCCTCCGCAGGTCGTTTTGTCGCCCTGCACCAGATAAAAGCCTTCTGCTGCCATATTTTTCCCTTTAGCTGAATTCTGTCCGGGTTATCCGCAAAGCACCGCACTGCTTGCCGGATCGAGCGCAATCAGATCGGACAGAAGCTGGTCCATCTCCGGCTGAAGCTGTGATTTATCGGTTTCACTGCGTGTGGCTTTCATGCACAGCAGTCTGAGGCGACGCAATTTCACTTCAAATAGCAGTGCCTGTGTCCACTGCGTAAGGGTGATTGACTGTGCGGCGCTGTCGAGTTCATCCAACAGATGCAGGGCCAGTTCATTTTTGCCCTTTTGCTCGGCCACACGGGCTATCAGCAGACGCAGCAGCCATTTGTCTCTTATAGAGTCGGTTCCTGGCCGGGTCTGCAGCCAGTGGAGCGTGGCATCCAGGCCTTCGCTGTCTGCTTTCTCCAGCGCTTCCGGCTCAAGGGCCAGAATATCGTCTGATGGATATACCACTGCAAATCCAGCCAGAGGTGATTGGCGCCACGCGAGAAAGTGCTGTCCGCCTGCTCCAGAATCTCCAGCCAGCTCTGCTGCAGATACAGGCATTTGAGCATGGGTCTTCTCCGGTCGGACTGGTGCCACTTACCGCAGCAAGCCAGGGCTGCCAGCTTTCCGTGCGTGTGCCTGTTGCTGTCGTTAGTCTGACAGGCAGCGACCAGATTTTGCAGAGTGCTTATTATTCGACTTCATCCATGTCACTGTTTCCGGTATTGGCCATCAGCGCCTGAGCGGTAGCCGCGCTGTCGACACTGAATATCTGATCCGGTAACGTGAAACCGTGCAGATCCAGTAGCGCCAGCGGACCTTTTCCAAGTTGTGAACGCAGTACCCACTGCAGCGTGCGACCATCTGGCGCGGTGAAACTCATCATCCACTGGCTACGGTTAAGCTGCTGGCGCTTGCCCTGATCCAGCCAGCGAATAAAGCCCCAGGCCCCGCTGTAATCCCCGAACAGACGCGTTCCGGCATTGACCGTGATCCAGGTCAGCATAGTCCCCGGCTTGTAAGTGTCTCCCGGCCAGCGGAAGCTTTGCCAGTCGGCCATCTGGTTGAAGTAGTGCAGCTTTTGTCCATCAATAGTCAGCTGAGTTTCCACCACCTGTGGTACAGGACGCGCCTGCAACTCAAAGCGGATGCCCTGACTGCCATCGGTGAACAGAATGTCTGACAGCTGGCTCAGCTGGTTAATGGCCCGCAGGAAGGCCGGGTTAAAGGTAAGCCCCTGGCTGTTGACCTTATCCGGTACCCACTGGCTGCCCTCTTTGTGCAACACACCGCTGAGTTCCGTGGTCAGGAAGCGCTCTATACGCCCGCTGTCCTTACGCACAAATTCAGCCATCATGGGTAAAGAAGCATCACTTTTGCTGGCCGCAAACGGGAAACGCCCGTCAAAAGCAGTTTGCCAGTTCGCGACAACCGAGCGGCTCCATTTATCATTCAGACTGGCTGCCGACGGCTGAAGCACAGTCTCCCAGGCCTGGGTCAGCGGCTGCACAAACATCGTGTTGCCAAAACCACTCCACTCTTCGCCAAGGCTTGCCGAAATCAGACTGCCGTATTGCTGAGTGTCTGTCAGATCCACGCTTTTGCCCTGGAATACGGTCTGCGCCAGGATCTGCATCATCGCCTGCGGATCTGAGGCGCTGGCCACCTGTTGCAGTCGCAGACGCACGCGGGTGATACGGGTCAGATACGTCTGCAGGCTCAGGGAGGTGTCAGCCGACATGACGTTACTGCCTTTATTTTTACCCAGAAGCTGAAGCAGTGGGCCAAAGGTTTCATCCAGCGGCCCCTGCGGCCCTGACGCAGACTGCTCAATCGCGGGTTTATCTTTTCTACCTACGAGATCTTTAGCCGATTTGATGATGGAATCCGAAAGACTTTCGCTTTGCTGGCCGGTCTGCCCCTGCCAGGCGAGGGTATTCATCAGGGCAATCAGTGGCGACTGCCGGACATCACTCATCAGCGTCAGCTGGTCGGTAACGTCAGCAATGTTGTTTGCCTGGTTAAGTCGCAGGCTGTTGAGAAAGCTCAGCCAGCTGCCGGCAAAGTCGGTGAAGTAGCGTTGCGTCAGACGCGCTTTCAGGGCTTCCGGTGACAGGTCAGCTGATATGGCCTTATGGGAATCGCTCAACACCCAGTCAATTTCATCCCGGCGGGAATTTGCGGCCTTTGCGATAGCCTGCTGGATGCCCCCTTCCCACGCCTGGCGGGTAAACATGCCTGGCACCACTTCCTCGGTGGTGAACAGTCGCCGCGCATCGGTACCGCTGGTCATGTCTTCCAGAGACACATCGGCAAAGTTACGACGCACCGATTTGAGCATGTTCTCATACAGGGTGCTTTCGGCGTTACGCCGTCCAATTTGCTGCAACAGCACCTGGCGGCTCTGACTCACCAGCTGCGCATCCGGCCTGATTTTCCACTGTGGTTGCTCAGGCAGTTCGGTGATGTAGAAGGCCCACAAGTCCGGCGACAGGCTTTGCCAAAGGCCGGTTGAAATGCCCATCCGCGTCGGCTGCACGGCTTTCATGGTCTGGGCGTAATACGCGCCGTCGACTTTATCCGGACGGGCCATCATTAACCAGGCTTTCAGTTGGTCATAGCCCGGCTTCGCCAGCTGTGCCCGCTGGTCGCTGCCGGGTACAGAGCCTGCCAGCGCGCTGAGCTTTTGCGTAAGCGCCTCGTTCGCCGGGTCACGTATCAGGCGGTTGTTTGCCACACCGTACCAGGGCAGCAACGCATCGAGCAGTTGCTGGTTATGGTCAAGACCGAAGCGCTGGTACCAAGGGGCACCATCCTCAATATGCTGCTGCAGGCGGCCGGCGTCATTACGCAGCATATGCAGAGCCGTCAGCTGGTAATCCGATACGGAAGAATGCTCCACCAGAGCATGCGCCTGCTGCGCCACAGAGACAATCTGCAGACGGTTGACCGCAAACGACAGCAACGTCCCCGCCCCCCAGACACCGATAATGGCCATCAGTGTCCAGGCCAGCGTCTGTTCCCGCGCCATACCGACACGGCGGCCACGCACGCGGGTACAGTCATCAACGATCCCCTGCCAGGTCACCGGCAGGGTCAGCGCATGGCGTTGTGATTCCGGGATATATTTCTCAGCGTTGGCAGCTGCAGCACCGGCTGTTTCTCCTGCGATAGCGGCGGGTTTATTCTCCGGCAGGCTAAACATCAGGCCACGCAGCGGAACGCGCTGTTGGGAGGCTGCCAGCCATGGCACCAGTTGCTGAGTCCAGCGGGCGATACCGCCGTCTTTGAGGTGCTGGCCCAGGCGCAGCAGGAAGTCGTGGCCGTTGTTCTCAGCGACCTGACTCATCCCCTGCGTTCGCAGGGCCGGAAGCATCAGCTCAAGCTGGCGGGTAATTTCGTCAGGCTTAGCACGCAGCGGGAAACTGGCACCTACCGTCTGTTCAGTGCGTTTTGCCTGCGACCACTTGCTGTCGCACAGTTGCCACAGCCAGACCGGGGCGGAATAACGGAGCAGTCCACTGATTTTTTCCAGTGCACGCAAATCGTTATCGCTTATCTGTGGTGTCAGGTTAAACGACTGTGGCATCACTCGAACAATACCGTCCAGTGGCCGTCCGCGACGCAGTTTGCGTAGCGCGGTGTATTTTTCCTTGTCCGGTTCAGTAGTCAGGCTCCCGCCGTAAATCAGCACGGTACGGTTGCCTTCAAGCCACTGCTGCTGTTGCAGCCCGGGTACCAGCTGTTCAATCGCAGCTTCGTCACCGGTAATCAGCAACAGGCGGGTTTTATGGCGCCAGTAAAGGCCAATACGGGAGCGGAGATGCCCCCGAATCCTGTCACACATGGTCACCGCAGGATGAACAGGCGCTTTATCATTTTCCCGTTTCTTTTTCTCATCATCACCGTTGGTATTGTCGACAAGCGCATTAAACTCCTGCTTACCGGCACTACGTACTGCCGCCAGAAGCACCACTGATACGATTAGGGCACAGCCTGAAATACATCCGCCAGCGATAAGCCAGTAAATTTGCTGCTGACTACCGTCTTCAATCCCGGCAATATCCGGATGCTTCCAGACCATGAACGTCATAACGGCTAGCAGCAAAAAGAAAATCAATGCGACAGCAAGATAGCGGCCTTCCGTAGTCTTCGGTGCTAAAGGTAGCTTCACGGATCCATCTCCTGTCGGGAAGCAATCGGGGTAATGAGTGTGCTCCACAGCACATTCTGTGTGGTATCTCCGCAGATAATCATCTGTGGTGACTGAGCTTGTCGGGCAATTTCAGTGGCGGCAGCGATAGCCAGCCAGGGTGCTGCGGCTCCGGCATGTCCCATGGATATATCGAGCGAAATGACGGCTTCGTCCTCTACAGACTGCGCAGGGTGAGCATTCTGGCACTCGATAACCTCTGCGCGCTGCTTACCCGTAAGACCGGCAAGCCATAAATTTTTCACGATATTTTCTTTGAGCGGGACGTTCCAGGCGGCCATGTTCATCCCCTCGCGCAGTTCACCTGATGGAGCAGGATCCGGCCGGTGCAGCAACGCGAGAGGCTCGAGCGCCTCCTGGGTCAGGCGGTTGCCAAGAAGCAGAGCAACGGCTGCTTCAGCAGTATTGTTTGAAACAACCGGGTCAATCTGGAGGCCAACAATCAATAACATGGCTTTATCTTTAATGCGGTGATCCAGCCAGTGGTTGACTACCTCCAGCCCATTGCTATCTACATATTCAACAGCGCAGGTTAGGCCACTCTCCTGCCAGGCTTCCTGCCAGATATCTCTGACAGCAGGGAATGACAGAGATGACGAGATATCGAGGATGACAGCAAGCGAAGCGTTCTCCGGAAACTGGTGAACTGGAAGATCAGCAATGAGTTTAGAGAACAGACGTGAGATGACCAATCCAGGGGTATCTTCTGGTTCTGCCGTAATACGGCTCAGCCTCATGCTTTTTTCGCCTTTCCAGTCCGACTGCGAAATGATAATGCTGTTATTATTAAGCATATCAACAGCGACATAACGCTGTTCGTCTTCCTGATGGGCTGTAATAAATGTCGTATTCAACACTTGAAGCGCACGACGAGCCCTACGGGTCTCACTCAGGATCCATTGCTCCCGACGCTGGTCAAAACCATTCGCTTTACTGTCCTGTAATGACCAGATCCACATACGAAAACCGAAAGTTACAATCCACACAACGAATGGCGTGCCAATGGCAAACATCCAGAAGTGGCTATTATCGATGTATCGTCCGAATATCCGCATAAGGATCACGCTAATGACCAACATCGCAACCAGGACAGCAAACCAACGAGATGCTTTTGGTGGAACTGGTCGAAGATAACATTCAGGAAGATGTTTAAGGGAATACGGCATTTATACTCTCATACTTCAAAATTTCTAAAATTCAACTAAGGTTAGTCACCATCAAATGAAATGCTCTTAAGCAATTTCAATTTTTCTTTAGATAGATCTTCACCTTTGTCATCCGAAGAATTAACACCAGAACCACATAGGGCATTATTTTTATGTATCAAACAAAAATAAACACTCTGGTCTGGCGTTCCATCTTTAGGTTTCGTCATGGTATTAACAGCCATAAAACAGATGCATCCTTGCTTTTAAACTGCAATAGAGATAGATGATTTCCCTTCCCATTATTCACATATGTAGCATCCGAAATGGATCTCCATTCCTTATTTTTTAATCATAAACAAATTTATTATCAGCGCCACTAACACTGCCCCCCTTATTGTTCACTTGCTGTACATCATATCCTGCTTAAAATAATTCACCAGAATACAGACAAGTCCACTCCGATATTGGTGATTTTTTTTGAAATACTCATCATCAGACAATGCAGGGTATTTAAAGTCACTAAAATGCATATTGTATGCATCAAAACTGGATGATGAAGAAATGTTGGCACTTGAATCAGATGACAGGGCTCTGGTTGCAGATACAACTCCTGCATTAGCAGCAAGAACAGAAGCTATAGAGAAAGAATTGAAACCGATAATGAATGACATGTAAACCTTTTCCATAACATTACGCCCTGTGCGTACATCCTTTCAGGGATGTTCTAATGACTATGAATTTTATTTTCACCCAGGCTTCAACGATTGATATGCTTTTTCAATTAAATATTTTTTTAACTCTATCTCTCACGCTTACATATCGAAAGCAGTTATTTAAGACTTTTAAGGGGGGGTGGTGCATGACCTTGGAGTGTTATCGTCATAAATCATATTAATTAAATCATGACCTTCAATCCTTACGTTAACAAAGTCATCGCCGCATGTAGGCTTTATCTCTTTGAACTTTTTGTCAGCAGGGGAAAAGACAAATAATCTATAGATTTTATAAGTGCCCATCCCCTCATCCAGATGCCAAACACTAAAATCTTTATAGCCATCACGATTGTAATCTTCAAATGTAATGTGATTTTTTTTCTCCGATGACACATCAACATTTTCTAGATTAACCTGCTTGCCGGCTTCTAAAACTGATACTTCCAACGAATCATTATCTTTCAGAAAAACCTTTGCAGAAATATTTTTTTCACTATTAATATCTAAAATATTATTATCACAACCAAATGCAATTTTGGTAAAAATGAAAAAAAAGAAAAAAGCATATTTCATAGTAATACCTTTATGATTTTGTTAAGTCCACAACAATGCGAGACTTTCCAGTAGGACTTACGCTGACCGTGGTGTTAGTATTTACTTCATCCATCAAATAAAGTCCTATAAATTTTGAGTACGCTTGCCTTTCATAGTATCCATTTGCCCCTCCATTAACCAAACGATTAATTAATCCAACATTGTCCGCAGTAAAATCTTCATCTGCGACTCTATTTATTGACATTTTGTGTTTATAGACTTTTGAAGCCCAATAAAAGCCACCTGAATCACAAGCGTTGTATGAATCTTCAGCCACAATATCGGGATCAAATCTTGGAGACCATCGGAACAAAGTACCACCATCATCGGGATGGGCTGTATAATGAGTTGAGACTGCAGTAAGCCGAGGGGCATCAGGGTGTAATCTATCAGTATATGAGCCTGAGTGGTTTGGAAAACTTCGGTATTCACCGTAGGTTTTATACAGTCCAGCCCATGTAAGTTGCATGATCCCTCTACCATAAAAAACAGTATAATACTCCGTGGCTGGATTCACTGAGTTATAACGACCAAACCCCCACTCATGTAATAACCTTCTACTGCCACCTAAATCTCTCCACTGCGCAGTTTCTAGTAATGTCTGGGGTAAGAAGAATGACATTCTTTTCTTATCGCCTCCAATATATTTTCTAATACTTAAATTCAAAGAGTCATAATGTGACTCAATTCTACTTTTAGCATGGGCATGATTTATTGAATACACGCTTGCAGGCTGCTTTTGAGCAGTTCTTGGGTTGCCGCTTGATGAGTAAAATAAATACTTCGGAAATGTAGAAGCTAACTCATCAAGACTCATCCAACTACAATTCCTCAAATGTTCAATAAATGTCTTTGGTTCAAAATGCCATAACCTTCCACTACTGAATGCTCCTGAATCAAAACACAACGCTTCGGCATGAGCCTTGAATTTTGCATAATCTTCTTCCGTCATCGGATCATGCTCTTCACTGCCGGTTTTCAGCCATGAAAAACGGCTATCGATCGTGCTTTTTTCCCACTCAAACGGAAAATGACAGATCAGTTTTCCACACTGATTAACGTAG
>NZ_JBGCUC010000034.1:0-18854 GCF_043420595.1 Erwinia plantamica
CGAACCTGCCGCAGGTCGAGTCGACCAAAGGGAGACAGCGTTGCCAAAGGCAACGACCCGAAGGGCGAGGCTTCAGCTGAGTCATCCTGCACGACCCACCAATGTAGAAAGGCGCCCTAAAGGCGCCTTTTTGCCGTTTGTAATTCGGGCAGGGTTCGAACCTGGCTAACTGGCCTGAAGCAGCAGTATTATTATTCTGTCGCGATAAGATCGGAGAATGGCGGCTGAGGCAGCTCGGAACACGGACGCGCCGTCCCCCAGGCTCGTTTCGCGCGTCCATACGCGCCCAGCTCCGGTCGCTCTAAAGCGGCCTGAGTGCAGCGCTTCAACTGCCGTGCTACTTCAGCGGCGTCAGGTTTTTCCAGATATGCATCACCGCGTAGCTGCGCCACGGCCGCCAGGCTTCTGCCAGCCGTTCCGCTTCTTTTGCCGTCACGCTACCCAAATTTTTTCGCACCACGATATCCGCCGCCGGAAACGCATCGGGCCAGCGTAAGGCGCGCATAGCTATGTAATGTGCCGTCCACTCGCCGATGCCCGGCAAGGCGGTCAGCCTGGCTATCATCAGCTCCGGCTGAGCGGCTGTTTCTGGCATGCCCTGCGCGCAGGCATCTGCCAGCGCCAGCAGCGTTCTGGCTCGCGTACGTACGATGCCAAGGCTGGCTATTGCTTCAGGCGTGCTGCACGCAACTGTAGACGCCTCAGGCGACAGATGCGTCAGACCGGGAACAGGCGTGGTAATAACCTCGCCAAAAGCGTCAGCAAAGCGCCCGCCAAGCGTTGTGGCTGCCTTTACCGTAATCTGCTGGCCCAGTACGGCCCGCACCATCATTTCAAAGCTATCGAAAGCGCCAGGCACGCGCAGGCCGGGGTTTTTCAGCAGGCTTTCGCTCAATAAAGGATCCTGACCAAGATGCTCCGCAACGATCTGCGGATGCGCATCCAAATCGAATAAATTTCGCAGCCGCAAAAGCAAAGCAGACAAAACCGGCACGAGTGAATGCGTAAAGGTTACCTGAAGCGAGTTTCCTGTGTGGATGACGCGGATCCAGCCCCGATGCGCGCCCAGACGCACCGTACGGGCATAGCTGACGTCATCGACCGCTTCCACGCCTTTTAGCGCGCGCAGGCGAAGAAAATCCAGCAGGGCCACCCAGTCAAAAGGGGGGCGGTAATGCAGTAACAGCGTCGAGGTATCGCTATCCGCAGGTATCTGTTTGCGCAGGCGGCCGGGCGGCATCCGGTAGCGCTTGCTAAAGGCATCGTTGAAGCGGCGCAGGCTGGCAAAACCGCTGGCCAGCGCAATTTCCGTCACCGGCAGCGCGGTTTCAGTCAGCAGCTGTTTTGCCAGCAGCAGCCGGCGAGTCTGCTTTAGCTCCAGCGGCGATACGCCCAGTTCTTTATGCACAATGCGCCGCAGCTGCCGCAGGCTGACAGAATAACGGACCGCCAGCGTTTCCAGACTGGCGTCTTCTTCCAGCACGCCCTCGGCAATATGCTGGATAAGGCTGTCCGCAATACGTCTGCCGTTATCAATAGGCGCATTGCCGGGTGCCAGTTCAGGCCGACAGCGCAGGCAAGGGCGGAAATGCGCTTTTTCGGCGGCGGCAGCGCTGTCAAAGAACAGACAATTTTTCGCCAGCGGCGCCTTTACGGGACAGACCGGGCGACAGTAAATCCCCGTCGAGATCACGCCTACATAGAACACGCCATCGAAACGGCTGTCGCGCGAGGTAAGCGCAAGGTACGCGATTTTTGCATCAATCATCATCTTTTCCCGTCAGGCAACCTGTCTGGCAGAGTAGGCCGCTTTTCGATGCCGTGCCAGCCATTTTCGGACAGCTAACTATTTCAGATCGATGACCGAAAACGGCTGGCAACTCGGGCCGTTACGCGGATAATTACTGTCCGTAGCACGGAGGAGGAGGAAATAAGATGAGTCATTTTTACACGCTTATGCCGTCGCCGGTCGGCACGTTAAAACTGATTGCCAGCGATAAAGGGCTTGCAGCCGTACTGTGGGAAAACGAAGATCCCAGGCGTTACCGACTTCCCGAGCTGTTGCGGGAAGGATCGCATCCGATTTTGCTGGAAACGGCGCGCCAGCTTTCGGAATATTTTGCTGGCAAACGCAGGCAGTTCGCGCTGCCGCTTGATTTTGTCGGCACGGAATTTCAGAAAAAAGTCTGGGCCGCGCTGGTGGCGATCCCCTTTGGCGAAACCCGCAGCTATCGGGAGATTGCCTGCGAGATTGGGCATCCAGCCGCAGTACGCGCGGTAGGCGCGGCTAACGGCAAAAATCCCGTATCGATTATTGCGCCCTGCCATCGGGTGATCGGCGCCAACGGCAAGCTGACCGGTTTTGCCGGTGGGCTTGAGGTTAAGGCTTATTTACTGAAGCTGGAGGCGACGGATAACTTCCAGCTTCGTTAAGGGCAGCAAATAATCCGCGACAGCGGTGAAAGATTCGGCTATCTTGTTTAGCATATAAAACAAACCGGGCGGATAAGCGCGTAACTAACGTTATGGCCGCCACTCTGGTTAAGTGCACAAAACGAGAGCCGTGTGATGAGCCTGATGTTCGATCCCGAAACCGCTGTCTATCCTTTTCCGCCTAAGCCTGCCCGCTTAACGCCTGATGAAAAGCAATTTTATCGCAGCAAAATCAAAAGGCTGCTGAAAGAACGCGATGCAGTGATGGTCGCGCATTACTATACCGATCCGGAAATCCAGGCGCTGGCGGAAGAGACCGGCGGCTGCGTGGCGGATTCGCTGGAGATGGCGCGCTTTGGCAGCCAGCATCCTGCCTCCACGCTGCTGGTGGCGGGCGTACGTTTTATGGGCGAAACCGCAAAAATACTCAGCCCGGAAAAAACCATTCTGATGCCGACGCTTCAGGCGGAATGCTCGCTGGATTTGGGCTGTCCGATTGACGAATTCACCCGGTTTTGCGATGCGCATCCCGATCGTACCGTTGTCGTGTATGCCAACACTTCCGCAGCGGTAAAAGCGCGCGCGGACTGGGTAGTGACCTCCAGCATCGCCGTTGAACTGATTGAACACCTTGACGGTCTGGGGGAAAAAATTATTTGGGCGCCGGATCGCCATCTTGGCCGCTACGTTACCCGCCAGACCGGCGCGGATATTCTGTGCTGGCAAGGGGCCTGTATCGTCCATGACGAATTCAAAACCCAGGCGCTGGCGCGGATGAAAGCGCTCTATCCCGATGCGGCGGTACTGGTGCACCCTGAGTCGCCGCAGGCCATTGTCGAGCTGGCCGATGCAGTAGGCTCAACCAGCCAGCTGATCCAGGCGGCGAAAACGCTGCCGCAGCGGCAAATGATTGTGGCAACCGATCGCGGTATCTTTTACAAAATGCAGCAGGCCTGCCCGGACAAAGAGCTGCTGGAAGCGCCAACGGCGGGCGAGGGCGCAACCTGCCGCACCTGCGCGCACTGTCCGTGGATGGCGATGAACGGGCTACAGGCTATTGCAGAAGGGCTGGAGCACGGCGGCAGCGAACATGAAATTAACGTTGATGCGGCGCTGCGCGAAGGCGCGTTACGGCCGCTGGATCGTATGCTAACCTTTGCTGCATCATTAAAATAACGCCCGTTTTCAGCTACAAGGTGCCAATATGGATTTTTTCAGCACGCAAAATATTCTGGTTCACATCCCTGTAGGGGCGGGCGGCTACGACCTCTCCTGGATTGAAGCGATCGGCACGCTGGCGGGTTTGCTCTGTATCTGGCTCGCCAGCCTTGAAAAAAACATCAACTACGTTTTTGGTTTGATCAACGTCACGCTCTTCGCGGCGATCTTTTTCCAGATCCAGCTTTATGCCAGCCTGCTGCTGCAGCTCTTTTTCTTCGGCGCTAACGTTTACGGCTGGTATGCATGGACGCGGCAGACCACCGACAACCAGCAGGCGCTGCAAATTCGCTGGCTGGGCCTGCCAAAAGCCCTTGGCTGGGCGCTGTTCAGCGTGGTGGCGATTGCCCTGATGACCCTGTATATCAACCCGGTTTTTGGCTGGCTGACGGAAGTCGCCGTTAAGCTGATGCAGACGCTGGGACTGGCGGTGGCGATGCCGCAGCTTCAGCCGGACGCTTTCCCGTTCTGGGATTCCTGTCTGCTGGTGCTGTCGGTGGTGGCGATGATTTTAATGACGCGGAAATATGTCGAAAACTGGCTGCTGTGGGTGGTGATTGATGTGATTAGCGTGATGATCTTCGCTCGTCAGGGGGTTTATGCAATGTCGCTGGAATATGCCATTCTGACGTTAATTGCGCTGAACGGCTCGTGGCTCTGGATTAAAAGCGCCCGCAGGCAGGCGCTGGCTTAATCAGTGATGATGGTGGGCATGGTCGTGCCCGCTTTTTCCCCATGACAGCTCGCAGTCGCCATCGTCACAGCTCTGGTATTCCATCTGCACCGTGGCGTGCTCGATCTGATAGTGCTCGTGCAGGTAGTCATGAATACGGTGCAGCAGGGCGTCGTGATCGTAAGGCGGGATCACCTGCGTATGCAGCGTGATCACCGGCTTTTCGCCCACCAGCCACAGGTGAACGTGGTGCACGTTGCGTACCTCAGGAATATCACGCGTTAACGCCCGCTTCAGCTTCTCCACGTCCAGCTGCGGCGGCGTCCCTTCCAGCAGTTCATGAAAACTCTCTTTCAGCAGCGCCCAGGCGCTGCGCAGCACCAGCACTGCCACCAGCAGCGACAGGATCGGGTCGATGGGCGTCCAGCCGGTAAACATAATAATCAGCGCGGCAGCAATGGCGCCGACGGAACCCAGCAGATCGCCCAGCACGTGCAGCGCGGCGGCGCGAACGTTAATGTTCTTCTCTTCACTACCGTGATGCAGTAGCCAGAAAGAGAGCAGGTTCGCCAGCAGGCCCGCTACGGCAATGCCCAGCATAAAGCCACCGGCCACGGGTTCGGGATGCATAAAGCGCTGGACGGCTTCCCAGACGATCAGCGCGGTAATCACGATCAAAGCGATAGCATTGATAAACGCGGCCAGCGTAGTCAGCCGCAGCAGACCGAAAGTGTGGCGTGCGTTTGGCTTGCGGCTGGCGAACTGCACGGCCAGCAGCGCCATCAGCAGCGCGGCGGCGTCCGTGAGCATGTGTCCGGCATCGGCCAGCAGCGCCAGCGAGCCGGAAAGCAGGCCGCCAACAACTTCCGCGACCATAAAAACAGCCGTGACCAGAAAGGCGGCCAGTAAACGATTGCGGTTTCCGCCGCTATGAGAATGCGAATGCGCCATAAGTATCCATCTTTTCAATAAACCTGCTTTATCATAACAAGGAATGGAGCATGCCCGTGACGGGCTTTTTTATTGTGAATGCGCTGGGGCGGCCAATAAAAAAAGGAGAGCCTCAGCTCTCCTTTTGTCATCCGCGGCTAACTTACTGCGAGGTGCCGTCGGTTTTTCTGTCAGTGCCCGGGCCTACTTTCTGGTTAATGTCAGGACATTTACCGTCTTTGCACTGGGTATTTTTATCGATCTCATCCGCGGTCATTTTCTTTTTAGCGTGATGGGTCGTTTTGTGCGTGGTATCGGCAGTGGCGTCGCCGGTATTATTGATATGGCTGTTATCAACGTTGTTCGGCGCAATATTCTGTTTTGCGCTGCCCGCTGCGGCCCCGGCGTCTGCCGCCTGGTTAGCGGTACCGTTGTTGCTGCCCGCCGCCATGGCGGAAGCGCTACCCAGAGTCATTGCTGCTGTCAGGAAAACGATTGCAAACTTTTTCATCATCTTACTCCGTTAATTTTTTTTGCGTCTTGGCGAACCAAACCCTGCTAAAAAAGCGGTTTGCATAAAGTGGAAGAGGCAACCTCTCCTTACGCAAGCGATACGCGGCGATAAAGCAGGCGATCCCTGTGCGTTTTTTTTAAGTATTAACAAGTTAAAGTGTAGTAAAAAGCGCGAAAACGGCAACTCCTACTGATAATAATTTGTGCAAAGTCGATTTACAGGCTGGGGTTCACGCGATAAATTGGTCTGGATGCGCCTGGTGTGCAGTACGGCTCAGTAACTATCTGGAAATATTATGAATTATCAGAATGATGACTTAAGAATTAAAGAAATAAAAGAACTTTTACCTCCCGTTGCGCTGCTTGAAAAATTTCCTGCCACGGAGACGGCGGTTAAAACTGTCGCTGATACCCGCCAGGCCATTCACCGTATCCTGCAAAAAAATGACGATCGCCTGCTGGTGGTGATCGGCCCTTGCTCAATTCACGATACCGAGGCCGCAAAGGAGTATGCTGCCCGTCTGCTGAAGCTGCGCGCAGAGCTGAGCGACTCGCTGGAAGTGGTCATGCGCGTTTACTTTGAAAAACCGCGCACCACGGTTGGCTGGAAAGGGCTGATCAACGATCCGCATATGGATAACAGCTATCAGATCAACGACGGTCTGCGCATTGCGCGCAAGCTGCTGGTGGACATCAACGATACCGGCCTGCCGGCGGCGGGCGAATTTCTGGATATGATCACGCCGCAGTACGTGGCCGATCTGATGAGCTGGGGCGCGATTGGCGCGCGCACTACCGAATCTCAGGTGCACCGCGAGCTTTCCTCCGGGCTTTCCTGTCCGGTCGGCTTCAAAAACGGCACCGACGGCACCATTAAAGTGGCTATTGATGCGATCAATGCCGCCAGCGCGCCGCACTGCTTCCTGTCGGTGACCAAATATGGACACTCCGCCATTGTGGAAACCAGCGGCAACGGCGACTGCCATATCATTCTGCGCGGCGGCAAAGAGCCGAACTACAGCGCGCAGCATGTGGAAGAAGTGAAGACAGGCCTGGCGAAAGCGGGCCTGGAGCCGCAAATTATGATCGACTTCAGCCATGCCAACAGCAGCAAGCAGTTTAAAAAGCAGCTGACCGTGGCGGACGACGTGGCGCAGCAGATTGCGGGCGGCGAAAAAGCGATTATCGGCGTAATGATCGAGAGCCATCTGGTTGAAGGCAATCAGAGCCTGGAAAGCGGCGAGCCGCTGGTCTACGGCAAGAGCGTGACCGATGGCTGCATCGGCTGGGAAGATACTGAAACCGTGCTGCGCCAGCTGGCAGAGGCGGTGAAAGCGCGTCGCGGATAAGTTTCCCGTACGCGACATAAAAAAATCCGCCTTTCGGCGGATTTTTTTATTGGCTCTTACTTCGCTTTACCCTGATTCGCTACGGCGGCGGCTTTAGCCGCGATCTCGTCCGCATCGCCCAGATAGTAGTGCTTGATTGGCTTGAAGTTTTCGTCGAACTCATACACCAGCGGCACGCCGGTTGGGATGTTCAGCTCAAGGATCTCTTCTTCGCTCATGTCGTCCAGGTATTTCACCAGCGCGCGCAGCGAGTTGCCGTGTGCAGCAATGATCACTTTCTCGCCTTTCTTCATGCGCGGCAGAATAGACTCGTTCCAGTAAGGCAGCACGCGATCGATGGTCAGCGCCAGGCTTTCGGTAGTCGGCAGCTGCTCGGCAGTCAGCGCGGCGTAGCGCGGGTCGTGGCCAGGGAAACGTTCGTCAGCGCGATCCAGCTCCGGCGGCGTGACGGCAAAGCCGCGACGCCACTGTTTAACCTGCTCGTCGCCATATTTCTGCGCGGTTTCCGCTTTATCCAGACCCTGCAGCGCACCGTAGTGACGCTCGTTCAGACGCCAGGATTTTTCAACCGGCAGCCAGGCCTGATCCACTTCGTCAAGAATGTTCCACAGCGTGTGGATGGCACGTTTCAGCACGGAGGTATAAGCGAAATCGAAGGTAAAGCCTTCTTTTTTCAGCAGCTGACCCGCCGCTTTCGCTTCGGTACGCCCTTTATCGGACAGATCGACATCGTACCATCCGGTAAAGCGGTTTTCGTTGTTCCACTGGCTTTCGCCGTGACGTACCAGAACCAGCTTAGTTACAGCCATAGCTTAACTCCTTAATAATCTGACGTTTCTAAGATAACGGAAAGCGAAAATTGCCGACGCAATTTTAACTGGCCATTACCATAGCGGAAATCTGCGCGCCACGTAAGCCTGCCGCAGGCGCGATGCACGTTTTTCATGCGCTTAATCAAAGCGGCGTCAGGCGATAACGCGTTTCTGACTGATACGATTCACCTGGCTGCAGCCAGCAGTCGGGCTGCGGCCATTCCGGATGATTAGGCGAGTCGGGTAAAAACTCGCTCTCCAGCGCAATGCCCTGAAAGGCAGTATAGACGTCCTGCTCGCGAGCCGGGGTGCCTTCCAGATAATTTCCTGAATAGAACTGTAGCGCAGGCGCGGTGGTAAACACGCTGAGCTTCAGCCTGCCGTCGGCCGACCACAGCTCCGCGTCCGGCTGCGTATCGTCACCGCCGTTCAGCAGAAACGCGTGATCGTAGCCTTTGACCGCGCGCTGATCGTCATCCAGCAGGAAGTCCTGCGCCACCGTTTTGATCTCTCTGAAATCAAAGCCGGTATCGGTGACGTCGGTCAGCAGGCGGTTGGGAATGCCTTCGCTGTCGACCGGCAAATAATGGTCGGCACGCAGGCGCAGGCGATGATGGCGCGCGTCGCCGTGCTGCGCATCCAGATTGAAATAGGCGTGGTTGGTCAGATTAACCGGACAGGCCTGGTCCACCGTGGCGTGATAGCGGATCGTGAGCGTATTGTCCTCTTCCAGCCGATAGCGCAGGGTAACTTGGAGATGGCCGGGATAGCCCTGATCGCCGTCAGGGGAATCCAGCTGATATTCGACTTCCTGGCCGGTCTGGCTGACGATCTGCCAGCGACGGGCGTGAAAGCCCTGTGGCCCGCCGTGCAGCTGATGTTTCCCCTGATTGGCCGCCAGCTGCCAGCGCTGCTCGCCTGCACTGATAGCGGCGTTAGCGATACGGTTGGCGTAGCGGCCAACCGTTGCGCCCAGATAGGCGGTCTGATTAAGGTAGTCGGCCGGCGTGGCACAGCCCAGCAGCGCTTCGCGCACGCTGCCGTCTTTCATCGGCACGCGCGCGGAAAGCCAGGTGGCGCCCCAGTCCATAAAGGTCGCTACCATGCCGCCCGCGTTGCGCAGCGTTGTGATGCGCCACGGCTGGCCGTCTGGCGCATGCGAGTGACTCAGCATGGGCCCGCTCCTTCAGAGGCTTTGCAGACGTAGAAAGTTTCTTTAATGCCGGACTGCGCCTCGTACTGCTCCGCCACGGCCGCTTTCACGCTGTCGACCAGATCCAACGGCATCAGCGCCACCACGCAGCCGCCAAAGCCGCCGCCGGTCATGCGCACGCCGCCGCGATCGCCCAGGCTGTTTTTCACAATGGTTACCAGGGTATCGATTGGCGGCACGGTGATTTCAAAATCGTCGCGCATGGAAGCGTGAGATTCCGCCATCAGCACAGCGATGCGCGCCAGATCGCCCTTCGCCAGCGCATCCGCCGCTTCCAGCGTGCGGGCGTTTTCGGTCAGCACGTGGCGCACGCGTTTGGCGACCAGCGGGTCAAGCTCATGCTCCATCGCTGCAAACTGCGCCAGATCGACATCGCGCAGCGAACTTTTGTTAAAGAATTTTGCGCCCGCTTCGCACTGCTGACGGCGAGTGTTGTACTCACTGCCCACCAGGTTACGGCGGAAGTTAGAGTTGATGATCACTACTGCGATATCTTCCGGCATCGGCACCGGACGCGTGCCCAGCGTGCGGCAGTCGAGCAGCATCGCATGATCTTTCTCGCCCAGCGCCGAGATCAGCTGATCCATGATGCCGCAGTTACAGCCGACAAACTGGTTTTCCGCTTCCTGGCCGTTTACGGCAATCTGCGCGCCGTCCAGCGGCAGCGCATACAGATGACGGAACACGGTGCCGACCGCCACTTCCAGCGAGGCAGAAGAGCTGAGGCCCGCGCCCTGCGGCACGTTGCCTGCAATCACCATATCCACGCCGTTGAAGTCAGGAATGCGTTTTTGCAGGTGCTTGACCACGCCGCGCACGTAGTTTGACCACATCTGCGTGTCATGCGGAGTAATCGCCTCGTCCAGCGAAAAAATATCTTCCTGATTTTCATAGTCGGCGGCGATAACGCGTACCTGGCGATCGTCGCGTTTGGCGCAGGCGATCACGGTCTGATAATCAATAGCGCAGGGCAGCACAAAACCATCGTTATAGTCGGTGTGCTCGCCAATCAGGTTAACGCGGCCCGGCGCCTGGATAGTTTGCGGCGCGGCATAGCCAAATTTTTCGCTGAAAATCTGTTGGGTCAGGGTTTTTAAACTCATGGTTATGCTCCGGTCTCGCGGAAATGAATATCGCTGACGGCACGCAGCCGTTCAGCCGCCTGTTCCGCCGTTAAATCACGTTGGGTTTCGGCCAGCATTTCATAGCCAACCATAAACTTGCGCACCGTGGCGGAACGCAGCAGCGGCGGGTAAAAATGCGCGTGAAGCTGCCAGTGGTCGTTGGCGTCGTCGTTGAACGGCGCGCCGTGCCAGCCCATAGAGTAGGGGAAGGAGCACTGGAACAGGTTGTCATAGCGGCTGGTCAGCTTTTTCAGCGCCACGGCCAGATCGGCCCGCTGCGCGTCCGTTAAGTCGGTCAGGCGCTTGACGTGCGCTTTCGGCAGCAGCAGCGTCTCGAACGGCCAGGCGGCCCACCAGGGCACCACGGCCAGCCAGTGGTCGGTTTCCACCACCGTGCGGCTGCCGTCATTCAGCTCGCGACTGGCGTAATCCACCAGCATCGGCGACTGCTTTTTCGCAAAATAAGCGCGCTGGAGATCGTCCTCGCGTTTGGCTTCGTTAGGCAGGAAGCTGTTGGCCCACACCTGGCCGTGAGGATGCGGATTGGAGCAGCCCATCGCTGCGCCTTTGTTCTCAAACACCTGTACCCACGGGTAGTGCTGACCCAGATCGGCAGTCTGCTCTTGCCAGGTGCGAACCACGTCTTCCAGCGCGGAAACCGACAGCTCCGGCAGCGTTTTGCTGTGATCCGGTGAAAAGCAGATCACCCGGCTGGTGCCGCGCGCGCTTTCGCAGCGCATCAGCAGGTCGTCGCTCTCCGGCGCGTCCGGCGTATCGGTCATCAGCGCGGCAAAGTCGTTGGTAAACACATAGGTGCTGGTGTAATCGGGATTTTTATCGCCGGTTACGCGCGTGTTGCCGGGGCAAAGAAAGCAGTCCGGATCGTGCGCAGGCAGCTTCTCCTGAGAAGGCGTCTCCTGTGCGCCCTGCCAGGGGCGTTTGGCACGATGCGGAGAAACCAGAATCCACTGATCGGACAGTGGGTTATAGCGGCGATGCGGATGATCGACCGGATTAAATTTCTGCATATTGAGTCCTGATTACTTTGTAATGCCTGCAAGCCTGAAAGAAAAATAGCACAGCGCGAAACGATAAAGCGTGATCGAGTGTGAATAAATGGAATCGTTTACACAAGATGAAAATTCCTAAGAGGCAGGTTTCAAGGCTGTTTAATCCATAAATTCCTTTCCCGCTACGGTTGAAAGTGGTAGCGGTTACACAGGGCGTGCCGCCTGTCGACAGGGCAGGGGAAATCTATGGCGGGTAAATATCAGATTAATCGGATGACGCTCTGACACACCGGCATCTTAAAACCATTGTTGGTGTTTAGTGCCAACATACTAAGGCTGCGCGAACTATTAGTGCCAACATACTAAAAGAACGAAAAGAGTAGCGCTAACATCCAGGCAGGCGAACGTTCGCCGCTTGTCAGGACGTATAGACGAGGCCCGACCGTCGAACACAGGGATACGCGTGCCGAGGCTCCAGGAACGGACTTACGCCATGTCTACGTCATGCATGGCGCAGTTGGTATATACCAAAAAGTGTAGCGGTACTATACGCGGTTATTCAGGCCGTACAGGGGCAGATAATCATGGCTTTACTCGGTAGAATAATGTCGAAATCTACGAACCAGATATGAGCGACTGTGTTACTGGCCATTATGGGAGTGCGCCTTTTTTTAAAGGCACTAAGTGTTGGGGATGAAATAAACGGTCTGTTCTTAATTCAGGCTACAATCACAAGAAAACAATCATTATAAAAATACAGTATATTTTGGGTTGTCGAAGGTACTCATATGTCGTATAAAACATGCGTAAGGACTGATTTGTCAGATAAGTAAAGCATAGTGGAACGCACGTTTTAAAATTTCTTTGGTACTCAACAAGGCGAGGGTTTCTGATATTAACGCTCAGTTTTATTGAGCAGCATAGAGAAATAAATGGAGATTTTTTATATGGATATGCGTAACTTTGAACAATGCAGGAAGATGACAAAATCCCCTTCATGGACTTTCCTTGATGTATTCCGTTGGAAAATACTTCCTGAAAGATTCGGCGGTGGCAGATCTTATGCCAGAGGTTTTAAAGATACCTGGGTCAAAAAACAGAGTTTGCTTATCAGATCGGCTGCTCTTCGCTATAAACTGCCCCCAGAATTACTTGCTGGTGTCTGCTGGATTGAGGTAGGCGGTGATCCAGATATTATAGATCGTTTTGCTTTTGAAGTTCGCTTCATAGACTGGAGCGGCCCAGTCTGTATCGATCGTAATCTTACTGTAACCTCTCCGCCGGCTAAAACCTCGTTTGGCTTTGTCAGCATGCAACTGCGTACAGCAGCTAAAACTATGGGCCTTAATGCAGACAAGATGAGTACATCAGAACTCCGCTCGCTATCACGGTGTCTTGAAAAAGATGCCTATAACATTACCCTCGCGGCTATGCACTTACGCCAGCTTGCTGACTATGACAAGTTACCCTCTCGGCTCAGTATGAATGATGTGAGAATTATTGGAGCCAGATATAATCGGGCACCAATCCGAGTCTGGACAGCATAAAAAAAGATACGCGATATGGTGATTTTATTGTCAAAAACTGGCAGCATTTTACCAGACTGGTCTCGTAACAGGGTCATGATTTTATGAATAAGTTTTTTAGAATTGCATTTATTCTTTTTTATCTGGTTTGCATGGTGCTGATTTATTTATCTATGGTTGATAAATACGATGTTATCTACGATATGGATTCGACTATCCCGCAAGGTTCATTAAATAATAACAGGGGTAATGGAAACGTTTTTGGTGGGCTGGCACTATCATTTATATTCATACTTTACATGGTCTTTTTTTACGTTGAAAAATCCAAAAAATGGAAATGTTTAACAGGCATCATGACGGCACTGATATGTCTGTTTTTCTTCATCAGATAAGCCTTATATAGATTTTTGCAAAATTTTAGCAGGCTTCAGATTTACATATTCATCCCGCGCCCACGCCAGCCAGACTGGCCCTACATACTATGCAAGAGTTGCCCACGTACATCACGCCATGCCGTTACTTCGATGCGCTATCCTTTCTTTGAACAGGCAGCCTGAGCCAGCCTGACGGCTGACCCTAAGCTCGCCTCAGAGCCTGTCCTGCTGATAGCGATAGCCGTCACCGTCCGGCACGAACGTCAGGCGATGGGTGATGCACTGTGGCGCATCTTCAGCATGGTGCGAAACGAAAAGAAGCTGCGTGGCGCCTTCGCCAATCAGCACGTCAACAAAGCGGCGCACGAGCTGGCGGTTGATCGAATCCAGCCCCTGTAGCGGCTCGTCCAGGATCAGCAGAGCCGGATGCTTGACCAGCGCGCGGGCTATCAGCACCAGCCGCTGCTGCCCCCATGACAGACTCTGAAAAGGCGCGTCCGCCACGGCACGCATCCCCAGCAGCTGTAGCCACTGCTCCGCCAGCTTTTGCTGCCGATCGGAAACGGCCTGATAAATACCGATAGAGTCAAAATAGCCGGAAAGGATCACGTTGCGCACGCTGCTGCTGACGCGGTAATCCAGATGCAGGCTGCTGCTGACGTAGCCAATATGCTGTTTGATATCCCAGATGGTTTCGCCGCTGCCGCGACGGCGGCCAAACAGCGTTAAGTCATTGCTGTAGCCCTGGGGATGATCGCCCGTTACCAGGCTCAGCAACGTTGATTTTCCCGCGCCGTTCGGGCCGACGATCTGCCAGTGCTCGCCCGCCTGCACCGTCCAGTCAAGATGGTTAAGAACAGGGCGATCGTTATAAGAGACTACGCCGTCCCGCAGCACCACTAGCGGCGTCTGCGATGACAGCGCCGTTTTTGCCGATGCGTCGTCCGCTTCCGGTAGCGCCATCCCCTGCAGGTTTTCACTGTGTGCCAGCTGGGCGACCAGCGCCTCGGCCAGGATTGCTTCGCGTGCGCCTACATGCGTCAGCTCACATTCGGCCAGCACGCCAACCCGTTCGACAAAGTCGGGAATATCGTCAAAACGGTTCAGCACCAGCACCAGCGTGTGCCCCTGCTGGTGGAGCTGCGCCAGAACCTGGGCCAGATTGGCGCGCGACGCAACGTCCAGCCCGTCAAAAGGCTCGTCGAGGATCAGCAGGTCCGGCTCGGCCATCAGCGCCTGGCAGAGCAGCGTCTTGCGGGTTTCCCCGGTCGAGAGATATTTAAAACGACGATCGAGCAACGAAGCGATGCCAAAGGTTTCCGCCAGCTGACGACAGCGTGCCTCATCGCGCACCTCCTGCTGAATAATGTCGGCAGCGGTGCGGCCGGTATCTTCTTCATCCGGGCTGAGCATATCGGTGTTGTTACGCTGCCATTCCTCGGAAACCAACTTTTGTAACTGCTCAAGCGAAAGACGAGTGGGGCGGAAAGTGTTGACGACTTCGCCTCGTGCGGCGGCAAGCTCGCCCGCAAGGGCGCGCGCGAGGGAAGATTTGCCGCTGGCGTTAGCGCCCACAAAAGCCCAGCTTTCGCCAGCCCGGATCGTCAGCGACGGCAGCATCAGGTTACGGGTCGCGCTAAGATGAAACGTGCCTTGCGAAATTTGCAACGTAGACATTGTTTATTCCATTTTATGCATTATTCCCTTCACTATCGACGCTGAGCGGCGGCGCTGTCAAATGGTGCCGCCGTTTTCAGAGCAGCGTGGCGATAATCACGCGATCGGCATTAAAATGTGCTGTTACCGCCGCGCCAGGCTGAAGATTTTGCTCCTGCGCGCGCTGGTTGGTTAAGGTAGCGCACAGCGTTTCGCCGCCCGGCAGCGCGATCAGCGCTTCACTGTGGGTCTCGCCCTTAATCAACTCGCTCAGTACGCCGTCGAGCTGGTTATCGGCCTTGCTCGCGGATTGGGTCACGTCTATCCACGGCGCTTTTATCAGCACCAGCACCTCTTTGCCCGGCGTGAGTTCAAGGCGATTGGCGCTCTGTTCAGTCAGCGCGGCTTTGATGCGCGTCTCGCCGTTGGCCAGCAGGATCTCAACATGCTGCTGCACCGTCTGCGCGTCGCGCTGCACCAGCGTGCCGAAAAGCTGGTTGCGGGCGCTGGTTTGCAGCGAAAACCGGGCGATGGCGCCCAGCAGGCTGCCCAGCGGCACGTCATCCTGCAATACATCGAACGCTTTCTGCTGAATCTGCTCCAGCAGCGCGAAAAGCTGAATCAGTCTGTCACCGTAGGCGGTGACCTGCGCGCCGCCGCCGCCTTTGCCGCCCGTGGCGCGCTCTACCAGCGTGCGGTCGGCCAGCGTGTTCATCTCGTTAATTGCATCCCAGGCGCTTTTATAGCTGATCCCGGCCATTTTCGCGCCCTGGCTGATGGAGCCGGTCGCGGCGATCTGTTTAAGCAGTTCGATACGGCGGGGATCGGCGAAAAGCCGCTGCTGTAATTTCAGGATCAGGGAAAGCTCAGCCTGCATGGTCGCTCCTGGCAAGAAAGGGTTTCCGGAATTGTACACTGTTGCGCAGGCGGGGCGTAAAAACAGGTAAAACGCACAAAAGGTCAGTGCACTTTTATCCGCTACGGATACAATAACTTCTTTTATTCAGTGAGGAAAAATACCATGCTGGAATTACTCATCGGTCTTGCAGAAGCGATCCTCATGGTTCCCGTGGTGATGGCGATAATCCTTGGCCTGATCTATGGCCTTGGCGAAGTCTTTAACGTCATTTCAAAGTTTGGTCATCGCAACGAGCAGCCTGCGAAAGAACGCCGCTAGATCCCTGCCCGATACGCCCGGCGACACCGGGCGCTATTTTTTGCGAGCCGCCTCAACTTCTCTCCGTTTATGCCGATAATCTTTATGACACCGGTTGTTAAATCGTTATAGTGAAGGCTACATAACGAGACCTTCGGAGAAGACCATGTCTGTGAAATTACGCCATTTCTTGATCGGTGCCGTGGTAACGGCAAGCCTGACCGGCCAGGCCGTAGCGGCTGAAAAAATTACCGTTTTTGCCGCCGCCTCCTTAACCAACGCGTTGCAGGATATCGCTAATCGCTACCAGCAGGGAAAAGAGGTAAAAATTGTCTCCTCTTTTGCCTCTTCTTCTACGCTGGCGCGGCAGATAGAGCAGGGCGCGCCCGCCGATCTTTTTATCTCTGCCGATCAGCAGTGGATGGATTACGCGGCGCAGAAAAAAAGCATTGATGAAGCCAGCCGCTATACGCTGTTAGGCAACGAGCTGGTGCTGGTAGCGCCGAAAGAAGCGAAATCGCCGCGAGTCACGCTGTCGAAAAACACCGACTGGAAAAGCCTGTTGCAGGGCCAGCGTCTGTCCGTAGGCGATCCCGATCATGTTCCGGCAGGGATCTACGCCAAGGAAGCATTGCAGTCGCTGGGCGCCTGGTCAACGCTGGAGCCAATGCTGGCGCGAGGCAACAGCGTGCGCGCCGCGCTGGCGCTGGTGGAGCGCAATGAAACGCCTTACGGCATCGTGTATGGCTCCGATGCGGTAGCCAGCAGCAAAGTGGCCGTGGTTGGCGTTTTCCCGGCAGAGAGCCACAAGCCGGTGGAATATCCAATGGCGAAAGTGAAAGGGCATGATACCGCCGGCGTCGCCGCGTTTTATCATTATCTGAAAGGGCCGGAAGCTGCGGCCGTGTTTAAACACTACGGATTTACGCCTCTGTGATATTAAGCGATCCCGAATGGCAGGCGGTTCTGCTCAGCCTGAAAGTCTCCAGCGTGGCGGTGCTGTTCAGCCTGCCGTTGGGCATAGCAGCGGCCTGGGTGCTGGTACGCTGCCGGTTTCCCGGCAAGACGCTGCTCGACAGCCTGATCCACCTGCCGCTGGTGCTGCCGCCGGTGGTGGTCGGCTATCTGCTGCTGACTGGATTCGGCAGACGCGGCTTTATCGGCCAGTATCTTTACGACTGGTTCGGCTTTACCTTCGCCTTTAGCTGGCGCGGCGCGGCGCTGGCCTCTGCCGTGGTCGCTTTTCCGCTGATGGTACGGGCAATTCGCCTGGCGCTGGAAGGCGTTGACGGTCGGCTGGAGCTGGCGGCGCGCACGCTGGGCGCAGGCCGCTGGCGGGTGTTTTTCACCATCACCTTGCCGCTGACGCTGCCCGGCATTATCGCCGGCACGGTGCTCGCCTTCGCCCGTTCGCTGGGCGAATTCGGCGCGACCATCACCTTTGTGTCCAATATTCCTGGCGAAACCCGCACGCTTCCTTCCGCCATGTATACGCTGATTGAAACGCCGGGCGCGGAAAACGCGGCGGCCAGGCTTTGCCTGATCGCTATTGCGCTGGCGCTTTGTTCGCTGTGGCTGGCGGAATGGCTGGCGCGTCGGGGACGCAAAAAGTTGGGGATGCCATGTTAGAGCTTGATATTGTCCAGCGCCTTGGCGACCACACTTTGCAGGTAAACGCAAACATACCGGCGCAAGGCATCACGGCTGTTTTCGGCGTCTCTGGCGCCGGCAAGACGTCACTTATTAACGCTATCGGCGGCCTGACCACGCCGCAGGAAGGACATATTTCCCTGAACGACAGGGTGCTGTTCGATGCTCAGACCAGCGTGAACCTGCCGCCGGAAAAGCGCCGTATCGGCTATGTTTTTCAGGATGCGCGCCTCTTTCCGCACTACAAGGTGAAAGGCAACCTGGAATACGGCATGGCGAAAACGATGCGCTCGCAGTTCGATGAACTGGTAGCGCTGCTAGGCATCGGCGAGCTGCTGTCGCGTTTTCCTTTTTCGCTGTCCGGCGGAGAAAAACAGCGGGTGGCGATAGGCCGCGCTCTGCTCAGCGCGCCGGAAATTTTGCTGATGGATGAGCCGCTGGCCTCGTTGGATCTGCCGCGCAAGCGTGAGCTGCTGCCCTATTTGCAGGCGCTGGCGAAACAGGTGGCCATTCCGGTGCTGTACGTCAGCCACAGCCTTGAAGAGATTATCCAGCTGGCGGATAACGTGCTGGTGCTGGATAAAGGCGAGGTGAAAGCGCTGGGCGCGCTGGAAAAAGTCTGGGCCAGCAGCGCCATGCGGCCGTGGCTGCCGCGCGCGGAGCAAAGCAGCGTGCTGCGCGTTCAGGTGCTGGAGCAGCATCCGCACTATGCGATGACGGGCCTTTCGCTGGGCGATCAGCATATCTGGGTTAACCGCATCGACGCGCCGCTGAAAACGCCGCTGCGCATTCGCATTCAGGCCGCCGACGTCTCGCTGGTGCTGCAACCGCCGCTGAACAGCACTATCCGCAACGTCATTCCGGCGCAGGTCGGCGAGCTGCTGGATATCGATAATCAGGTCGAGGTGAAGCTGCTGATAGGGCAAAGCGAACTCTGGGCGCGCATTACGCCCTGGGCGCGGGATGAGCTGATGATTAAACCGGGCATGTGGCTTTACGCCCAGATCAAAAGCGTGGCGATCGCCGCCTGACGCGCCGCTTATACATTTTGCCGTCGCGTTGACGCAGATATCGCTTTCAGGGCGATGCCCGCGTCAACAGGCGGACATCGTCAGCCATGCTGGCAGCACTTCCTGACAGATAGTCTGTGCGATACCCAGCGCCAGACTGCTGCCGATCGCCTGCCATCGGCAAGGCCGCTACAGCACTTCCTGATA
>NZ_JBGCUC010000035.1:0-4035 GCF_043420595.1 Erwinia plantamica
CTACGTTAATCAGTGTGGAAAACTGATCTGTCATTTTCCGTTTGAGTGGGAAAAAAGCACGATCGATAGCCGTTTTTTATGGCTGAAAACAGGAAGTGAAGAGCATGATCCGATGACGGAAGAAGATTATGCAAAATTCGAGGATCATGCCGAAGCGTTGTGCTTTGATTCAGGAGCATTCAGTAGTGGAAGGTTATGGCATTCCGAGCCAAAAACCTTTATTAGACACTTCCGGAAGTGTGGTTGGCTTGATTGTCAAGTAATTGAAACGGTAATGGCAGCGAATACCAGTAAGAAAAATAAAAATGCACTTGATAACATCAAAAACACTACGTCAGAGTACTATTTAGATATAAATAAAATAATGCGGAAGTATAATTTTTCTGATGCAAATAGAATTTGTCATTTTTTAGGGCAAGGGGCGGTAGAGTCAGGATATTTATTGTCTATGCAAGAGTCCAGCCAGCAGCAGGTTGTGGTAGATGGTGTTCAGAAAGGTGGTAAAATCATAGAGGCCTCAACATATAATGAAACAACGGAGCTTGGTCACTGGTATGGGGCACTGGAAACCGAGAAAGATAGTTACTTTTTTGGGAAGAAATATAATTCACGTGGTGGGTATATTACCGGTTCCTATAGTTGGATAAATGGTAATTGCGGAGATGTAGATGCTCAGAAATTTAGAGGCAGAGGATTTAAAATGTTAACTGGCCTTGATACATATTCAGGTTATTGGGTATATAGAGGTTGGATATCAAAAAATGATTTCGATAAGTATTGGTGGGATGATCCAGAGTACAAAAAGAAAAATACTACTGGTATGAAAAAGCGACCTCCAAATATAGTTGCACCTCAAAAGGTAACAGAAAGTGCATACAACTGCATAGATACCGGTGGTTTTTTTATAGCATGCTTTAAAGCTAAAGTACTTAAAATTATGGATGAAGACAAATTTGGTAAATCTGGTGATGACAGCATTATTTTGAAGGTAACTAAGAGCATAAATGGTGCAGATAAAGGGATAGCAGAAAGAAAAAAAGCCACTAAAAAAGCGAAAGAGGTGATTGATGATGATGTTTAAAACTAATTCTTTTTTGTTTATGATACTTGGCTCTATGACCTTTAGTTCATGGGGGGGATATTACAACACCATTGAAGTTGATGGCGTAAGCGTAAATTTTGATAAAAATAAAGCTGGTTATGTCAGCATTCATGATAAAAAATCAAATGCGTATTATTCCTGTAAAATAGATAACTGGAATGATTCGCTACTCTCTGGAGCGGGAGGTATCTCTTTAACTAGTGATCAGGTAGGAGTGCTTATAGCATCAGGTAATAAATATTTGTATGTTAATGATATTGTAAATTGTAAAGGAAAGCCTATCAGCATTCATTCTATTCCATACTTTGATGAAGAAATTGCTTCCATCATAGATGTGAACTTTGAAAAAAAATTAGTTCTGGCATTAGTTGTGGTTGATGCTCACCTTAGATCATATCAAGCTATCGTTTCCAGGTTTAACGGAACTAAAAATCTATTGTCAGGAAAAGGTTTTTGGAGTGATTCCAAAAATGAACCGGATGATGACAGCTTGTTTTACCCCGGAGATACCATATATATTGGGAAAATATCTATTAATGGAAAATACGTTGCACCAAATGACTTGGATTGTACTGTGGATTCATTTCCTGGTGTATGGGATATTGAAAATAGAATGAAAATTTCATTCCTGGAAGATAAAGATGATGCGGTTATTGACCGTAAATGCAAAGAACTTTTTTCAGGTGAGAAAACACTGAATGAGCCAGGTGGAAAGTTCATTAATACGAAATGAAATTTTTCAATTATTTTCTTGCTGTCAGTTCATTAATTTTCTTGTGAGTCGCCAGTTATTTATTTAAAGTAAAGCTGGAGTTTAAAATGGTTCAAACGAAAGCTATATTATTGTTGGGTTTCGCTATTGATATTTTTTTAATTTCATTTTGCGTAATGGCAAGTAATCAGAATGTGTCATCCGCAGTCAAAAGCTATACCTACAAGGATGGAGAACCTTACGGCCTATCACAAGTATATCAAATTGATGCGCCAGATACCGGTTTCCCTCCTTATTATGTTTTCCAGAAGTTAGGCAAAGGGAACGCACATCCATTTATTTTTAATCGCGAAGGACTACCTGGTAAAGATGAGCCATACAGTCGATGTAACGTAGTGCTCAAGGTTAATAATCAATATCTTATACCTAGTAGAAATTATAAATCTGGATATGCCGAAGATTATGAACCATGCCTCGGCATCGATAGAATACAAATCATTAAAGGTAGTGAGGATATTAAATGGTATGTAACCGAGGTTTTATATCAGTCGGAAGGTGACAAACCAGATAAAACTCAAGAAATATATTTTTATTCTGGCGGTTTTTTTTGCTTTTCAAAAGAAATTAGCTCAAAGCTAGTCGCGGGCAAATTCACAATAAAAGATCTCGAAAATTTGTTTGTGGATGAGAAATACTCCGAGGAATGTGCTAAATAAAATTCAATGAGGTTGCTAATTGCCATAAAAATTACGTTGATAGATTGAAAGGAACTAAAATTCCCAGGCTTTGTTAATATCCTCTATATTACTGTAGCGACACTGCCGTAAAAAGGAATAATTAGAGTGTCATCATATATTGATGGACTAACAAATGAATCTGATTATTACAACAATTGCCGGTTTTTTTATCTCACTTAATGCATATGCATCAGGCGTTACATTAAATGGGAATGATTCTGTAACCATTGACATTAACAATCATACAAAACATTTAAAGTTTGACACTGTTATCAATGGCTATAGTGTTAAATGTAGCGGTGATAAATTAATTCTTTGGGGTAAGCCGAAAGCAATTAATGAAGGCGACCCACAAGATACAAATGTGATTCTTGTAGATTTGGAACATGGATACAAAAAGATTGAAAGAGGTTTAAGTGAAGGTGTCTTTGGTGTTTATTTTATAAAAGGAGAGTGTTTCGCTTATATTGCAACCAATCAGGGGTTGTTTTTTAATCTTACAAGTGGAAAGTTGAAACCAGTAGGGTCAGAGTTTGATCCTATGGATGATGATAGTTTTGAAGTATGTAAAAAAAATAGCACATGGGAATTTAATAGATATCCTTAGGCTTAACGTGGTTGATAGGTTGATAAAGATGATGGTTATGCCATCAAGGAGTTGGCATGAGGTTTATTAAAGTGCTGGTAATATTGATAGTTTCGGCGTCTTTCTCAGCCTTTCCAGTGCATTCTGCTGTGAAAATTTCTCCCCAGAAAACGGTCATGTATTTCATAAGTGATTATGAGCAGTGGAATGAAGAGGCTACGCAAAATTTAAGTGAAGATACTGGTTTTCAAACAAAAGATGAGTACGTTAAATTACTGAGAGAATATTGCACTCAATCTTCTGGCAGAATTGGCTATGATGTATATGGACAATATTCTCTGCATATTTCTGATGGGAAAAAATACTCAGCACTAAAAAAAAGACCAAGAGATTATAATCAAAACAGAAGTGTTGTCTAGATTTGGAGAGACAGGCGCTGATATGGATTATTTTGAATGCCACCTGGTTTTGGATAAAAATAGATATTTAATTGAAGAAGTATATCAGTTATCAAAATCTGGTAAAAAAACCAAAACATTATAACTTCATGAGTTTGAACCTTAGACGCTCTCTTGCAAAATGTTTGCCGGGGCAGCTGATTTGAGGATTGTTAAGTATAGTGTTTGAAGTTTTATTGTAGTTATTTGGCTGAGAAAAGATACTTTATTCCCTAAAGCATCTTCCTGAATGTTATCCACGGCCAGATTCACCAAAAACATCGCGCTGGATTGCTGTCCTGGTAGCGATGTTGGTCATCAGCGTGATCTTCATGCGTATATCCTGGGCGAATACCGGACAAAAGCGGGGAGTACTACGGGCGCAAAGAAAAGGCTAATAACCCCGAACAATTCCCGAGCATTGCCCTGGAAACCACCGGGCCTTCCCGCAAATTCAGCTT
>NZ_JBGCUC010000036.1:0-3922 GCF_043420595.1 Erwinia plantamica
AAAGAAAAGGCTAATAACCCCGAACAATTCCCGAGCATTGCCCTGGAAACCACCGGGCCTTCCCGCAAATTCAGCTTTTCCTGACATGGAGTCATAACATGATTATCAGCCCGCCATTCCTGAAAGCGAAAAATGCCCATGAAACCGATGCAGCATGGATTGAAAGAGTGATGACCGTAGTTGACCGCCGCGATTACCCGGTCAATGGCCATGGCTCATGGCATGGCGGGATCCACATAGCCCATACTGATGGCGGCAGGCCTTTTGAGAGTGTAAGAGCTGTTGCGGATGGGATCGTGGTTTCCGTGCGTAAAAGTTCAGGCATCGATAAACGAGATAAGGCACCGCTGAACCTCAATGTGGATCAACCCAATGTCAAAGGCAGTGACGATGGCTACGTGCTGCTAAAGCACGAAACGGAGATCGGCAGTGGTGAGGGGGCTAAAGTGGTCTTTTATTCGCTTTACATGCACCTGAAGTCGCTTGAATCAACAGTGAAAATCGGGGGGAAGGTGTACCGGAAAGATCCGCTTGGTACCTCCGGGATGGTCGATGCGGTCAATGCCTTCCATTTCCAGATTTTCTGTGATGACGACAACATCAGCAAACTGACGGGCAGGAGGAGCCGCGAACTGGACGTATCGAAAGATGGCCGAACCGATGCCGTTTATGGTGATATTCACTTTTATCTGCCACCGCAGACAAAGTTTTATGACAGGGCACCCGCAAATAACAGTACCTCCATAACCGGGCTTTCTGAGCTGTATACCAGCAGTGCGCCTCTGTATGTCAGCATGACTCTGGCCCAGGGCAGCTGCACTATGGTAACGCGGCAGAAAAATACGCAGACTGACGGGAAATATGACCTGCTGGGCGAGCCACTGGTGAATGCTGATGGCAAAGACTACGAATACAATCTCTATAAAACCGCGATGCGGAATTATAAGGAGAGCCCAAGTGCCGGATTTGAGTTGCTTCGTTTTGGGCGGGTAATCAATACCGAGCATGAAACGCTGGTGCCGGCAGATGCGCCATTATGGATGACGGTCAGTTATCCGGGTGGAAAAGGGGTGGTCAACCTTGCTGACCCCAGTATTAAAAAGTTTAGTGACGCTGATTTCCCTCACTGGAAGGGATGGCTGCTGGTTGATGACGACAATGATACCCATAGCCAGTGTAATTCGTCGATCATCAGAAAGTTACAGGAAGAGGGCAGTTACGAAACTCAAAGCAACAGGCTTATCTGCTGTTTACCGTTCGAGTGGGAAAAAAGCACAATAGATGCCAGGTATAAATGGTTGATGACCGGTTTACCTTGGGAGCAGTGCACTTCAGAAAAAACGGCCATATGGCAGGTTCCCGGGACGCAGGAATCAAATGAACGAACGCTGATGAGTGAGGAAGACTATGGCAAATTTAAGCAACACGCAGAAGCGCTGTGTTTTGATTCAGGAGCTCTCGGTAGCGGAAGATTATGGCATTTCAATCCTGTGTATTTTATTGAACACATGAGACGTTGTGGCTGGTTAGGGAAGGAGGATGTGATTAGGCTAGTCAGACGAAATGAAGAGCGTGCGCATCGACCAAATCTGTCCCGTTCGACGTTAGAGCAATGGATTGAAAGTGAAGGCACCCATCATTCCGAAATTATACGTCCGGCAAACATTAAAGATATAATGCCAAAAGTTTTGAACAAATACGGCATAGTTTCACCATTGCGAATTGCGCATTTCTTTGGGCAAATGGCAAGGGAAACAGGGCGATTTGAGTTTTTTGTAGAAAAGGGTGATGACTCATATTTTGATAAATATGAGCCACGTATGCCCCAAGGTAGAAAACTTGGCAATACCCATATAGGGGATGGTGTTAAATTTAAAGGTAGAGGGGCAATTCATCTTACTGGGCGACACAATTATGCTAACTATAGTGAATTCCGATTAGGCCCGCAGCATAGGGGAATGGAGTACTATACAATACCACCAAATAATACCAGACCAGTTACTGATGCTTATACAGCCTTTGATGCTGCTGGTTATTATTGGTCTAGCAAACAAAAATATTCAACCACGTTAAGCCCTTTAGGTAAACTTGGGATCAATTATTGGGCCGACAAAGGCGCTCAAGAATCTGATGCATCTGAAGTTACACGGAGAATAAATCCAGGCCGGGATGGATTTTTAACAGTTAGATGGCCAGCTTTCATTCATGCGTGGTATGCAATTAATGATGAAAAGAATCCACCTGAAGATTACAGGCCAATAAAATAAGAGAGGATATACACAATGAGAATCTCAACTTACAAAATCATTGCCATTGTTTTATCTGCATTTTCTGTCAATGTGTGTTCGGCAACTGAACAAGCAGATAAAGAGCCGATTTCACTATGTGCAAAGATAGACACAGGTGCTATTACTGATGTTTTTGATGGGAGTAATGTGAAATACTCAAAAGATTACTCGTATCTATTATTTACTAGTGATGCGAATGGAACTAATTATACTGACGGTGATGATAGATTAACAATTGATGGTCATGTGTACATATCAAATGATTCTGTGCTGCAACTGAAAACACTCATAATTGTAAGCATGAAAGATGGCAAGCTGAATGATGAAGTTATTTATTTAAGCAAGGGGAATAAGACTACTGGGGGGCTTTTTTACAATAACACCCCAAGTGGAAATAATGGTAAAGAAAATATAGTTTATATTGGAGTTGCAGGTGATGTATATCACCTCACAATACCAACCGCTAAAGATAAAGAGTGCCTGAATCATTTCCCTAAGAAAATATTAGATGGCTTGTCTACTGAGTAATTGTTTTTGGAAAACCTTCTGGGAGCGTTGAGGTTTATATGTAGTTCATAGCTGTCTCTTGAGTAGTAATAGGAAATTGAATGTCGTATTCACTGAAACATCTTCCTGAATGTTATCCACGACCGGTCACACCAAAAAAGACACGTTGGATTGCTGTCCTGGTAGCGATGTTGGCATCAGCGTGATCTTCATGCGTATATCCTGGGCGAATACCGGACAAAAGCGGGGGGTACTACGGGTGAAAAGAAAAGGTCAATAAGCCAGAAGACTTCCCGAGCATTGCCCTGGAAACCACCGGGTCTTCCCGCAAATTCAGCTTTTCCTGACATGGAGTCATACATGATTATCAGCCCGCCATTCCTGAAAGCGAAAAATGCCCATGAAACCGATGCAGCATGGATTGAAAGAGTGATGACCGTAGTTGACCGCCGCGATTACCCGGTCAATGGCCATGGCTCATGGCATGGCGGGATCCACATAGCCCATACTGATGGCGGCAGGCCTTTTGAGAGTGTAAGAGCTGTTGCGGATGGGATCGTGGTTTCCGTGCGTAAAAGTTCAGGCATCGATAAACGAGATAAGGCACCGCTGAACCTCAATGTGGATCAACCCAATGTCAAAGGCAGTGACGATGGCTACGTGCTGCTAAAGCACGAAACGGAGATCGGCAGTGGTGAGGGGGCTAAAGTGGTCTTTTATTCGCTTTACATGCACCTGAAGTCGCTTGAATCAACAGTGAAAATCGGGGGGAAGGTGTACCGGAAAGATCCGCTTGGTACCTCCGGGATGGTCGATGCGGTCAATGCCTTCCATTTCCAGATTTTCTGTGATGACGACAACATCAGCAAACTGACGGGCAGGAGGAGCCGCGAACTGGACGTATCGAAAGATGGCCGAACCGATGCCGTTTATGGTGATATTCACTTTTATCTGCCACCGCAGACAAAGTTTTATGACAGGGCACCCGCAAATAACAGTACCTCCATAACCGGGCTTTCTGAGCTGTATACCAGCAGTGCGCCTCTGTATGTCAGCATGACTCTGGCCCAGGGCAGCTGCACTATGGTAACGCGGCAGAAAAATACGCAGACTGACGGGAAATATGA
>NZ_JBGCUC010000037.1:0-2675 GCF_043420595.1 Erwinia plantamica
TGCTTATTCTGCTTATTCTGCTTATTCTGCTTATTCTGCTTATTCTGCTTATTCTGCTTATTCTGCTTATTCTGCTTTTCAGCCCAGCACCTGGCTGAATATTTTACCAGCGATATGCTTGCCGATGCCGAAAAGCATGCGAAATATAACCTCTCTGTAAACAGCTTAAAAAATATAACAATCCATAAGCGGTAATGAAAACGCTCTACAAATTACATTAATTATTAAAAGCTCGTTCCACTTTTAACTTTTCACCGCTAATAACTCAGGAAAGTAATCAGCGAAGAGATATAATAACAGGGTTATTTAGCGCAGGCTGAATGTGCGGGAACACATTCAGCCTGCTGACCACAACAACTATCGAGGTTAGTTATTATGGCTGAACAGGATTGTAATGCAGTTGCGGCTGCAAAAGAAGTGACGGAAACCACGCTGCGCCACTATACGGTGAGTTATGCGAGCACCTTTCCGGATTACGAGCGTATCCCGTTACTCGCCTTTAAGGGCAAATGGCTGGATGCGGCAGGGTTCGCAACCGGCACACCGGTTGATGTAAGGGTAATGCCGGGCTGCCTGGTAGTGACCGCCTGCGAGCCAGAACCGCAGGAACCGGAACTGATGCAGTCACTGCGCAAGGTGTGTAAGTTTTCTGCGAGGAAACAACGCCAGGTACAGGAATTTATTGAGGTGATCTCGGGTAAGCCAATCCGTTAAGGTGCGAATTTCTTGTGCTGAATTATACCCAGCATCAGGCGGTTTTATGTTGAGTACGTTGATGCTGGTTGCTTACAAGATTGGGGCTGAATATTTAGCTTTTGATCGTAATGTCAGATCAAGAAATGGGGTTTTAACGGAGTTTATGAAATCGGTCGTGCCCTATAATGGTTTCTTGTCTGGCAACGTGATCCTACCTCCTCGTAACCGGACTTTTATGACAACAGGATCAAGCGGGAGAATGGGGCTTTGAAAAGGATGGTGAAAGGAGCGTTGGCTGTTGCCATCGTCATTGCTGCAGCGTTCGCTTATGGATGGCCATATTTGCGAATGGAGTTAGCCACTAGCGCTTATTACACCGAGCAAGATGAAAAAGAATACAAGTACTACACTCCCGAACTCCTTAAAAATATGCCACGGATTTCAGATGCGTATTCATTTGAGTTCGGCAACGTCAGTGGCCCGGAAGCCCATGTTTATACCATACGTTTTAATGGCGCAAGCGACCAAAAACAGGTTCAGGCTTATCTGACGGCTGCCGGCTACAGGCAGCAGTCTGCCTGTGATGTTGAAGCCGAATGCTAGCGTTCGCCGGACACAAAAGATATCGTCACGCTGATTACGTACACCTCACCAGATAGCGTGGTGGTTCAGGTCTATCGTAGTCCTTATGGGGAGTAGATATCCGGGAAAATGGCATTAGCTTATGTGCTGGCTACCCTGAACTGTGTAGGCCAGCACCTGCTTTTGAGGTTTAGGCTGCCATAGCAGCAGCGATTCACTGCATCCGTGCTACAGGTAGTAGTGGGATATTCCTACCCTTCCGGTTCGATTAAAACTCATATTTGACGCCACCTTCACGAGTCCGCCAAATCATCATAAGCACTTTTTTGTCGATGCAGTTTTGGGGAGATTTTACATCACGAAAACACAGCCGATCTTCTTTTCCCTCTTCTTTGTAGCCATCTCCGAATGCATATACGGTTATCAGTAATGGCCCCGCATTACCGGAAGGAATATGATATTTATCTCTAACCTTAACTTCATTGCGCAGCCACCATTCAATCTTTTCTGAGTCAGTGAAAGGCAGCTTGTTAACAATGACCTGAGCAGTGCTTCCATCATAATGTGCATCCATAACACAAACAGCCTCTCCTCTGATAAACAGACAGTAAAAAAGGCCTGATACTATTGTGAGTGCTGCAATGATAAACATCCGCATCAGTGATTTCCCTCTATATCAATTACGGCATCCATATTGGTTAAAAAAGGCGATCCCGAAGAATGCTGGAAGTGTCTGAGCATCTTATTGATTAAATATTTGTACTCCCCCCCGAAGGAATAGGGTAAAGAGGTAACCTGCATTTCCTCGAATAATAGCCGGGCACATTCCTGAACACTGACTTTCCCGCCACGATGGACATTACTATAAACGCCTCCAAATCTGGACCGCGGATTATCAACCGCTGTCAGTCGGGCTAATGTATACGGGTCAACCACGTTTGATATATTTGTGAGACCGAACTCCCTCTTCAGCCTTTCCTCCGATATATCGCCGTAGCGCATATTATTCGCGCCGTAGTCATCGAAACCTCTCTGTGTCGTAAAGATCGTCTGCGGAAATACAGCATTGGTCATAGAAAGTACTCCCTTACTCATTTCATCAAATAACGCGATAGCGCTATTCCCTTTCGCTATCTGCCAGCACAGGTGACATCCATTGCCCATGCTGGCGATATGTCCATCCCTGGATGGTTCATCCGGATGATATAAAAATTCTTTTCCCAGAGATAGTGATTATGGCTTAGTAAGTATGTTTGGCTTTTGGTTGTTGGTATGGCATGGGTAAGCAGTATGAATCGCCACGGGTTTAACAGACACCTCAGAGTCATTTAAGATGGCTGAAAGAGAGGTGCCCATGAGCGGTAAGCGTTATCCAGAAGAGTTTAAAATTGAAGCAG
>NZ_JBGCUC010000038.1:0-1798 GCF_043420595.1 Erwinia plantamica
CGCACGAAGGTATCTTCAGGTAAGGAGGTGATCCAACCGCAGGTTCCCCTACGGTTACCTTGTTACGACTTCACCCCAGTCATGAATCACAAAGTGGTAAGCGCCCTCCCGAAGGTTAAGCTACCTACTTCTTTTGCAACCCACTCCCATGGTGTGACGGGCGGTGTGTACAAGGCCCGGGAACGTATTCACCGTGGCATTCTGATCCACGATTACTAGCGATTCCGACTTCACGGAGTCGAGTTGCAGACTCCGATCCGGACTACGACGCACTTTATGAGGTCCGCTTGCTCTCGCGAGTTCGCTTCTCTTTGTATGCGCCATTGTAGCACGTGTGTAGCCCTGGCCGTAAGGGCCATGATGACTTGACGTCATCCCCACCTTCCTCCGGTTTATCACCGGCAGTCTCCTTTGAGTTCCCGACCGAATCGCTGGCAACAAAGGATAAGGGTTGCGCTCGTTGCGGGACTTAACCCAACATTTCACAACACGAGCTGACGACAGCCATGCAGCACCTGTCTCACGGTTCCCGAAGGCACTAAGGCATCTCTGCCGAATTCCGTGGATGTCAAGGCCAGGTAAGGTTCTTCGCGTTGCATCGAATTAAACCACATGCTCCACCGCTTGTGCGGGCCCCCGTCAATTCATTTGAGTTTTAACCTTGCGGCCGTACTCCCCAGGCGGTCGACTTAACGCGTTAGCTCCGGAAGCCACTCCTCAAGGGAACAGCCTCCAAGTCGACATCGTTTACGGCGTGGACTACCAGGGTATCTAATCCTGTTTGCTCCCCACGCTTTCGCACCTGAGCGTCAGTCTTTGTCCAGGGGGCCGCCTTCGCCACCGGTATTCCTCCAGATCTCTACGCATTTCACCGCTACACCTGGAATTCTACCCCCCTCTACAAGACTCTAGCCTGCCAGTTTCAAATGCAGTTCCCAGGTTAAGCCCGGGGATTTCACATCTGACTTGACAGACCGCCTGCGTGCGCTTTACGCCCAGTAATTCCGATTAACGCTTGCACCCTCCGTATTACCGCGGCTGCTGGCACGGAGTTAGCCGGTGCTTCTTCTGCGGGTAACGTCAATCGACGCGGTTATTAACCGCGTCGCCTTCCTCCCCGCTGAAAGTACTTTACAACCCGAAGGCCTTCTTCATACACGCGGCATGGCTGCATCAGGCTTGCGCCCATTGTGCAATATTCCCCACTGCTGCCTCCCGTAGGAGTCTGGACCGTGTCTCAGTTCCAGTGTGGCTGGTCATCCTCTCAGACCAGCTAGGGATCGTCGCCTAGGTGAGCCGTTACCCCACCTACTAGCTAATCCCATCTGGGCACATCCGATGGCGTGAGGCCCGAAGGTCCCCCACTTTGGTCCGAAGACGTTATGCGGTATTAGCTACCGTTTCCAGTAGTTATCCCCCTCCATCGGGCAGTTTCCCAGACATTACTCACCCGTCCGCCACTCGTCACCCAAGAAGCAAGCTTCTCTGTGCTACCGTTCGACTTGCATGTGTTAGGCCTGCCGCCAGCGTTCAATCTGAGCCATGATCAAACTCTTCAATTAAAAGTTCGATTTGCTGCAACAAGTGCAGCGATGCTCAAGTGTAAAACGTCATAATGAATTTCATTATGTGTTCACTCTTAAGACTTGATATTTTTTTGCGTCCGGAGACGCTTGATATCAATCCTGCGAGTGCCCACACAGATTGTCTGATAAATTGTTAAAGAGCGTTGCGGCCAGTGCTTTCGCTTCCTGCCGCGAGGTGGCGTATATTACGCTTTCCTCCTTCAGAGTCAACC
>NZ_JBGCUC010000039.1:0-1485 GCF_043420595.1 Erwinia plantamica
GAATCGTACCCCAAACCGACACAGGTGGTCAGGTAGAGAATACCAAGGCGCTTGAGAGAACTCGGGTGAAGGAACTAGGCAAAATGGTGCCGTAACTTCGGGAGAAGGCACGCTGGCGCGTAGGTGGAGGGACTTGCTCCCCGAGCCGAGGCCAGTCGAAGATACCAGCTGGCTGCAACTGTTTATTAAAAACACAGCACTGTGCAAACACGAAAGTGGACGTATACGGTGTGACGCCTGCCCGGTGCCGGAAGGTTAATTGATGGGGTTATCCGCAAGGAGAAGCTCTTGATCGAAGCCCCGGTAAACGGCGGCCGTAACTATAACGGTCCTAAGGTAGCGAAATTCCTTGTCGGGTAAGTTCCGACCTGCACGAATGGCGTAATGATGGCCAGGCTGTCTCCACCCGAGACTCAGTGAAATTGAAATCGCTGTGAAGATGCAGTGTACCCGCGGCAAGACGGAAAGACCCCGTGAACCTTTACTACAGCTTGACACTGAACACTGGTCCTTGATGTGCAGGATAGGTGGGAGGCTTCGAAGCGTGGACGCCAGTCCGCGTGGAGCCGTCCTTGAAATACCACCCTTTAATGGCTGGTGTTCTAACGTGGCCCCGTGATCCGGGGTGCGGACAGTGTCTGGTGGGTAGTTTGACTGGGGCGGTCTCCTCCCAAAGAGTAACGGAGGAGCACGAAGGTCAGCTAATCACGGTCGGACATCGTGAGGTTAGTGCAATGGCATAAGCTGGCTTGACTGCGAGAGTGACGGCTCGAGCAGGTGCGAAAGCAGGTCATAGTGATCCGGTGGTTCTGTATGGAAGGGCCATCGCTCAACGGATAAAAGGTACTCCGGGGATAACAGGCTGATACCGCCCAAGAGTTCATATCGACGGCGGTGTTTGGCACCTCGATGTCGGCTCATCACATCCTGGGGCTGAAGTAGGTCCCAAGGGTACGGCTGTTCGCCGTTTAAAGTGGTACGCGAGCTGGGTTTAGAACGTCGTGAGACAGTTCGGTCCCTATCTGCCGTGGGCGCTGGAGAATTGAGAGGGGTTGCTCCTAGTACGAGAGGACCGGAGTGAACGCACCGCTGGTGTTCGGGTTGTCATGCCAATGGCACTGCCCGGTAGCTAAGTGCGGAAAAGATAAGCGCTGAAAGCATCTAAGCGCGAAACTTGCCTCGAGATGAGTTCTCCCTGTGGCTTTAAGCCACCTGAAGGGACGTTGAAGACGACGACGTTGATAGGCCGGGTGTGTAAGCGCAGCGATGCGTTGAGCTAACCGGTACTAATGACCCGTGAGGCTTAACCTTACAACGCCAGAAGCGTTCTGGTAAGCGTTATGAGAGACGCAACATTTTCAGCCTGTTCACGGATAAACCCGCGCGGCCTCAGGGCGGCGGGGGAAACAGAATTTGCCTGGCGGCTTTAGCGCGGTGGTCCCACCTGACCCCATGCCGAACTCAGAAGTGAAACGCCGTAGCGCC
>NZ_JBGCUC010000040.1:0-1129 GCF_043420595.1 Erwinia plantamica
CTAAAGAAAAATTTGAACGTTCCAAACCGCACGTCAACGTTGGTACTATCGGCCACGTTGACCACGGTAAAACTACCCTGACTGCTGCTATCACCACCGTTCTGGCTAAAACCTACGGCGGTTCTGCTCGTGCATTCGACCAGATCGATAACGCACCAGAAGAAAAAGCTCGTGGTATCACCATCAACACTTCTCACGTTGAGTATGACACCCCGACTCGCCACTACGCGCACGTTGACTGCCCTGGCCACGCCGACTATGTGAAAAACATGATCACCGGTGCTGCGCAGATGGACGGCGCTATCCTGGTTGTTGCTGCGACTGACGGCCCAATGCCGCAGACCCGTGAGCACATCCTGCTGGGCCGTCAGGTTGGCGTTCCTTACATCATCGTGTTCCTGAACAAGTGCGACATGGTTGATGACGAAGAGCTGCTGGAGCTGGTTGAGATGGAAGTACGTGACCTGCTGTCACAGTACGACTTCCCTGGCGACGACACCCCAATCGTTCACGGTTCCGCGCTGAAAGCGCTGGAAGGCGACGCCGAGTGGGAAGCGAAAATCATCGAGCTGGCCGGTCACCTGGATAACTACATCCCGGAACCAGAGCGCGCAATCGACAAGCCGTTCCTGCTGCCAATCGAAGACGTATTCTCCATCTCCGGTCGTGGTACCGTTGTTACCGGTCGTGTAGAGCGCGGTATCGTTAAAGTCGGCGAAGAAGTTGAAATCGTTGGTATCAAAGATACCGTGAAATCAACCTGTACCGGCGTTGAGATGTTCCGTAAGCTGCTGGACGAAGGCCGTGCGGGCGAGAACTGTGGTATCCTGCTGCGCGGTATCAAGCGCGAAGATATCCAGCGTGGCCAGGTTCTGGCTAAGCCAGGCACCATCAAGCCACACACTCAGTTCGAGTCTGAGGTTTACATCCTGTCCAAAGACGAAGGCGGCCGTCATACTCCGTTCTTCAAAGGCTACCGTCCACAGTTCTACTTCCGTACAACTGACGTGACCGGTACCATCGAACTGCCGGAAGGCGTTGAGATGGTTATGCCAGGCGACAACATCAAAATGGTTGTTACCCTGATCCACCCAATCGCAATGGACGACGGTCTGCGTTTCGCAATCCG
>NZ_JBGCUC010000041.1:0-1124 GCF_043420595.1 Erwinia plantamica
AGAGTCATTTAAGATGGCTGAAAGAGAGGTGCCCATGAGCGGTAAGCGTTATCCAGAAGAGTTTAAAATTGAAGCAGTCAAACAGGTTGTCGATCGTGGCCATTCTGTTTCCAGCGTTGCAACACGTCTCGATATCACTACCCACAGCCTTTACGCATGGATAAAGAAGTACGGTCCGGATTCTTCCACTAATAAAGAACAGTCAGATGCTCAGGCCGAGATCCGCCGTCTCCAGAAAGAGCTGAAGCGGGTTACCGACGAACGGGACATATTAAAAAAAGCCGCGGCGTACTTCGCAAAGCTGTCCGACTGAGGTACGCCTTTATCCGTGACAACACCTGTTGCTGGCCTGTTCGCCTGCTCTGTCGGGTGCTGGATGTTCATCCCAGTGGTTTTTACGCCTGGCTTCAGCAGCCGCATTCACAACGCCATCAGGCAGACCTGGGACTGACAGGACAGATTAAACAGTTCTGGCTGGAATCGGGATGCGTCTATGGTTATCGCAAGATCCATTTGGATCTGCGGGACAGCGGGCAACAGTGCGGAGTGAACAGAGTCTGGCGACTGATGAAACGTGTCGGGATAAAGGCTCAGGTCGGATACCGGAGCCCGCGGGCACGTAAAGGCGAGGCCAGTATCGTGTCGCCCAACAGGCTCCAGCGACAGTTCAATCCGGATGCTCCGGATGAGCGTTGGGTAACGGACATAACCTACATCAGGACCCACGAAGGCTGGCTGTATCTTGCCGTGGTTGTTGATCTGTTCTCACGCAAAATTATCGGCTGGTCCATGCAATCCCGGATGACAAAGGACATTGTCCTGAACGCACTGCTGATGGCTGTATGGCGGCGTAATCCCCAAAAACAGGTGCTGGTTCATTCGGATCAGGGCAGTCAGTACACAAGCCATGAGTGGCAGTCGTTCCTGAAATCACACGGCCTGGAGGGCAGCATGAGCCGTCGCGGTAACTGCCATGATAATGCGGTTGCAGAAAGCTTTTTCCAGTTGTTGAAACGCGAACGGATAAAGAAAAAGATCTACGGAACGCGGGAAGAAGCCCGCAGCGATATTTTTGATTACATCGAAATGTTTTATAACAGTAAGCGTCGGCATGGTTCTAGCGA
>NZ_JBGCUC010000042.1:0-1083 GCF_043420595.1 Erwinia plantamica
TGTGGGTTCGAAGAGTAGGGCGGGACACGTGATATCCTGTCTGAAGATGGGGGGACCATCCTCCAAGGCTAAATACTCCTGACTGACCGATAGTGAACCAGTACCGTGAGGGAAAGGCGAAAAGAACCCCGGCGAGGGGAGTGAAACAGAACCTGAAACCGTGTACGTACAAGCAGTGGGAGCCTTCTTAATGGGGGTGACTGCGTACCTTTTGTATAATGGGTCAGCGACTTATATTCTGTAGCAAGGTTAACCGTATAGGGGAGCCGCAGGGAAACCGAGTCTTAACTGGGCGTTAAGTTGCAGGGTATAGACCCGAAACCCGGTGATCTAGCCATGGGCAGGTTGAAGGTTGGGTAACACTAACTGGAGGACCGAACCGACTAATGTTGAAAAATTAGCGGATGACCTGTGGCTGGGGGTGAAAGGCCAATCAAACCGGGAGATAGCTGGTTCTCCCCGAAAGCTATTTAGGTAGCGCCTCGTGAACTCATCTTCGGGGGTAGAGCACTGTTTCGGCTAGGGGGCCATCCCGGCTTACCAACCCGATGCAAACTGCGAATACCGAAGAATGTTATCACGGGAGACACACGGCGGGTGCTAACGTCCGTCGTGAAGAGGGAAACAACCCAGACCGCCAGCTAAGGTCCCAAAGTCATGGTTAAGTGGGAAACGATGTGGGAAGGCACAGACAGCCAGGATGTTGGCTTAGAAGCAGCCATCATTTAAAGAAAGCGTAATAGCTCACTGGTCGAGTCGGCCTGCGCGGAAGATGTAACGGGGCTAAACCATGCACCGAAGCTGCGGCAGCGACACTATGTGTTGTTGGGTAGGGGAGCGTTCTGTAAGCCGTCGAAGGTGGACCGTGAGGTCTGCTGGAGGTATCAGAAGTGCGAATGCTGACATAAGTAACGATAAAGCGGGTGAAAAGCCCGCTCGCCGGAAGACCAAGGGTTCCTGTCCAACGTTAATCGGGGCAGGGTGAGTCGACCCCTAAGGCGAGGCCGAAAGGCGTAGTCGATGGGAAACAGGTTAATATTCCTGTACTCGGTGTTACTGCGAAGGGGGGACGGAGAAGGCTAT
>NZ_JBGCUC010000043.1:0-685 GCF_043420595.1 Erwinia plantamica
CCTTCCCCCACCACCATTAATATCGTTCGCGATGTTAATGAGAGGCAGAAACTTCCAGATTCCCCACGGGGAAGGATGAGAAGCTTCGACCTCGAAGGTTTGACCCGGCAGGGCAAGGAACAGTGTGACTTAATCCTTCCTGTACAGAAGCACCTATTCAGTCCTGACGTTTAACGGCTGAAGCCAGATGAAAGCAACAGCGTTCATCAACAGATTTTAGACTGAGCTCAAGCACAGTCGGAGTCATCAAGCAAATGCGGGTTGACTCGAAGAGCAGAAAAGCGTTTCTGTTGTTCACAAGCTACAGACAGAACAGGTAGCCGAGTTCCAGGATGCGGGCATCGTATAATGGCTATTACCTCAGCCTTCCAAGCTGATGATGCGGGTTCGATTCCCGCTGCCCGCTCCAAGCCGTGCTGATATGGCTCAGTTGGTAGAGCGCACCCTTGGTAAGGGTGAGGTCCCCAGTTCGACTCTGGGTATCAGCACCACTTCTAAATCTCCCTCCCTGATTCTTCTCTGTGCGTTAAAATTCAACAGTTCAGGCAATGCCTGGTTGATGTGGTGATATCACCGATTTATCCGTGTCTTAGAGGGACAAGCGATGTCTAAAGAAAAATTTGAACGTTCCAAACCGCACGTCAACGTTGGTACTATCGGCCACGTTGACCACGGTAAAACTACC
>NZ_JBGCUC010000044.1:0-549 GCF_043420595.1 Erwinia plantamica
TAATATAAAGCGGCATCAAAAACGGTAAAATCAGGAAGGGTAAAATCTCTGGTAAACCAGGGAATTTTGCTGCTTTGATATTGCATTCCCAAACCAATCCCAAAATCATCCAAAGCAGAATCAGAACTGAAGTTGTAGCGTGTCCATAAATTGGCGCTGTTTTTTGGTGTGTTTTGTTTTCTTGCACCAATTAACGAAGCGTCGCGATCATTTACAATTTTGGCATCTATATAACTGTATGAAGCGTTGATTTGCCATTCGCGCGTGATATATCACGCCAAATCGCACTCGAAACCACGGCTTCTTTCGGCACCTCTGGTAACCAATAAATCAGGATTTGCAGGATCATTGGCATTCATCAAAATATTGCGTTGATTGATTTCGTAAACTGCCGCATTAAAACTCATTGTATTGTCCAAAAAGGTTGCTTTAAAACCTGCTTCTTTCAAATTACTTTCAAGCGGATCAAATAAACTTCCGGCTGGTAAACTGCCTGTTTGCGGCATTAAAGTAACGGTGTTTGATTGTGGCTGATAGCCTTCAAGATAA
>NZ_JBGCUC010000045.1:0-546 GCF_043420595.1 Erwinia plantamica
GGGGTGAAGTCGTAACAAGGTAACCGTAGGGGAACCTGCGGTTGGATCACCTCCTTACCTGAAGATACCTTCGTGCGTAGTGTCCACACAGATTGTCTGATAGAAAAGTAACGAGCAGAAAAAACCTCTACAGGCTTGTAGCTCAGGTGGTTAGAGCGCACCCCTGATAAGGGTGAGGTCGGTGGTTCAAGTCCACTCAGGCCTACCAAATTTCATCTCATGCGGCGTTATGCGCGCGGTCGTTTACCCAGGTAAACTTCCCTTCCGCATGCCTTGCCTGAGAAGAAATTATGCTTCCCTTAAAAGAAGCGTAACTCGCGGTTGAGTGGTAGTAGACGGTCTCTGCAGTAACTGTATGGGGCTATAGCTCAGCTGGGAGAGCGCCTGCCTTGCACGCAGGAGGTCAGCGGTTCGATCCCGCTTAGCTCCACCATGCAGTTTACAAAAACTATCTCAAAACTGGCTTTCGAGTCACGTTTGAGATATTTGCTCTTTAACAATCCGGAACAAGCTGAAAATTGAAACGACATGTCGTTTTCATTCTCC
>NZ_JBGCUC010000046.1:0-540 GCF_043420595.1 Erwinia plantamica
ATTTCGCTTTTGTGTTCCTGTATTTGTTATGATATCGGGAGCATTATTGCTGAATAAAGAATATGAATTGAGAACTTTTTTTATTAAACGCTTTGTAAGGATTGGTCTGCCTTTCTTGTTCTGGAGCATTTGTTATGTTTTATATTCAATTTTTATAAAAACAGATGATTACAAAAAGCTGCATTTTTTTGGGATCATTAAAAAACTAATTAGATCTGTTTATTTTGGAAGCGCTTATCATCTTTGGTATGTATACATGCTTTTCGGATTACTATTAATTATCCCAATTTTTAATGTCTGGATTAGCAAAGCCAAAAAAAATGAAATTCATTATTTTTTGTTGGTATGGTTTATAACGCTACTATTTAAGAATTTTGGTTTTGAAAATTACAAACCTGCAATAGATTTTTCTTATTTTTCGGGATATGTTGGCTATTTGGTATTAGGATATTATTTGTCTGTAATAGAAATTAAGAATATAAAAAAATGGAAAATAATAGCAATATTGGTTTTTATTTTAGGTTCGCTTATTACCTTTTT
>NZ_JBGCUC010000047.1:0-540 GCF_043420595.1 Erwinia plantamica
GCGCAACAACCAAACCAACAATACTTAATTGGTTTAAAGAAAAACCTAACGCATTCATGGCAATTAATCCTAAAGCCAATGAAAGCGGAATCGAAATCATCACGATTATAGAAGCTCTTGATCCTAAAGGTAAAAGCGTAATAATCACGAGAAAAATGGCAAGTCCAAAATCAAAACCCAGATGCCCCAAACGCTGCGAAACCATATTGGCCTGATCAAAGTTGTTGATCAATTTAATGTTTTGCGGCAATTCTTTGGTAAATTCTTTGACAATCGGGTCATATTGTTCTTTAACAACGGTTATGTTTACATTGTCTTTCATTCCGGCAGAAACCAAAACACAGCGATGTCCGTTAATTCTGGTAATATGATCTACCGTTTGAGATTTGTAGCTTACTTCGGCAACATCTTTCATGTAGATTATTTTTCCGTTTGCGTTGTAAATAACAGTATTGGCAACATCTTCTTCATTTTTAAATTTTCCGCTTGTTTTTACATTAAAAACCTTAGTATCAAGATCAATGCTTCCTCCGGGGATAT
>NZ_JBGCUC010000048.1:0-538 GCF_043420595.1 Erwinia plantamica
TTCAATCTGGACACTTCCACCAACCCAGTTTTTGCCGAAATGATATTTGGTTTTGGTAAGATTTCGAATGAATTTTGAAGTAGAAGTCGTCGCATCAGAATTCAAAAAACTTCCCTGATTTTCAATTGTCCATTTATTTAATTTAAAAAACGCAGTTGCCGTATGTCGTGCTCCCGAATAACTTTCGGTATAATCCAGTTTTTCAAATTGATATGTAAATAAACCAATGTTTGTAGTTTTCTTTTTCGAAAACAAATCAAAATTTAATCCCGTAACCCGGAAACTTGGATTGCCCAAAAGTGTTGTTTTACTTAAATTCCAGTCTCTGTTAAACTCAATATTATACAAACGTTCTACAGATCTAAAATCTTCCTGAACAAACTGATAATTGGCAAAAGCATCCAAAGTCCAGTCTTTGGTAAAAAGGCGTTTTTTGATATTGGCTTTAAAAGCAATTCCGTCATCGTTGGCATCATCAATATTTGAGAATAAATTTTGATCATTATTACTCACGGCAATTTCAAAATCAGCCAGCGTT
>NZ_JBGCUC010000049.1:0-534 GCF_043420595.1 Erwinia plantamica
TTGCCTCTTATAAAAGCGCTGGCTATATTTGAGTAGTGTGCTTAACTGGCTCAATAGGATTGTCTTGCTGTAATCATCGGTGTTATTACAATATTCTTTATTCATCGTAAAGACCAGGTTCCAGATGATCTCTTCCTCTGCAGGTGAGACGTGTAAGGCCTCATTTATCTCATAGTCAAAATAGCCATACCTCTTAATCTCATGATATAAGTCGCTGCCTGATAAAAAGTCTTCATGTATCAGTATCAGAAAGCAATCTTCCTTAAGTTTAATATTTTTGAACGTCACTGATTTCCGTGGCCTTGTAAACGATAATTTTCCCCTGTCATGATCGTATTTTGTTTTGCCATAAAAAATATTTCCCGATTCAAGCTTTTGAAATGAGATGATATAAAAGTTGGCAGAAAATTCAATATCATCACCGCCACACTCTTCCTTAGTACCGAACGATATACTAAATAGCGGATGCTCCGGCGCTTTAATACCAATTGCACTACTAAAGCTGCTTATTTTATCAAAATGGTTCATATTTTA
>NZ_JBGCUC010000050.1:0-522 GCF_043420595.1 Erwinia plantamica
AAATCAAATTAATTTATTTCTACATTCTTTCCGGAACTTCGATCCCTAGTAAAGTAAATGCCGCTTTAATTACTTCAGCTACTTTTTGAGAAAGCTGTACTCTGAATATTTTTTTTGTTAAATCTGTTTCGCCTAAAATATGAACTGACTGATAGAATGAGTTATATTCCTTTACCAAATCATACGTGTAATTTGCAATTAAAGCCGGACTATGATTTTGCGCTGCATTTTGAATTACTTCCGGAAAAAGTTCAATTTGTTTTACCAATTCCTTTTCTTTTTCGTGAAGCTCTTCTGTTGCTGTTTTAGCAGAAAAATCAAAATCAGCTTTACGGATAATCGATTGAATTCTCGCGTACGTATATTGTATAAACGGACCTGTATTTCCTGCAAAATCAACAGATTCTTCCGGATTAAACAAAATACGTTTTTTAGGATCTACTTTTAAAATATAATATTTTAAAGCACCAAGACCAATCGTTTTATACAGTTTGGCTTTTTCCTCTGCAGAATAACTATCCA
>NZ_JBGCUC010000051.1:0-521 GCF_043420595.1 Erwinia plantamica
TTATTACGTGCTATGGAAACCGCCGGTAAACAAGTTGATGATGAAGATTTGCGCGAATTGATGAAAGAAAACGGAATTGGCCGTCCGTCTACGCGTGCGAATATTATTGAAACTCTTTTTAAACGTCAATATATTGTTCGAAACAAAAAACAGGTTTTACCAACGCCAACAGGAATTCAGCTTATTGAGACGATTCAGAATGAATTAATCAAATCGGCAGAGTTAACTGGTTCCTGGGAAAAGCAATTGAAAGATATTGAAAAAGGAACTGTTAACGCCGGAGCTTTTATCAAAAATATGAAACGCATGGTTGAAGCTTTGGTAACTGAAGTTCGAAGTGAAACCAGACACGCCAATATTTCGCATGCCGGAAATGTGCAGAAAGAAGCTGTAAAAGTCGAAAAAAAGAAAGCAGATGGGATTTTGGCCGAAATCTGTCCTAAATGTAAAAAGGGAAATCTGATTAAAGGAAAATCGGCATACGGATGCAGTGAATATAAGGCTGGTTGTGATTTTGTATT
>NZ_JBGCUC010000052.1:0-514 GCF_043420595.1 Erwinia plantamica
AACTTCATCTCACCCGATTAAGTATAAAGGAAATTGCTTATGCCTTAAAATTTCAGGATGAATATTATTTTAGTCGCGTATTCAAAAAAATGACCAAAGTTTCTCCTCAAACCTTCAGGAAAACAACCGGCATCTCTATTGTGGCAGATTTGTCTAAGTAATAGCATTTTTTATCCATTTCTTACTTCTCATCGAGGAGATAACTTTGCATTGTTAATGATGAAAAAAATTAAAAAACAAAGCAATGAAAAATTCTCTTTTAAAAACAATAGCAAATCTTGATACGCTTGGAAAAAATGCAGTACGTGCTGGTATCGTAATTGTTTTTTTATGGATTGGCGGACTTAAATTTTTTACTTATGAAGCTGACGGTATAGTCCCTTTTGTGGCAAACAGTCCTTTTATGTCCTTTTTTTATGATAATCCATCTGAGTATAAAAAGCACAGCAATAAGGAAGGTGAATTAATTGCTGAAAATCACCAATGGAATATTCAAAACAATACTTATGGTTTT
>NZ_JBGCUC010000053.1:0-511 GCF_043420595.1 Erwinia plantamica
AGTCACGTTTGAGATATTTGCTCTTTAACAATCCGGAACAAGCTGAAAATTGAAACGACATGTCGTTTTCATTCTCCGTAATAAGAATGAAGTCAACGATATGTTCGAGTCTCTCAAATGCTTGCAGCTGACAACCGTCTTTCGGGACGCTTGTGGGTTGTGAGGTTAAGTGACTAAGCGTACACGGTGGATGCCCTGGCAGTCAGAGGCGATGAAGGGCGTGCTAATCTGCGATAAGCGTCGGTAAGGTGATATGAACCGCAACAACCGACGATACCCGAATGGGGAAACCCGGTGCACATGTGCATCATTGCAGCATGAATACATAGTGCTGCAAGGCGAACCTGGGGAACTGAAACATCTAAGTACCCAGAGGAAAAGAAATCAACCGAGATTCCCCCAGTAGCGGCGAGCGAACGGGGAACAGCCCGGAACCATCATCAGTTTGTGTGTCAGTGGAAGCGTCTGGAAAGTCGCAGGGTACAGGGTGATACTCCCGTACACAAAGGCA
>NZ_JBGCUC010000054.1:0-510 GCF_043420595.1 Erwinia plantamica
TTACACTTAAGTTCGTTTAAAGCAGATTGCTTGCCAGAAGACAAACTAAAAGAAATTCAGCGTTTGCAAGCCGAAGGTAAAATTGTAGCCATGGCCGGAGACGGAATCAACGATGCTCCGGCTTTAGCACAAGCAAATATTGGAATCGCAATGGGAACAGGGACTGATGTTGCTATTGAAAGTGCCAAAATAACACTCGTAAAAGGAGATTTAAACGGAATCGTAAAAGCTAAAAAGCTAAGTCATTCTGTGATGAAAAATATCAAACAAAATTTATTTTTCGCCTTTATATACAATGTTTTGGGAGTTCCAATAGCTGCAGGAATTTTATATCCGGTATTCGGGATTTTGCTTTCTCCAATGTTGGCTGCATTGGCCATGAGTTTGAGTTCAGTTTCGGTTATTGTAAATGCTTTAAGATTGCGAAATCTAAATCTTTAAAAAAATCAATATGAGACTATGTACCTTTTTGATTGTCTTTCTGATTGCTTTTAGTACAAAAGCACAAAA
>NZ_JBGCUC010000055.1:0-508 GCF_043420595.1 Erwinia plantamica
TTACTGCAGCAGAGACAGAACGCCCTGTGGAACCTGGTTGGCTTTTGACAGCACGGAGGTACCAGCCTGCTGAAGGATCTGCGCCTTCGACATGTTAGAAACTTCAGTTGCGTAGTCAGCATCCTGGATACGTGACTGTGACGCGGTCAGGTTGGTCACAGAGGTGTTCAGGTTGTTGATGGTAGATTCAAAACGGTTCTGAATCGCACCCAGGCCGCTACGTGCGGTATCGACGCTCTTGATACGCGCGTCCAGGTCAGACAGGTTGCCGCCGGTCACGCTGAAGGTTGCGCCCAGGCCAGAAGTCTGGAAGCCAGCGCCTGACAGGTCGATGTTGATGACGTTAGCGTCGGTTGCGTCGTTGGCGCCAACCTGGATTTTTACGCTGCCGGTCGTATCAAAGATCGCCGTGCCGTTGAAGGTAGAAGCTTTACCGATACGGTTGATTTCAGACAGACGCGCGTCAACTTCTTTCTGGATTGAGTCGATGTCGTCGGCGCTGTTGGTG
>NZ_JBGCUC010000056.1:0-506 GCF_043420595.1 Erwinia plantamica
CATAAAGGAAAAACTCACCGATGGCGTTTACGCTATGAAAAAATAATATCAGTAAAGTGCGCGGGAAGTTTGCACTCTGCACTGACGTTGACGCTTTTAGGTGAGAGGCAACTGCGAAAATCAGGCTTCCCGTTATCATCAAAAAAACATTCTGCGTCACGGATAGGTTCATTTTTTATTTTCATTGAAACTTACTCCCTGTCAGTTTTTAATATACCTTACACGTTTAGGTTTTATTTTATCATTACAGTGAAAATGATCGTCCTGTGATACTTTGTTTAATTTTAAACTTGATAACTCAACCCATTCAGTTTCGTTTCCTTTCTCGTCAGCTCGCGTAATTTTTTTTAAAAGCTTACTCGAAAAGCTTTTCTGGACGAAGATAGCCTCGTCTGTTATGAAAATAGTGTAACTTGGGGATATTTCATGCCAGCCAAACAAATTTATTTTACCATCAACACTGCCACTCATAATAAAATGAGTTGCCCCGCCATATTTGTAATCAA
>NZ_JBGCUC010000057.1:0-505 GCF_043420595.1 Erwinia plantamica
GTCAGCATGACTCTGGCCCAGGGCAGCTGCACTATGGTAACGCGGCAGAAAAATACGCAGACTGACGGGAAATATGATCTGCTGGGCGAGCCGCTGGTTAACGCCGATGGTGAAGATTATGAATACAATCTTTATAAAACCGCTATGCGGAATTATAAGGAAAGCCCCAGTGCCGGATTTGAGTTGCTTCGTTTTGGGCGGGTAATCAATACCGAGCATGAAACGCTGGTGCCTGCGGATGCGCCATTATGGATGACGGTCAGTTATCCGGGTGGAGCTGGCGTGGTAAATCTTGCCGCTCCCGGTATTAAAAAGTTTAGCGATGCCGATTTCCCTCACTGGACGGGCTGGCAGTTGGTTGATGACGATACCGATACCAACAGCCAGTGCAACTCGGTCACGATTGCCAGCCTGACCGAAGGCGGCGACTACGTTAATCAGTGTGGAAAACTGATCTGTCATTTTCCGTTTGAGTGGGAAAAAAGCACGATCGATAGCCGTTTTT
>NZ_JBGCUC010000058.1:0-502 GCF_043420595.1 Erwinia plantamica
ATTATTTAAATAGAATAGTTCTGCGAAGCTATAACATAAAAGTCATATTGGCTTTATTGACAACCAATTGTAAGGTACTATCAAAAATGTAAGTTATGTCGAAAGTTAAGATTACAAGCACAAATTTTGAAAATAAGAAAATCTTAGGAGATGAGTGTTCAGAAGTATACGCGGCAAACATAATTGGCGGCCAATGGTCACTTGTAATTTGTTCCTGGCTATTCCAAGGCAAAATGCGTTTTAGCGAATTAAGGAAATCTATACCAAATATTACGGAACGTATGCTAACCCTGCAACTGCGAAAATTAGAACAAGATAAGATTATAAAGAGAAAGGTATATGCCGAAGTCCCTCCTAAAGTAGAATATGAGTTAACCGAAATTGGCTATGAATTAAGGCCGATAATTCAGCAAATGGAGCAGTGGGGAAAACGGCACAAATGTTTATATGCAAAATGAAATAGTCGAAAATTGGTTAGTCCCGCCATATACTTTCGGTATAA
>NZ_JBGCUC010000059.1:0-500 GCF_043420595.1 Erwinia plantamica
AGATTGTTAGATCTTAGACTTCTTAGATTTCATCCAGAACGAAGCCGAAGGATTGGAATTTGGAATTTTTCTTTTTGAAATTTAATTTACATGTTATCAGAAGCGTACCATTCTGCAAACGAAGATTCAGTTTCCTGAAGTTTAAGGGAATGAAGTGAAATTCCTGCAGGTAAACGAGAAATAATTCTTTTCGAAAAATCAACTACCATGTTTTCACTTGTTGGCTGATAGTCAACTAAAATTACGTGATGTCCACGATTTTTCAATTCATTTGCCAATTCGATATGCGGCGTAGTTTCGTTAAAAACAGTTGCATGATCAAATTGGTCGACGATTTCTTCTTTTACAATTTTCTTTAGATCCGAAAAATCAATCACCATTCCGAATTTCACATTCGATCGGTCTGTAATTGGCGAACCAATAACTGTTACCGATAATTTATAACTGTGCCCGTGAACGTTTTTGCATTTTCCGTCGTAACCGTATAAAGCATGCCCGGT
>NZ_JBGCUC010000060.1:0-499 GCF_043420595.1 Erwinia plantamica
AACTTCCTGTATTATTGGCAATTTCCAGCGCTTTGTTATTTCCAGAACCTTCAATGTATTCAGAGAAAAGCAAATCTGTTGCGGTTCCGCCTGTTCCGCTGCTGTTTGTTGTTACAGCAATTGTAGTGCTTGATGCAGAAGTATTTCCGGCCGCATCTTTTGCTTTTACATCAATAGAATAACTTGTTGAAGCTGTTAATCCTGTTATCGTTGCTGATAATCCAGAAACTGTTGTTTTGAACACGCTGTTTGCATAAACATCATAACCTGTAACTGCCACATTATCTGTAGATGCATTCCACGCAAGTGTAATTGATGTCGAAGTTTTTGATGTAGAGGCCAAACTCGTTGGAGCAGTTGGTGCCTGAGAATCTGTAGAAGAAGTTCCTCCCCAAATTTGATTCACATATTCTGGATGATCGATGTATGGATTTCTATTATTTTGACGCCCGTAAATGGCATTGTTTCTCGCAATTTCTCTCGCGCTTACAGGATCTTG
>NZ_JBGCUC010000061.1:0-498 GCF_043420595.1 Erwinia plantamica
AACTGTGATTGCAATATTTCCTGTAACGTTAATTCCTAGTGGGGTCATACCTAATAAGTTTAACACCCACACACAGAAAAATACGGTTAACAAGTAACCCATATATTTTCTGTATTTTTTCTCACCAATATTTGGAACAGCGATTTCGTCTCTGATAAAAATAATTAGCGGTTCTAAAACTCTACCAAATCCAGTTGGGATTGGTCCTTTTTTATATGACTTTGCTAAACCGGTAAAACTGAAGAATAATAGTACTGCAACAAAAAGCATTGACACAACATTTTTTGTAATAGAGAAATCTAACGGTTTTTCATTTTCAGGATGTCCATGCTCGTTAAAAGTAATTGTTCCGGCAGCATCTGTTTTGTATATTTTACCATGAACCAGTTTGTAGAAGTTTCCATCAACTTCTGCAACTTCTTCACCGTGGTGTAATTTTGAAGACGAGAAAATTTTCAATCCTCCGTCAATAAGAATAACTGGTAATGGAAAACCATA
>NZ_JBGCUC010000062.1:0-488 GCF_043420595.1 Erwinia plantamica
ATAGTAGAAATAAGCTCGCTGGAGAAATTAGGAAATATGTTTTGTAATGAATTTTGCATTGGATAGTTTTTAAGCATAAAAGTTTTTTTTTCTATCATTAAGATATTAAGGTTTATTAAGCTGTAAACCTTAATTTTTCTTAATCTCTTAATGGTGAAATTTTAAAAACTCTATGTGTTTAATTTTTGTTTTTTAATCTGAATTCGTGAAAATTCGTGCAATTTGGTGCAAACTTTTTTTATCAAATTAAGATTAAAGAACATAATATTATACAAAGATAGCAGATTGAAACGTTATTAATTGTCAGAAAACTATTTTTAAGATGTATTTTAGGTAAATGAAAAAAACCTATTTTCCATCGATTTTATAGACTATATTTTTAAAAATAGTAAGTAAATTTGTGTTTCACTGATTATTATACTTTCTCTAAAACGTTTTCTGAGAATAATAATCGAAATCGCATTTGGTACGTTTTTAATTAATAGAAA
>NZ_JBGCUC010000063.1:0-488 GCF_043420595.1 Erwinia plantamica
CTCAGCAACTAACGAATCATCGTCACCAAAATAAAGTTTGTTACCGATACGGATTTTTCTGGCCGGATCAACTAAAACGTCCCAAAGACGTTGCTCAGAATTTAATTCTCTTAATAAGAAAACTTCAATTCTTGCTCCTGTTTTTTCTTTGTTTCCGTACAAACGTGCAGGGAAAACTTTAGTATTGTTAAGAATTAAAACGTCTCCATCATCAAAATAATTGATAACATCTTTAAACATTTTATGTTCTATAGTTTGTTTTTGACGATCGATTACCATTAAACGAGACTCATCTCTGTTTTCTGCTGGAAATTCCGCTAAAAGTTCTTTTGGTAAGTTAAATTGAAAATGTGATAATTTCATATTGGCATTGTGATTTTTAGAGTGTAGATTTTAGATTTTTTATCTAAAATTATAAATCGTGTGCAAATATACGATTGTGAGATAGGCGTTGTCAAGTGTTTTGCTGTTTATTTTCAAAAGTCGTT
>NZ_JBGCUC010000064.1:0-487 GCF_043420595.1 Erwinia plantamica
ACTCGAAAGTGGCATTCATTAATATTGGATTTCCAGGAACTTCATCCCATTGTCTCTGATAACCTATGTTGAATTTCATCCCTTCCTCTAACCCTGCCATTGCAGGGTTATTTAAATATTGGTTTTGAAAATACATGGACTCGTATTCTGTTAACTGCGCATTTGCGGTATTTGCCCCTAATAGAATCAGGAACATCATTACCTTTATATAGATTGCTCTCATTAATTTAATTTTCATTGTATCATCTCTTTTGGTTATCCTGTAACCATTTAAACTGTTTATTTATTTTGCTCTCAATTGTTAGTCTCTAACAATTGTTATGAACCCTTTAATTTTTGGCGAGCCATTTCCTAGATCAATTAGATAGTAATAAGTATCTTCTGTAAGTGGAGATCCTTTATAAGTACCATCCCATTCGTTGTTATAGTTATTTTTAGAATACACTAATCTTGCTGCTCTGTCAAAAACTTTAACTGAATTATTAGG
>NZ_JBGCUC010000065.1:0-484 GCF_043420595.1 Erwinia plantamica
AATCCCAAATCCATTGCTCGTCTAGCAATGACTATAGGACTCACTTTAAAATAACGACTAGCATTATTAATTCCCGGTTTGTTTTTCCAAAATTCAATTAGAAAGCTTGCAGGTACTAAAAACTCAGCTGCAACTGCGACACAAAATCTTTCTATTGGATCATTTGCTGGTAATCAATTTTGATTGTCAAACCCAGCGCTTGTACCAAGCCAAATATATGCTAACTCATGTATAATTGTGAATAATTGTGCTGCTTTTGCATCAGAAGCATTAATAAACATAAAGTGAGCAAAGGAATTCACTAGTACAAAGCCTCTACATGCATCAACATTAATTGGTCGATGAGTATTATTTTCGACGATTCCATTAAAATTAATAAAAACTCCAATGTCTTCAATTTTGGTCGTTATAAAACTGAGTGTTTCTTCAAAAGTCTTAAAATCACATGCCCAATTTGCTTTCAAAACTAATGTACTTCTTATAT
>NZ_JBGCUC010000066.1:0-482 GCF_043420595.1 Erwinia plantamica
TTCGAAATAATAGTGTTAAAAATGTACAAGTCCTTATTTTGTAAAGGTTTTATTGAAAAAAATCTAATTTTATAGTTCAGGATTCTACAATCTAATTTGTACATTTGCACCACTCAAAAAAATATACAAACAATCAAGGTTTGAACACTACAAAAAATACAATTTCATTAAAATCGATATTTCTGGATTTCAAAGAGATCACTAAAGCTGGTTTGGCTATTAGTGTTTTGTTTTCTTCAATTGCGGGATATTTATTAGGGGTAAATGAGGAACACCCTTTTCAATGGAGTGTTTTGCTGGTTTTGTCTATAGGTGGATATTGCATGGTTGGAGCTTCAAATGCTTTCAATCAGGTAATAGAAAAGGATATCGATTCATTAATGGATCGAACAAAAAATCGTCCGGTTCCTTCGGGACGTATGTCTCCAACAATGGCTTTGCTTGTAGCAAGTTTGCTTACAATTATTGGTATCGCTTTGCTT
>NZ_JBGCUC010000067.1:0-480 GCF_043420595.1 Erwinia plantamica
ATTACAATATGTTGAAGCTGGTTTATTAGGATCAAACCATTCTGTTTTTCCAGGAATGGAATTTTGCGCCGAGATATTAAATCCTATCAAAAGCAACAAAAGCGATATAGACGATAGTTTATACATTTCTTTATTTTTATGTTATGAATTACTCGTTAGGAGTTATGTGTTAAAAGTATTCTTAACGCTTAATTTCTAAATCTTTATTCTTTACTCTTTATTCTTTACTCTTTATTCTTTATTCTTTACTCTTCCCCTCAATAATTCCGGTTCATTGGTGGTTATATAATCGAATTTATTTTCGATAATCCAATCCATCACTTTCGCATCGTTAACCGTCCAGACATTTAGTGTAATATGATTTTCTTTTGCTTCTTTGATCCATTCCGGATGTTTTTCAAAAACTGAATAATGAAAATCTACACCCGTTATTTTGTCTAATTTGACTTCTTTTGGTGATTTATTTCCTTCCAGATATTG
>NZ_JBGCUC010000068.1:0-478 GCF_043420595.1 Erwinia plantamica
TAAAAAAGAATAATTGCAAAAGCACTCTACTTCAATTTCAAACAAAGTAGCTATTTCAGTACCCAATCTTTCAAGCCTTAACGATGTTTTATCAAGCTCTTGCTGCATTCCTTCACTGGATATTCTGGAATTGGCACTGTGAATAGATAATGAAAAAGAATGAAAAAGGATCAGTTTTGTGCCGGTAGCTTTTGCAAAACCGGCAGCATAAGTGTCCGCATCATTGGCGGTCTCAGACAAATTGGTTGCCGCAATTATGGCGCGCTATAAAGTCATAAAATGGTCTGTTAAATTAGATTATGTGAGTGTCTCGATACGTTTGATTTCTATAAGCCTGAATAATCGTCATCAAATGAAGAAACCAGTACTTCTGCCCCGGCCCTGTTTACAATTCCGTGTAGAAAAAAACTATTGATATAGGATAAGAACTTAAACTTTTCCGACAGCATTGTTTCATCTTCGAGAGCCTAATCCAGCT
>NZ_JBGCUC010000069.1:0-477 GCF_043420595.1 Erwinia plantamica
TTTTCTAAATCATGTAATTTTTTCTGCGATTCTTTTATTTGGCCCTTTATCTTTTCTATTTCTACAGCACTAGTATTGGCGGCTGTTCCTTTACTGTATAATTTTTGAATCTGGTCTTCGGTATTTCTTACTGATCCCAAATAAGCAGAATATATTCCGTTTATTGGGTTGTCCTTAAACAAAACGGTATTATATGACTCTAAGGAAATAGTTATTTCATCACTTTTATTCTTTTCAATCAGGAACTCTATAAGCCCATCATGAACTTCTTTTGGTGTTTCTAAAAAATATTATCCCTGCAAAAATGGTGTTTTAGAAACTAACTCTAAACGTCCCTGCGTTTTAGCTGCAATTGTATCTCCTTTTGTTAAAGCACCATTTACAGAACGATAAAAAACACATTTACTCCCTTTGTTCAGTTGTTCGCTTTCTACTATTATTGATGATTGTGCATTCAATATTGATGGAAACACAATA
>NZ_JBGCUC010000070.1:0-477 GCF_043420595.1 Erwinia plantamica
TTGAACTAATTCTGAAGCTAAACTTTCAGAGAAACCATCAACCGCAAACTTTGTAGCGCTGTAAATAGAGCAAGTCGGAAAACCCATTAATCCAAAAGTCGACGTTATATTAATAAACGTTCCGCTTTTCTTTTCACGAAAGTGAGATACAAAAGCCTTAGAAACCTTAATAACTCCCAATAAATTGGTCTCGATTTTACGTTCGATTTGTTCTTCATTCAAATAGTCTAAAGCGCCAATTAAACCATAGCCGGCATTGTTCAGCACAACATCAACCGAATATTTTTCTGTGACATTTTTGATAGTAGATTTTATTTGTTCCGAATTTGAAACGTCAAGCGGAAGCAGAATCACGTTTTTTAATTGATTTAATTCAGCTTCCTTTTCAGGATTACGCATTGTGGCAATTACCTGCCAGCCCTTGCTTTGAAATAATTTCGCTGTTGATTTTCCTAATCCTGATGAAGCACCTGTAAT
>NZ_JBGCUC010000071.1:0-475 GCF_043420595.1 Erwinia plantamica
GGGGCCGTCAGGCGCACATCGACGTGCTGTCCGGCCAGAACCGGCCGGTCGAACGCGATCCGGAACCGGTAGCTTTTCACCCGCCGCGTGACCGGTTTGATCGCCAGCAGCGTGGCCGTCTGCCAGGGGAGGGGCCGTGCGGTGGGTTCAATCACCGGCGAAGCGCTGCTCGCGCCAGGGATCGCCGGACATGTGGTAGCCGCGCAGTTCCCAGAACCCGCCCTCGTCCTTCCTGGTGAAGCGCAGACCCTTCACCCACTTGGCGCTCTTCCAGAAATACAGGTGCGGCACGAGGAGCCTGGCCGGGTGCAGAAGAACTTGGAACGACGATCGATCAATCACGGCAAGTCATCCTTTCGATGAAGGACCACGAGGCGCGAACGCTCCGTAGTGCTTTAGCGTTTGATGACGCGGCGCAAGCTACACACTTCAAATCACCGCGGTGGCCCAAGCTATCCGCCCCGGAACCACACCT
>NZ_JBGCUC010000072.1:0-474 GCF_043420595.1 Erwinia plantamica
CACGACGATACTATTACAGAAACACACAATGATGCTTCGGTAAAAGATTTATTTGATAACGATAAACATACATATCAGGAAGATGATCTTCAATATAAAGAAGATGACCTTCAATATAAAGATGAAGAACTGCATGATGTAAATCATGAGACCAATGATTATAACCGAAACGAAAATATTCCGAATGAGGAACGTGTGATTGATGAAGATAACTTGTCTACAAACGATAATCCGGAACGCAACGAAGAAAATCTGGATCAGGAAGTTGAAAAGGATGGAGATCTTGATAACAATGAGAATGAAAAACTAGAAGAAAATGATGAGCATTTTCACGAAAATCATCCGCGTGAATAACATAATGCCAAAAAAATTGTAAACCGAAAGCCGTTATATTTAAATATGTAACGGCTTTTTGGTATGCGAAATTCTGTAAAATTAACAGAAAACTATATAAAGACAAAAAAGAGGACGAAT
>NZ_JBGCUC010000073.1:0-474 GCF_043420595.1 Erwinia plantamica
ACATCAAGAATCCAGCTGCGGCGAAGGGCTTTTTCAACGATTTCTTTCTCCAGTTCATTTTTTACCTCAGCTTCTATCTTTATCTTATCAATTACACCTCGTACTCCGGGAAGGTAACGAATAGCATTATCTGCCGCTTTTCTCTGAAAATTCCAATGTAGAATTCCTTCAAGGGTTACCCAGCCATTCTCTACGGTAACTTTTATTTTATGATCCGGAACAGCCCAGTTTCCATGCAGAGCTTTTATAACAGAGCTGGCAATATCAGTATCGCTTTTAATTGCCGAAAAATATAAATCAACTTTTACATCATCTACAACTGCCTTTACTCCTGCTATACTTTTAACAGCATGCTCGGCCTCTTTTTTTTGAGTATAATTATCCACTGTTCCTCCCAGGGTAACGATACCATCTTTGACATTAACATCAATTTCATTAGGGCTTAAAAGTGGTTCCCATTTGATGGCATCGATT
>NZ_JBGCUC010000074.1:0-474 GCF_043420595.1 Erwinia plantamica
ATCATCATCGGTCGATTGTTTCAGCCATGGAGTACGAAGCGGGCCGCCCTGATCAACGGTCCGCATCGCATTCGTTTCCGTGACGATCCCCGTGATGACGACGCAGGTGCGGGGTTCACCCGCGTCGTCACCGGCACCGGACGACTACGTCGCCGGCGAGGCGAAGCGCACGCTCTCGATATTGGCACGCTCGAAGGCCTGCATCACGTGCTGGTAGGACCGCTCCATCTCGGTCACCTCGCCGTCCGGCGTCTCCTCGGGCTTGAGCACGAACATCAGCATCGAGCGTCCGGTGACGTCGTAGCGATCGCCGATCGCCCAGGTTCCGACCTCCTGGCTATCGGGCAGGTTGGTGTCGAGGAGCCGCGTCCAGCCGACGCCGCCGACGGAACCCGGCAGGGTGAAGGAGACGAGGTCGCTGTAGGCGTTATAGAGGATCAGCAGAGTCGCATCGCCTCCCCGGCGGTGGATGCC
>NZ_JBGCUC010000075.1:0-473 GCF_043420595.1 Erwinia plantamica
CGTTGTAAAAAGAAGAAAAATCAGTATATGGCATATTGGCCACTTCACTTTGTTTAGATCCGTTTTTGTTTTTTAAACGAAACCAAAATCCTGCACTTGCCGCAATTTCTTCCGGAGTTTTAGAAAAATAAGCTGTTGGAGTTAAAGTAAAACTCCATACTTTATTACCTTCATAATGCAGTTTTGCAAAATCTGAAGAGTTTTCCCAATTGCCCGTATCCGGCTCAGATGGTGACCAGATCCAGATATATAAATCTTCATTTTCTAAAAACGTAGTTCCCGCAAGATCAAAATACCAGGTAACCTGCTCATCATATTTGTAAACTACCGGAAACGATGACATTGCTCCGACAGCTCCAGTTGTTTCTTGCGCATTGATAAAATTAGGAGCCATCAAAAGGGCAAGTAAAATTGTATATAGAAATTTTTTCATATTACTTTTAGTTAATAGCATTTAATTTGAATACATAAGA
>NZ_JBGCUC010000076.1:0-467 GCF_043420595.1 Erwinia plantamica
CAGTAAACCAGGGTTCAAAAAACCAAAATGAATGCGGTGAATCCTGAATTGTTTTAACTTCACTGTAAATTTTGTGCTGATTTAAAACAGCAATCATATCATCTCTTCCTGCATGAAATCTTTCAAAACTGCTGTTAATAAATAGTATCGGCGATGTATTCTTGTCTGTATGGCTTAAAGCCGAAGCATTTTTCCAGTTCTCCGGTTTTTCATCATACGAACCTCCCAGCCAAAAAGATGCCATTTCTCCCTCTGAAGATTGTGGATGCTTAAAAGCCAAAACTCCATCTACATCAATAATTGCATTTACTTTTGAAGAAGATTTACTTTTGAAAGAAGCTTCTTCAAAACCCGAATTTTCATTTGTTGTACCAATCAAAGCTGCCATTTGTCCTCCCGAAGAGCAACCTAAAACCGCAATTTTGTCTGGATCTACATTAAATTTCCGTGCATTATCTTTTATAAAT
>NZ_JBGCUC010000077.1:0-466 GCF_043420595.1 Erwinia plantamica
GAGTGTTAATAAAGTCATCAACTGTTGTTCAATTCAATCTTATTTCTATTTTTGTAATTGTGTTTTTTACATTTATTATTTTTCGAATAAAATCCATCCATATAAAATTTTACCAAAAATGACGATATTAAAAGGGATAACCTGGAATCATACAAGAGGTTTATTGCCAATGGTTGCTACAGCTCAACGATTTACAGAATTAAATCCAGGAGTTGAATTTACCTGGGAGAAATGAAGTTTACAGGAATTTGCCGATGCTTCTATCGAAGATTTAGCCAAAAGATTTGATTTACTTGTCATCGATCACCCGTGGACAGGTTTTGGTGCACACTCAAAATCTATTTTGCCATTATCAGATTATTTATCATCCGAATATATAAAAGATCAGGAATTAAATACCGTTGGGCGTTCTTACGGAAGCTATGTTTTTAACGACAAATTATGGGCATTGCCTATTGATGCAGCG
>NZ_JBGCUC010000078.1:0-465 GCF_043420595.1 Erwinia plantamica
CAAACGCGCCGCTTACAACAAGATCACCATTTCTAAGCGGATAGATAAATTGCCCGCATGTATTTATTTTATAAGTTTTCGGCAGACGAATTTCGGCAACCTGCTTACCGTTGTCCCAGTCTTTACCAATAATAATCTGCTCGCCATTTTCAAGAGTATTCAAATAAATTGCATTATCTTTTCTTGAAACAGGGCTTAAAGTCCAGGTCAGGGCTCTGTCTGTGTATAACCATCTATTCTCTAAGGTATTGGTTTTGCTGTTCCATGAAAAGCATTGCGCACCTTTGGGTCCTTTGCGTGTATATCCCATTGATAATAAAGTAAGTGGAAAAACCTGTGTTTTGTCAATTAATACAGGATCAGGAAAGTCAGAAGCAAAAGCCAAAACCCCATTTTTATAAACCTGTAATGACCACTCGATTGTCGTTGCCACCGGAAAATCTATTTTTAAAGCAGAAGCCATAC
>NZ_JBGCUC010000079.1:0-464 GCF_043420595.1 Erwinia plantamica
TTGATACTTTTTAATTAATTTTGCTGCGTAACATGACCCATTTGAGATTATGATTAAAGAACACAACAATACTACACTTACTTTCGAAGATTTCAAAACAGAAGTAATGAAAGATTACAGAATTGCGGTTACAAGCCGTGAATGTAGTCTTTTAGGCCGTAAAGAAGTATTGACAGGAAAAGCCAAGTTTGGAATATTTGGTGACGGAAAAGAAGTGCCACAGCTTGCCATGGCAAAAGCTTTTAAAAATGGAGATTTCCGTTCCGGATACTATCGCGACCAAACTTTTATGATGGCTATTGGCGAATTGACTCCAAAGCAATTTTTCGCAGGTTTATACGGTCACACCGATTTAGAATATGATCCAATGTCTGCCGGAAGGCAAATGGGCGGACACTTTGTAACGCACAGTCTGAACGAAGACGGTTCATGGAAAGATTTAACACAACAAAAAAATTCAAGCG
>NZ_JBGCUC010000080.1:0-464 GCF_043420595.1 Erwinia plantamica
TATGGGTCCCGGCCTTCGCCGGGACGACCGCAGATCAGCTCCCACTAAACGAATTATAGCCCTGATCTTCCCAGTAGCCGCCCTTGTAGTCGTTGGTGACTTCCATCGAGAGCACGTATTTCGGGGTCTTGAAGCCGAGCTTGGTCGGCACCCGGATCTTCATCGGGAAGCCATAGGCGCGCGGCAGGATCTGGGCGGCGAATTTGAACGGCATCTGGGTCTGCGGGTGCAGCGCCGTGCGCATGTCCAGTGGTGAATTGTAGCCGTCCTTGTCGGCGCACTGGAACCAGACATATTTCGCGCGGGTGTCGGCCCCGACCAGCTTGAGGAAATCGCGCAGCGGCGTGCCGGTCCAGCTGCCGATCGCGCTCCAGCCCTCGACGCAGATATGGCGCGTCACCTGCTTGACCTGCGGCAGCTTGTACAATTCGTCGAGCGTCCACGGCTTCTTGTTCTCGACCAGC
>NZ_JBGCUC010000081.1:0-463 GCF_043420595.1 Erwinia plantamica
TAAAACTGTCTTTTTTATTAAATTTCCTTGTAATCAAAATTACCGAACGACCTTCTGCTTCGTATTTAGAAGATGGATTCTGAATAATTTCGATCGTTTTAATATCGGCAACAGCCAAAGCATTCAAATCGTTTATGCCAACTTTTTGATTGTCAATATAAATCAATGGATTTCCTTTTCCGATAACGCTAATACTTTCTTTGTCTGAACTAATTTGAACCGTTGGTAATTTTGCCAGTAAATCAACTGCATTAGGAATTGAATTGTAAATTGAATTGGCTACATCCACTTTTATATTCCCGTTTGTGTTCGTAAAGGTTTTTTTATTCTGAGTAATGACAACTTCATTTAGTTTATTCGAAATACTATCTTTTGGGGTCTCATTTTGCGCATTTGTAGCTATAGAAAGCAAAATAAATAATAAGATCAGAAAAAGTTTTAAAGGCAAATAAAGATTCATTTT
>NZ_JBGCUC010000082.1:0-461 GCF_043420595.1 Erwinia plantamica
GCTTCTCTTTGCTCCGGTAATTTTACAGCAAACTCCTCAAGAGCTACTCTTTTACCATCTTTATCAACGAATTGCAATAAACTTCCACCTGCAGTTTCAACTGCACCATATTCTCCTTTAATGAAGTTTTTCCATTCCCATGCTTGAGAACCAACGAAAATTAAACCTCCAATAATAGTTAAGAACATATATACCGCAACTTTTGTCTTTTTCAAGTGATGACCTGCATCAACAGCTAAAACCATTGTTACAGATGAGAAAATCAAAATAAAAGTCATTAAGGCTACATAATACATAGGAGCCGAAACGCCATGCATAAATGGGAAGTGAGTAAACACTTCATCAGCCAAAGGCCAGGTTTCAATAAATTTGAATCTAGAAAAACCATAAGCAGCAAGGAATCCAGAGAATGTAAGGGCATCTGATACGATAAAAAACCACATCATCATTTTACCATAACT
>NZ_JBGCUC010000083.1:0-458 GCF_043420595.1 Erwinia plantamica
ATACAAGACATATTCCATCAAATTGGATAATTTGATAATTACGTCGGGAACCTTATTTGAAGATTCTAAAGATAAGGCGTATAAGTTATTTAAGGTATTGAAGAAAAAATGTGGCTGAATTTGGTTTTCCAGATATTTCAATTTGATTTTAAACTGATTTTCTCTCAAAGATCTGTTTCTTTCTCTTTCCCTCAGCCAGGTTAAGGTGAGGTAAACAGATGAAGCCATGGCCTATACATATAATTCGCCAATGCAAAACGCAACAATATGATTGATTTCAAAGGGATGATATTCTCTGTTGGCTTCCGGCCAGATATTCTCAGATATAAGATAATAAGTAAGTGCGGTTTTTAATAAATAAATCCCGAATAGGCTTAAAATTAAGGCAAAAGTATATTGAATGTATTTCTGTGTTAGTACAAATTTCGGTACCAAAACAAAAAGATTAAAATAGACTA
>NZ_JBGCUC010000084.1:0-457 GCF_043420595.1 Erwinia plantamica
TTCTTCATCTTCCATTGGAACTATATATTTCAAATAGTTCGTTCTGCTTCCAAAAGGATACTCTTTAGAACGGTAATGAAACCCTTCTATAAAATACCAAATAATTTGCGCAATCATCGCAGACTCATATACGGTATTATTGTGATTAAAGATTCCAAATGATGAAACTTTATCACTAATTCCCGCGTATCTTGCTAAAGCACAGATTTCTTTACCATTAAAACCATTAGGTTCAAAATTAACATTATTACCCGAAGCAGAGGATTTTACTGAATTCAAGTCGATACTAACTAAATCAGCATCTCTAAAAACAGGTTCTGCCAGAGCTATATTATTCGAAATTTCACCTAATCGGTACGCATCAAAGAACAATTTTTCTATCAAATCAATTTCTTCCTGAGAATTGTAATAGGTTTGATACCCGATATTACAATAATTAAAAAGATTATTTGGCTCA
>NZ_JBGCUC010000085.1:0-453 GCF_043420595.1 Erwinia plantamica
ATTCGATTATCAATAATACGAAACATAAATTTACAACGGGTTTAAATTTTACTTACGATCAATATCAGGAATTTGTGAATGTAAACGATTATAGCCGAATTGATAATTCGGTTGGAGCATTTTTTGAATATACATATGACAACACCGATAATTTTAGTTTGATTTTAGGGGGAAGGGTTGATAATCATAACCGCCTTGGTTTTTTCGTTACGCCACGTTTACACATGCGATACAATCCTTGGAAAAATGGAGTAATTCGTTTTTCTGCCGGAAGAGGAAAACGTTCTGCCAATATTTTTGCCGAAAATCAACAGCTTTTTGCGAGTTCAAGAACTTTTTCGATTTTAGATTATAACGGAAAAACCTATGGACTAAATCCTGAAATTGCATGGAATTATGGTATTAGTTTCTCCCAAAAATTCAAACTTTTTAATAAAAATGCCGATGCAGGTT
>NZ_JBGCUC010000086.1:0-451 GCF_043420595.1 Erwinia plantamica
TACGAACAAAAAGATGTTTATGTGGTAAAAGAACCTAAAAAAATTGGTTTGCCTGCTATAAACATGAGCAGTTCGTTTATTTTTGCCAAAAATGATTTGTTTCTGGCATATGTAAACAACTATAATCATTATGTAAGTTATTATAAAAATACATATCAGCATGGCGGAATTTCGTTAGAAGAAATGATTATTCCGTTTTTGGTATTCAATCCAAAATAAGAATTAAAATAATGCCACAGATTTACAAAGATTGAGAAATCAACAAAATCTTTAAATCTGTGGCAAAAAATACTAAATACAAGCAATGAATATCGTTTTTTCATTAGATCAGATTCAAGAAGTGGCAGAGCAGATTTTAGCTCAAAATCCTAAAAAAATCATTCTTTTTAACGGAGAAATGGGTGTTGGAAAAACTACTCTCATCAAACAATTATGCAAAAGTTTAGGCGTT
>NZ_JBGCUC010000087.1:0-450 GCF_043420595.1 Erwinia plantamica
ATGATGAACAAGAACATTCTGATGAGGATGGGCATAATCATGAACATAATGCCAGTGAAAGTACCTTAAAAATGTTCCTGCCTGCTATAATCTCATTAGTTTTGTTACTGGTAGCTATAGGTCTTGATAATTATTTTCAACAAAGCTGGTTTACAAAATATGTTAGATTATCCTGGTACATAGTGGCTTATTTACCTGTTGGAATTCCTGTTTTGAAAGAAGCATTTGAAAGTATAACAAAAGGCGAAGTTTTCTCTGAATTTCTTTTGATGTGTATTGCTACAATTGGAGCATTTGCTATTTGTGAATATCCGGAAGGAGTCGCAGTAATGCTATTTTATACTATTGGCGAAGTCTTTCAGACTTTGGCAGTAAGCAGGGCAAAATCAAATATAAAAAGCTTGTTGGATCAACGTCCTGACGAAGTTAATATTTTAGTGAATAATCTTG
>NZ_JBGCUC010000088.1:0-450 GCF_043420595.1 Erwinia plantamica
GTAAAGTTGTGAAGAAGGAAGAAGAGCGTTAAATTTAAAAAAACAATCAGATTTTTTAATTAAATGCACACACTTTGTAGTTAAAATTCTGAGGATAATTTATTGATAATTAAAAAGTTGCGATAATTTTGTTTTGGATTGAAATAAATTTAAGCAAAAATCACAATTTAATGTTAATAAAAGAGTGTTTTTAGAAGTAATTTTTCATAATTTCGGCGTTTATTATAGTAGTACAAATTAACCCCAAATTCCGTTATGAAAAAGATTATTACCCTTGCCACTTTGTTCTTTAGTGTTGTTTCGTTTGCACAGATTAAGGTTCTTGAGACTGTTCCTGTTGAAAAATTAGGAAAAGTAAATAACAACTATATTCAAAAAATTGGAGATGAATATACTGTTTATTACACAAGTATTCAAAACGATGACGATTCTTCACCAATGAGAAAGTTT
>NZ_JBGCUC010000089.1:0-446 GCF_043420595.1 Erwinia plantamica
CCACTTGGGTGAGCTGCTGCATACGCGTTTACGCGGCCAGCACCTTGCGCGAATACATCGTATTTTGCTTTATTCAAAACTTTTGCAGTGTTGGAAAGCGCAACTTTTACATCAAACGCATTCCAACCCGGTTTCGCTTGTTTAACGAGCGCCGCAACACCTGCTATATGTGGAGTTGCCATAGAAGTTCCCGTTTTACGGTCATACGCTTCGTAGTAAACAGCATCTGGGAAATCCGCTTTGTACATTGGAATGGTAGACATAATATTTGTTCCCGGAGCGGTTACATCTGGCTTAATATCAAAATTTGGTGTAGAAGGTCCACGTGAACTAGAGCTATTTACTTCATCCCCAGTTGTTTGAGCAGAGCCAAAGCTACCGAATGTAACTTTTCCTACTCCAGTTGCTAAAGCTGCACGAATTGCATCGCCATCTGTTTGGGACAT
>NZ_JBGCUC010000090.1:0-445 GCF_043420595.1 Erwinia plantamica
GATTCATCTGTATCTTTTATATTTTATTAAAATAATCTAATTTGGGCAACAAACGTAAACAATAAATTTGATTAAATTATTATTGTTTTTTTACAATTTGTGCCATTAATTCTGCCTCGGTAACTAATTTACCATTTGCGTAAGCATTTGCCTGCATATGACAGATTCCTCTACGGATAGGAGAAATCAATTCGCATTTGAAAATTAATGTATCTCCAGGCAATACTTTATGTTTAAATTTAACATTGTCAATTTTCATAAAGTATGTTAAATAATTCTCAGGATCCGGAACTGTGCTTAAAACCAAAATTCCTCCTGTTTGAGCCATCGCTTCAACAATTAAAACTCCCGGCATTACCGGAGCTTCAGGGAAATGTCCTACGAAGAAATTTTCATTCATCGTAACATTTTTCAAACCAACTACATGGCGATCAGACATTTCTAT
>NZ_JBGCUC010000091.1:0-445 GCF_043420595.1 Erwinia plantamica
TAGTGAAAGATATTGGCGGAAACGCTATAAATGTTGGTGTTTTTTCCGAAGAAGCTTTCGAAGCACATTTGCCATTAGTCATCAAAGATGAAAGAGAAATTTGTTCTGATGAAATAATTGCAGATAATTTAATCACCAATGTTGCCAACGAAGATTGGGGATGTTTAGGAATTGCGGCAGGTTTTGTGAAAAATCTAACTATTGAACACAACGAAATTTCGGATGTTGCCTATAGTGGAATTTCAATGGGCTGGGGTTGGACACACACTAAAAATGTGATGGAAAACAATAAAATTATCGGAAACAAAATTCATCATTATGCCAAACATTTGCATGATGTTTCCGGAATTTACACACTTTCGTCACAGCCAAACAGCCGAATTGAAGAAAATTATATTGATAGGGTTTACAATAGCCCATACGCGCACGATCCGTTTTTGTGGTT
>NZ_JBGCUC010000092.1:0-444 GCF_043420595.1 Erwinia plantamica
TTAAAACTGCAAAATAATATTCGACCGCTTGCGCATATTACTTGCCGCGATCGCAATCTGATTGGTCTTCAATCGCATTTAATGGGACTGGATGCGCTTGGTATTCATGACATATTAGCGGTAACAGGTGACCCAACAAAAATTGGTGACTTCCCAGGTGCCACAAGCGTTTATGATGTTTCAAGCTTGGAATTAATTCAATTGATTAAGCAATTAAATGAAGGAATTTCATTCTCAGGGAAATCGCTTCGAAAGAAGGCAAATTTCTCTGTGGCAGCGGCATTTAATCCGAACGTTCGAGTGCTTGACCGAGCAGTGAAAAGATTAGAGAAGAAAATCGAATGTGGTGCCGATTATTTTATCACGCAACCTGTCTATACAAAAGAAAAAATTCAAGAAATTTATGAAGCGACGAAACATTTAGCAACCCCTATTTTCATCGGT
>NZ_JBGCUC010000093.1:0-444 GCF_043420595.1 Erwinia plantamica
GGCAAGGGCTGCAGGATGACGACCAGTGGCAGGCCGGTTACTTCATCGCGAACAAACGGCGGGAAATCGACTTCTGGTTCGGTGACCTGGTGCCAGAGCCTGTCACGGGTTGAGCGGGAGGGGCCCCGGGCGCCGAGCAGGCGGGCCGGCCGGCCGTGCCAGAATGGCGGCTCGATTGGGGCCTGGCCCCGCCCCGGAGTTGCTGAGTGATCGTTCGTCCCCGCCCTAATTGGCTGCGCATGTTGTTCGTGTGGCGAGGCTCGGTCCTGATCAAGATCCTGCCGCAACTGGGGGTCACGGCGCTGGTGTCGCGCATCGTGGTGATCTTCCATGGTGAACTGTTGCACCGCAAGATCACGCTGACCACGGTGCCATTTTCGCTGGTTGGTGTGGCCCTGGCGATCTTCCTGGGCTTTCGCAACAACGCCAGCTACGACCGCTATT
>NZ_JBGCUC010000094.1:0-443 GCF_043420595.1 Erwinia plantamica
TGGAACGTTTGGTCTTGACAAACTTTGAAAGTTCTGCTCCTGAAAAATTTGAAAATTAAATATTTAGAAAATGTGTCAATTAGATAATTATACCTAACCGCAAAGTTCGCAAAGGTTTTACGCAAAGTTCGCTAAGAATTCCATCTTAAAATCTCAGCACCTTAGAATCTTATCAAAAAAAAAGCACCAATCTTTCGATTGATGCTTTTTGTATTGATTTGAAAAAAAATTATTTTTTCTTTCCTTTTGCAGGAGCTTTTGCAGCTTTTGCAGCTTCTTGAGCAGCTTTCATAGCAGCACGAGAAATTCTTACCTGAGCTACAACTGTATTGTCAGGGTGCATCACTTTGTACTCTGGGCTACCAACTTTAGTAACGTACAATTTGTTACCCATTTCAAGTGGAGTAATGTCAGCTTCAACAAAATCAGGAAGATCTTTAGGT
>NZ_JBGCUC010000095.1:0-442 GCF_043420595.1 Erwinia plantamica
AGCAGGGTTATTACCCAATGCCACCATTACATCATGTTTTGATAAAATACCAACCGCTTTTGTATTTACAGTTCCGTCTTTTGTAAGACATAAATAGTTGATATTGCTTTTCATCATTGCCATTTGCGCCTCTGTAACCGTCATTTTTTTAGGATACGTAACCACAGGCTTTGTCATAATCGTTTCGGCTGTAGTCAGGATTGAATAATCACCGGTAACAATCTTATTACGCAAATCCTTATCCGTAATAATACCAATCGGAAGCATTTCATCAACAATCAAAATTGCCCCGACTCTTTTCTTATTCATGATTTTTGCAATATCTCTCGCCGTTGTCGACGGACTGCAAGTCACAATTTTCTTCGAATATTTTATAGGCTGTAAATCGAAAGAATCTTTTGTGGAATGTAAATTGTCGTTTCCTAAATCGTCGCCGTATAAT
>NZ_JBGCUC010000096.1:0-441 GCF_043420595.1 Erwinia plantamica
GCTTCAATTTGCTCTGCTACAGCATCTTTTACATCATCCCATTCTACAATGCTATATCTTTCTATAGCAATAAAGTTTCCGGAAATGTAAACTGTTTTTACAAACGACAAATAAAATAACTGTTGTGCCAATGGTGATGCCTGGGCTTCATCAATATTTTTGAATTCAAAATTTTGATTTTGGGTAATAAAATCCTCAAATTCAAATTTTAAAATAGTCGGATTTTGAGTCTCCTTTATAGTGATTTTCGTCATGATTTAAATTTTTACAAATTTAGTAAAGTTATTTTCTACTAATACCTATATTTGATTTTTTAATAAAATAATTAAGACTCTTTTCATATTAATCGTATTAAAATTCCAGAGTCATTAATTTATTTCGATACGACTGTTCTTATTATGTTTAAAATCAGGGCTTTATATTTTATTTTTTTAACTTCTT
>NZ_JBGCUC010000097.1:0-441 GCF_043420595.1 Erwinia plantamica
GTTTACCAACTTCGATAATTTCGTCGTCGATTTGTTTGGCTGTCTTAGCAACAACTTCTTCAATACGAGCCGGGTGAATACGACCGTCTGTTACTAATTTGTGTAATGACAAACGGGCAATTTCTCTACGAACCGGATCAAAACAAGAAAGGATAATCGCTTCTGGTGTATCATCAACAATGATTTCAACTCCGGTTGCAGCTTCAAGTGCTCTAATGTTACGACCTTCACGACCAATAATTCTACCTTTTACATCATCAGATTCAATGTTAAAAACAGAAACGCAATTTTCAACCGCTTCTTCTGTTCCAACTCTTTGAATAGTGTTAATGATGATTTTCTTGGCTTCTTGCTGAGCCGTAAGTTTTGCCTCTTCAATCGTTTCCTGAATATGAGACATTGCTTTACTCTTAGCTTCGGCTTTTAAACCTTCTACTAATT
>NZ_JBGCUC010000098.1:0-440 GCF_043420595.1 Erwinia plantamica
CAATAATAACTCCGTTTGCTCCTCTGCTACCGTATAATGCGTTTGACGAGGCATCTTTCAGGAAACTGATAGATTCGATATCCTGAGTGGCTATAGCATTTATATCTCCGTTGTACGGAAAACCATCTACAACGTACAATGGCGTATTTGAGGAAGAAATTGATCCGATACCTCTAAAACGTACCTGAGGCGGATCTCCGGGTTGTCCTGAGTTTGCACTAATTTGCACTCCCGAAACTTTACCGGTTAAAGATTGAATTGCATTTGAGGCCTGAGTGTTCTCTAAAGCTGCGGCGTCAATTTTAGTAACGGCACCGGTAATCTCAGATTTTTTTTGAGTACCGAAAGCTACTACAACCACACCTTCAAGCTCTAGAGCGTCTCCAAGTAATTTTGCATTCACTGTAGTAGATGATGCAGGCTCTTCATTAGCCTTCATA
>NZ_JBGCUC010000099.1:0-438 GCF_043420595.1 Erwinia plantamica
CGTCCTGGGGAAGGAAACGCTGCAGCTGATCGATGAGGCGTTGGGCGACGTCGTAGAATGCGACCCGGCCAAGGTGGAATCCTTCCCCCACCGCGTCTGAACAGAATCTACAAGCGACGTGGCGCCCCGTCTGTGACTTTAGCCCGGTAAGCCGGTTCATGCGTCTGCAATCGACGTGTAACGCACCCGGGCAGGGGACCCGGCCCGTTTCAGCGTGGTATCAACAGCCGAATCTGGGTCCTGATTTCCTGCACCCGGGCCTCGATGTCAATGCCGGTGTTGTCACTTGCTGCCATGGTCATGAACATGACCGCAGACACAACCCGTGCTGTCGTCGCGGCGTCCTGGGCATCAGCCAGTCCATCCCGGGTGAATACGGTGGCGATGGCTTCCTCGGTTTCCCCAACGATCGCCAGAGCCACACCACAGCGCAGCCCT
>NZ_JBGCUC010000100.1:0-437 GCF_043420595.1 Erwinia plantamica
AAAAATAAACTCGAAGCTTTGCATGTAAGCACCAAAGGGAGTAGCTCACTTGTTCCTATCGTGGCGCCCATTAGTGGTTATGTAGGCAAAATAAACATTGCAAAAGGAGCATTTGCAGAAACTGGCCTGATTTTATTTGAAGTAGTAGATAACAGTCAGATGCACTTAGATTTAAATGTTTATGAAAAAGATCTGGGTTCTATTTCTGTTGGGCAGGTGATTGATTTTGTGTTAACGAACCAATCTAATAAATCAATTAAAGGAAAAATCTTCGGAATTAATAAATCTTTTTCAAATGAAAGTAAAACGGTAGCCGTACATGCAAAAATAGATCCTGCCAATGCAAAAGATTTAATTCCGGGAATGTATGTCTCGGCAAACATCAATATCACAAATGCAACTGTTCCCGCATTACCAAAAGATGCTATTGTTAGAAA
>NZ_JBGCUC010000101.1:0-435 GCF_043420595.1 Erwinia plantamica
CGCCGCGGCACTTCCAACCGCGACGGCGGCGTGCAGAAGATCCAGGCCAGTGAAGGTCAGCCAGCGCTGGTTCAGGTCGGCCAGAGCATCCCCGTAACCAGCTCCAGTACCGATGGATATGGGCGTGTGCAGAGCGATACCCAATACCGCAATGTAACCCAGGGTTTTTACGTAACACCGACCCTCACGGGAGACACCGTTCGCCTGCAGATCAGCACTAATAATGATCGCATCAGCCGCGAACGTGCAGATGTAGTGGATGTTCAAAGCACCGACACAACTCTCACCGGCAAGGTGGGTGAGGGGATCGATATGGCCGGGTATAACCAGCAGAGCCAGGCCGGCTTTAGTACCGCAAGCCATACCTACAGCACTGAACGGGGAAAAAACATGACAGTGCGGGTAAAAGTCGATGTTTTGGACTGATCCGAGACA
>NZ_JBGCUC010000102.1:0-434 GCF_043420595.1 Erwinia plantamica
CGACAAAGAACAAATCAATATCAGATCGATTAAATCTTTCTGACGGCAACGATTTAATGCGGCCTTTTACATCTGTTTCTTCGTTTACATCTATATTTTCTATTTCTGCAATATGAACATATTTTAATGGAAGGAATAAAGTGAATTTACTACCAATATTAGTTTCACTTTCCAATTCGATACTTCCTCCTAATAAATCAGAAAGTCCGCGGCTAATCGATAATCCTAAACCTGTACCACCGTATTTACGGCTTGTAGAACCTTCTGCCTGTTGGAAAGCTTCAAAAATGATGTTTTGTTTTTCTTTAGAAATACCAATTCCGGTATCCGAAATTTCGAAAGCAACCACCGCTTCTGCATTTTCAAGACTTATATTACTTGTTTTCCAGTTGTTATCGGCTTTGTAAATTTTCAGTTTTACTTCTCCTTTTTCG
>NZ_JBGCUC010000103.1:0-432 GCF_043420595.1 Erwinia plantamica
TAGTTTCTCTGGTTTAAAAACAGCAATTTTATATTTTATTCAGAAGAAAAAATTAGAAAACCCAAATTTCATCGAAGAAAACCTTAATGATATTTGCGCTTCTATTCAATATACGATTATCGAAATTTTGATGGATAAATTAAAATTAGCGGTAAAAGAAACCGGAATTACACAAATTGCCATCGGTGGCGGGGTTTCGGCAAACTCCGGAATCAGAACGCGTTTGAAAGAAAGCGAAAGCAAATATGGCTGGAAAACTTTTGTTCCGAAATTTGAATACACTACAGATAATGCTGCCATGATTGGAATTGTAGGATATCAAAAATATTTATCAAATCGCTTTGAAACTCAGGCAGTAGTTTCAAAAGCACGAATTCAATTTTAATTATGCAATTATTTTACAATCCGGATATTGACGAAACGACTGAAACT
>NZ_JBGCUC010000104.1:0-432 GCF_043420595.1 Erwinia plantamica
TTAGAAGCGAATAAAAATGTTCAGGATATTTTAATGGCAAAATTAGATTCTTTGGTCAATACAATGAACAATGATTTGATCGAATTGAAAAGAATGGATGTTTTAAATATTGACCAATCAAAACGATTAGAAAAACAATCGTATGAAAGCATCGGAAAAACAAACGAATTGTCGTCTCAATTGAAAAAAGAACTTGCTGAAAATAGAAAAGCATATGCCGGTTTAATGAATAAGGTAGAAAGAATCGCTGTCGAGGAAAATCAGGAATACAAGAAGAAAATCCGCGAAAGCGAAAAAAACACCAACAAAACAGGATTGCAGCAACGACTTTCGCTTGACGAAATAAAAAGATATAAAATTGAGCAGGAAAAAGGAGATGCTCAAAATCAATTGCTGATTTCTAAAATTGATTCTTTGGATACTCAAAAAACA
>NZ_JBGCUC010000105.1:0-431 GCF_043420595.1 Erwinia plantamica
GTGCCATTATCGAAATTGTGGCATATTCAAGTGGTTGTTTACTCACTTTTTCGAAAACTTTTCCGGTAACTTTTACCTTGTTTCTTCCTGCGGGTGGTTGTTGCGCATAATTGTAAAACCTTGTAAAAACCAATACAAGTAATACAGCAAATTTGATTTGTTTCATTGTTTTTTCTGGTTTCTTTTTCTTTTTAGACCGCAAATGTAGCTTTTGGTTTAAAGAGAGAAATCATAAAAAAATGTTAATACGCTTCTTTATAATCAGTCTAAAAAAGCAGCAACCAAATCAGGATCTCTTCCGATAATGGCTTTCCCGTCTTTTACCACAATTGGGCGCTCAATCAAAATAGGATTGTCAATCATGGCCTGAATAATTTCATCATCATTCATTGTTTTTCCTTTATAATTTTCGATCCATATTTTTTCTTTAG
>NZ_JBGCUC010000106.1:0-430 GCF_043420595.1 Erwinia plantamica
ACACCTTTTGGTCTTCCTAAATGTGACATTAAAATTACGCTTCCACCTTGCTTTAAGATTGCATCAATGGTAGGTTTTGCAGCTTCGATACGTGTTGCATCTGTTACATTAAAGTTTTCATCCAAAGGAACATTGAAGTCTTCACGGATTATTGCTTTTTTATTTTTAAAGTTGAAATCGTTTAAAGTTTTCATTTGATAATTTTTAAATTTTTGAAAGAATAACAAATATAGAACGTTTAGTGTAGGATTAAATTCGAAAAATATAAAAATAACCTACCAATAACAACGAAAACGTTGTAAATTAAGAAAACAAACAAATTTATTTTAAAAAATATAAAATTGTCTAGCAGAATACTTAACAATTAAAAGTTACTGTAAACCTAATAATGGTCTTTCATTTTATACTAAAACGAAAAAATATAGGATTT
>NZ_JBGCUC010000107.1:0-428 GCF_043420595.1 Erwinia plantamica
ACCGGCGCGGGTCGTAATAGGTCACCATGGCGCCCGCTTCGGTCTCGAAGACGATGTGGGCGTGCTTGTCGTCGGGCGAGACCGGGTGGGCGAAGTCGCCCGGCCGCCGCGCGCCGCCCTCCGGCGCGGCGATCTCGAAGCGCCCGGTCATGCCCAGGTGCATGACCAGGGTGTCGCCCCGGTCTAGCGGGGCCAGCAGATACTTGGCCCGGCGATCGAGGCGCAGGATCCGCGCGCCGGTCAGACGCTGGACGAAACCCTCGGGCAGTGGAAAGCGCAGGTCGGGACGGTTGGCGCGGACGCGGGACAGGCGCGCGCCGGACAGGGCCGGCTCCAGGCCTCGGCGGACGGTCTCGACTTCGGGCAATTCGGGCAAGGAAGAATCCTTAAGGCGATGACGCGACGCGTGGCGCGAGCTAAGAGCGGAC
>NZ_JBGCUC010000108.1:0-427 GCF_043420595.1 Erwinia plantamica
CAAATTTAGTTTCTTCTTCGGCAATATGTATTTGAAGCAAACAATCGATAATTCTATTGTTTTTTAAAGCTTGTTTATTGATTTCCTGCAACAATTTTAAACTATCAACACCATGAATCAAAGTCACAAACGGTGCCATAAATTTGACTTTATTCGTTTGTACATGACCAATCATATGCCATTGAATATCCTTTGGCATTTCTTCCCATTTATTAGCCATTTCCTGGATTTTGTTTTCTCCAAAAATACGCTGACCGGCTTCATAGGCTTGCATTAAGTCTGAAACGGGTTTGGTTTTAGAAACCGCAACTAATGTTACATGTTCAGGTAAACTTGCTTTAATGCTATTTAGATTTGCTGCTATTGACATTGCATGTATTTTTTATGAAAGGATAAACTGCTTAGAAATTTTCTCAGCCTTTTTACT
>NZ_JBGCUC010000109.1:0-426 GCF_043420595.1 Erwinia plantamica
ATCGAATATAAATACAGATAAAGCAGAAATACAATTCAACAATGTAACTTTTCAATACGAGGGACCAAAAGCACCGTATGTTTTAAAAGATATTAACTTCCAAATTCCCAAAGGCAAAATAACTGCGATTGTAGGGGCAAGTGGTAGTGGAAAAACGACATTAATGAAATTACTGCTGAAGTTTTATGAACCAACGCAGGGTGAATTGTTTTTTAATGCTGAAAATATAAACAACATTTCGGCAAAAAGCCTCCGCCAAAACTGCGGTGTAGTTATGCAAGATGGTTTTATATTTTCTGATACCATAGAAAGAAATATTGCTACAGGTGATCAAAATATAGATAAAGAAAAACTACAAAATGCCGTAAAAATTGCCAATATCAAAGAATTTATCGAAGCCTTACCATTAAAATATAACACTAAAAT
>NZ_JBGCUC010000110.1:0-421 GCF_043420595.1 Erwinia plantamica
GGTCCAGCGCTTCAGCCACATCGTGTAGATGACGACGTAGAAGAAAATCGTGAAAGCCAGCAGCGCTCCGGCCAGCCAGTTCACCAGAATGCCGAGCGTCATCACCGAGAAGAATGCCAGCGTCAGGCCAAACGCCAGCGCCTCACCCGGCAGGATGCGCCCGCGCGGACTTGGACGGTTGGCAGTGCGCGACATCAGGGCGTCGCTGTCGTGTTCGTAACACATGTTCAGCGCACCCGCCGCACCACCGCCGACGGCGATGCAAAGGATCGACGTGATCGCGAGCACAGGATGGAAATGACCGGGCGCGATGACGAGGCCGACCAGCGCAGTGAACACCACCAGTGACATCACGCGCGGCTTCAGCAGCGCGATGTAATCAGCGACGCCCGCCTCGGAGATACGAGGCGACAGACCGATC
>NZ_JBGCUC010000111.1:0-417 GCF_043420595.1 Erwinia plantamica
TTTTTTGAGTAACATTTATTTGCTTAAAGCATTTAATGGTATCTAATTTTACTTCCTGAATTATGGTAGAATTCCCATCTAAGTAATGAAGTCCCTGACAATAACTTAAAAAATCATTGTATTTTTCTTCGTTTACCACTACTACAACATCAGATAAATCATTGCAGATGTATTTATTTTTCAAGTAATTAACCTGTTCCTTATACATTCTTGTATCCCTTGCACCCAGATTGGCAATAATTTGCAGGCGCTTTTTTATATCGTTCAAAACAATACCTGCAGAATCTACAACTTCTGGTTCTTTGAATGGTTCGTACAATTGAAGAATCTCTATTTCTTTTGTTATGGGATATCTGGTTTTATCTGTTTCCAATTTTACGGTATAAATACCGGGCTGGGTAAAAACATAAATAGCCT
>NZ_JBGCUC010000112.1:0-416 GCF_043420595.1 Erwinia plantamica
TACGTTGAAAGAGACGATACTGATAATAACGGAAAAATTGGCGCTTTTGAGCGATTCAGAATTCGTTTTATGAGAACTTTAGATCGATTGTTCCCTCATAAAAAAGCAACAAGTATAATTTATCTGGTTTGCGCCACACTTCTTGCAGTAACTTTTATCACTTTTATTGGAAAAGATGTTTTCCCGAAAGTAAACTCAAGTCAGTTTCAGTTAAGAATGCGTGCTCCCGACGGAACCCGTTTGGAACGTACGGAAGAAAAAGCAATTATTGTTTTGAAAGAATTGCAAAAAATGGTGGGTAAAGAACATATCGGAATTTCGTCTGTATATGTGGGTCAGCACCCGTCGCTGTTCTCAATTAACCCGATTTATTTGTTCATGGCAGGTTCGCATGAAGCTGTTTTCCAGGTGAGTTT
>NZ_JBGCUC010000113.1:0-416 GCF_043420595.1 Erwinia plantamica
TGAAAAAGCACTCTATAAATATCTTTCAATTCATTTATCTTTTCTACGGTAAAACCTCGTCTTTTCAAACCAACAAGATTTAAACCAACATAACTTAAAGGTTCACGTCCGGCTGTTATATACGGTGGAATATCTTTTACAATTCTACTTAAGATATTTATATTTTCCCTACGCATTGATAACCCTGAATATATGAAATTCAAAATTTAGCATTATAATATTACAGAACAAGAAATTTGTAAGATAATAGACTTTGATATGAGTAGTGTTACAAATCAAAAACTCATTCAAAACAAAAAACCCTATCCGGTTTGGATAGGGTTTTGCAAAAGAAAGGCGACGACATACTCTCCCACATAACTGCAGTACCATCTGCGCAGGCGGGCTTAACTACTCTGTTCGGGATGGGAAGAGGT
>NZ_JBGCUC010000114.1:0-416 GCF_043420595.1 Erwinia plantamica
GGTTGTGGTTCGTGTACGATGAAGAATTGGCTTGAGCCTGTATCTTTCCCAGCGTGAGCCATAGATAAGCTACCTGCTTCGTGTTTGTGTGGGTTGCCAGCAGTTTCACATTTAATCGTTTTGCCGCTTCCACCCATACCTGTACCAGTTGGGTCTCCACCTTGGCTTACAAAACCAGGAATAACACGGTGGAAAATAACCCCATTATAAAATCCGCTGTTTGCTAGTTCTTCAAAGTTTGCAACCGTGTTTGGTGCTTCATTTGGGAATAAATCCAATTCGATTTTTTCGCCAGTATCCATTAAAAAATAACCTTTTTTCGCCATTCAAAACACTCCCTTTTCAATTAAATCCTTCATCAGTATATCACGTACATATAACATTTTCCAAAAACAGCTCATGTAAAATGTTTAACA
>NZ_JBGCUC010000115.1:0-415 GCF_043420595.1 Erwinia plantamica
TTCTGTTCCTATTAAACTTCCTATTGCAACGCCCATTCCGCCTAAACGCACTCCACAAAACACGTTTTCAGACAGTTGCGAAACAACAGGTTTTTTACTGTTTCCGATTCCCATAATGCCGCTCCAACGATGTGCAATTTGGAAATCCTGATTTGGTAAAATTACATTTTTAAGTAAATCTTCCAACTTATTTTGTACAATTTTGGTCTCACCAAATTCGGTTGTATTTTCTGCTTCAAAATCGAGGTTTCTTCCTCCGCCAAGTAAAATTCTGTCGCCAATATTTCTAAAATAATAATAACCGCGATCCAAATGAAAAGTTCCTTTTATATCCAGATTTTTAATCGGCTCTGTTATTAAAACCTGCGCTCTGGCTGGCTGTACTTCTCCTTTGGTCAAAGCATTGGCAAAACCA
>NZ_JBGCUC010000116.1:0-411 GCF_043420595.1 Erwinia plantamica
GTTTTGTATGCGAATAACTTTTTATATGATAAAGATGCCAGTGAAGATGTCGTGCAGGAAGTTTTTATTTCACTTTGGGAAAACTCCCGCGATATTGAGATTAAATCTTCTCTAAAAGCCTATTTATATGCCATGGTTCGCAATAAATGCCTGAACTATCTTAAATCCCTAAAAATTACAGACGATATTAATTTAATCGACCTGAACTCGATATTAGTCTGGGAAGAAGATTTTGAAATGATTTCTGAAGAAGAAAAAAGGATCTTATATATGCAGATTTTAAAAATAATTGAAAGTTTTCCGGAAAGTATGCAGGAAATTTTTAAACTAAAATTTGTCGAAAATTACAAATACATCGAAATCGCAGAAAAGCTCGATATATCTGTCAATACAGTAAAGACGCAGCTTAAA
>NZ_JBGCUC010000117.1:0-408 GCF_043420595.1 Erwinia plantamica
GGATGACGTGACACTCTTTCTGCACAAAGTCGAATCCCAGCTGTCCCAGGAACGCCAGAAGATGCTCAAGACCGCCCGCAGCCGCGACAAGGTCTTCGAGGGGCGCAAGGTGCTGCTGGTGGACGACGATGTGCGCAACATCTTTGCCCTCACCAGTGCCCTGGAACACAAGGGGGCGATTGTGGTGATCGGCCGTAACGGCCGTGAGGCGATCGAGAGGCTCAATGAAGTCGAGGACATCGACCTGGTGCTGATGGACGTGATGATGCCGGAAATGGACGGCTACGAGGCGACCGCGTTGATCCGCCAGGACCCGCGCTGGCGCAAGTTGCCGATCATTGCGGTTACGGCCAAGGCCATGAAGGACGATCAGGAGCGCTGCCTGGCGGCGGGCTCCAACGATTACCT
>NZ_JBGCUC010000118.1:0-408 GCF_043420595.1 Erwinia plantamica
GGTGATCATGGGCATCGGCCTTGCCTTCCGCATGGCCTGGCGCGGCGCGCTGGCGCTGGGCCTGCTGCTGAGCCAGGGCGGCGAATTCGGCTTCGTGCTGTTTGCCCAGGCCCAGCATGCGCAGCTGATCGCGCCAGAGGCAGCCAGCCTGTTTGGCGCGATCGTGACCCTGTCGATGGCCACCACCCCGTTCCTGATGGCGCTGGCCAAGCCCCTGCGCAACGATCCGCGCGCTGTGAAGGGCGAACGCCAGGGCCCGACCGGCGACGCGGCGAATGCGCTGATCGTGGGCTATGGCCGCTTTGGCCAGACCGTGGGGCAGATGCTCAATGCCAGCGGGCTTTCCGTCACGCTGATCGATACCGATGTGGAAATGATCGACGTGGCCGGCGGCTTTGGCGCCAAGGT
>NZ_JBGCUC010000119.1:0-407 GCF_043420595.1 Erwinia plantamica
ATTAATTGCATTCACATATATTCGGCAAAAGCTAATAAACTGATCTTCTTTAAGTGGAAGTTTGTATCCTAAAGTAATGTTGTTGATTCTGAAAAAATCTGCAGATTCCAAATAATAAGTTGAAGCTATAGGATTCGCATTAGAAGGTGCTGGATTTGAAGATGTTGGATTTGTAGGTGACCAGAAATCGCGAGCTACTGAAGCTTCGATATTTTCTCCTCCAAATCTTTGTGCTTTTTTACCATTATATACCTTTGCTCCTCCTGTTCCATAACCATCAACAGAAAAATCAATGTTTTTGTAATTCAATCCTAAAGTAACACCATAATTAGATGTTGGTAAAAGTGAACCTACATATTTTTTATCTTTTAGTTCGTCTAACCCTGCTCTTGCAACTTTAGATCCAT
>NZ_JBGCUC010000120.1:0-407 GCF_043420595.1 Erwinia plantamica
CCTGCAAGGCCGAGGCGATGGCTTGGATCTTTGTCCGGAACGGCCCAACCGCCGATCCCTGCAGCGACGCCAACTCTGCCTGAAGCATCAGGTAGTCGAACCGCCTGGCCTCTTCCGTATCCGCAGGCGCGCCGATGGTAGCGAGCCTGGCGATCTGGGTTTGCAAAGCCTGGAAGTCCTCGGTTGCCAACGATTTCCAGGCTGCTTCTTCGGCGAACCTGTCCACCCATTTGCGTGCCGGTTTAACGAGGAAGTTGTCCAGCGGAAGCCGGTCAACTGCGTGTTTCAGGGTTTGCCGGAGGTCGGCAACAACGGGCGCTTGGGGGTCCCATTGAAGGTCAGTGAAAGTTTGCAGGAGCTGGACGCGCGCAGCGAACGTAGTCTCCGCGAGTGACTTACCCACAGAG
>NZ_JBGCUC010000121.1:0-406 GCF_043420595.1 Erwinia plantamica
GGGCGTCGCCTCGGCCTTGCGTGAGCACGCCGGAGCCGCCGTGTTCAGCCACTTCGTCGCCCTGAACGCGGCGGTCGCGGTGGCGACCGGGACCGCGGACGTCATGGCCTTCCGGCCCGACCACGCCTCGCTCACGACCTTCGCGATCGAGGGCGAGCGCTTGATCCTGCTGGAGAAAGGGCGCGAAGCTCAGAGCCAGGTGCTCTGAAGGAGTCGTCGTGCCGCGAGAGATCCTCTCCGTCGCCGAAATGGCCGCCGCCGATCGCGCCGCGGTGGAGCGGGGCGCGCCCACGCCGGTGCTGATGGAGCGAGCCGGGGAGGCGGTGGCGCGGGCCGTGCGCGCGCGCTACGTCCATCGGCCAGTGGTGATCTGGTGCGGACCCGGCGACAATGGCGGGGACGGCTA
>NZ_JBGCUC010000122.1:0-405 GCF_043420595.1 Erwinia plantamica
GTTGGATCACCTCCTTACCTGAAGATACCTTCGTGCGTAGTGTCCACACAGATTGTCTGATAGAAAAGTAACGAGCAATGCGTCTTTTGAGTAGGGTTCTGTGACAAGTAAATTTGTCGCACAGATTTGCCAGCAAATCTTCACCTTTACACAAAATAACCAGTCTGCGACTGGTTAAGCAATTTTTGTGTCCCCATCGTCTAGAGGCCCAGGACACTGCCCTTTCACGGCTGTAACAGGGGTTCGAATCCCCTTGGGGACGCCATATCTGATAATGAGTGAAAGACATTATCAATCGTATCTCAAAATTGATTCCGGCTTTAAGCCTGAGTCACGTTTGAGATATTTGCTCTTTAACAATCCGGAACAAGCTGAAAATTGAAACGACATGTCGTTTTCATTCTC
>NZ_JBGCUC010000123.1:0-405 GCF_043420595.1 Erwinia plantamica
ACCCCTGCTACCCTTCCTTGCAGCGCTTTAATTGGATTTGGTTCCGGCTGTTTCATAACATCTTTCATGTTTACAACAGCAACCGCTCCGGTAATATCCGTTTTCTTTTGTTTAGAATATCCTGTTACAACAACTTCGTTTAGCTGATTGTTGTCTACTTTTAAAGTTATATTGATTGTATTTTGTCCTTTAACAGGAATCGATTGTGGTGCGAAACCGATAAAAGAAACAACAATTACAGCATCAGCATTTATATTCCCAAAAGAAAAATTGCCATCAAAATCTGTTACTGTACTGGTGTTTGTACCCGAAATAAGTACGGTTGCTCCCGGAAGCGGCATTCCGTCATCTGACGAAATTACCGTTCCTTTAATTCCGTTTTCCTGTGCTGTTAAAATCAGCATT
>NZ_JBGCUC010000124.1:0-404 GCF_043420595.1 Erwinia plantamica
TTTAAACAAGCCTGTTAACGATTTAAGCCGTGGCTGTACTGTAGACGATATTATAAATACAGTTGTAATTACAGCAATTCAGGCTCAGGGACTTTAATTAATTATTAATGGTGAATTATGAATTACGAATTATGAATTATATTGTGTTATTATCTTAAAAAATCCGTTTTTTATCCGCGTTTTGCTTTAGCAATCTGCGTCATCAGCGTTCAAATTCACGTTCTTAAAAAATATAGGCTTGAGCCTTTAGTAAAAAAACTTAGTGACTTAGTGCCTTCGTGGCAAAAACATAAAAAATGAAAATATTAATTATAAACTCAGGAAGTTCGTCAATAAAATACCAATTAATGATTATGCCAACAAACGAAGTAATTTGTAGTGGTATGATTGATAGAATTGGTCTG
>NZ_JBGCUC010000125.1:0-404 GCF_043420595.1 Erwinia plantamica
GTTGATAAGATTATAAAAAAATGATATGAAAGAAGATTAACGGAAATAAAAAAACCCGTTTCATATAAATGAAACGAGCTGTAAAATTGTGGAACTTTGGGGCGCATTCACAATTTATCAAATAATTTATTTTGGCATTATTGGCGTCATAATACGTCTGGTTGGTGTGCTTAATGTTTCTATAAAAGCCAATAAATCGCTGATTTCTTCTTTGTTTAAATTTAATTTTTTAAGCATCGGATCTACTTTTGGAATCAGGGAATCTCTCGCAGTTCCCAGATATTTTTTCTGAATAGGAGAGGGATTTCCTCCATTATACAATTCAACAACATCTAATAGAGACGGAAAATGTCCGTGATGCATCCAGGGTTTTGTGTTGGAGACTTCACGAAGTGTTGGCGTTC
>NZ_JBGCUC010000126.1:0-404 GCF_043420595.1 Erwinia plantamica
GCAAGACATCGATGAACAGCGCCGCGCCGGGCGCCAGGCGGCGCGCCTTCGCCAGGGAAATCGCCGTGGCTGGCGCGGGATCGCGATCGACCGGCGCCCGAAACGCCGCGGTGCGATAACCCTGGGCATCGAATGGCGCGGTGGGCAAGGCGGGTGCTTGTGGCTGAGCTTGCGCTGGCTGGAAGACCGGCATGACTGGCGCGGCCGTCATGGCCAGCACCATCGTTGCCCACGGGATGCGACGCGATGCTGCGATCATTCTCTCCCATCCCCTGCCCAGGCTGGCCATCGATCTTGGCCTATGGTGCAATTGTAGAATGCTGCCCGATCAAGGCAAATGGTGCCTTGGTATGAAGCGCCCTGCCCTCCTCGTGCCGATCATGGCTGTGCTGGCAAGCACCGCG
>NZ_JBGCUC010000127.1:0-403 GCF_043420595.1 Erwinia plantamica
TCAAATGCATACTTATATTTTGCGGAGAAGTATTGGCCACAATGGCCAGTTCGGTTGCCGTAAAAGCTCTTCCGTCGAGCAATGTCCACATTATTGCCGCGCGCGTTGGGTCGCCAATTAAGGTCGCTATTTTTACAAATTGATCTTCCATATAGATTTCATAGTTAAATACAAACTGAAGTATTCGCTTGTAAAGTTAAATAACTTTGCTAAAAACAAATCAAATATGTCATCCAGTTTATTCTTTCAGTCAGAGGTTAAAGATCCTTATTCTATTTATAAATTAATGTTGGATAAAAATCCGGTTTATTGGGATGAAACCAATCAAATCTGGGTAATTTACTCTTACGAATATTGTGTTGAAATTTTGAAGAGTTCTCAAGTTGAAATTCCGATTGTGAAT
>NZ_JBGCUC010000128.1:0-401 GCF_043420595.1 Erwinia plantamica
AAGGTGGTACAAAAATGAGCCAAGAAGAGCTAGTAAAAAACGGCATGAACACTTCCATTGTTCACGTTGACTTCATGATTGGGTCTGACAAGATGGATATCGATGGGATTAAACAAGATGGCACGGTCGTTCCTATTTTCCGTAATGGTGACTGGACATTTTAACTATTGTCTTGTGAGGAAAACATCCCAATAATTGGGGTGGCTCTTACTTGAAAGAACTGTTATACTAGTTTCATAACTGAATGATAAATCGCAATACATGGAGGAGCCTGTCACTAAGGCCCCTTCATGTATTTTTTTGTTCAGAAAACTGTTTAACGGGAGGAAACTTGTGTTTATTTTACAAATAGTTATTATTTTACTCGCAACAAAATTAGCTGGTCAGTTAAGTATTCGATT
>NZ_JBGCUC010000129.1:0-399 GCF_043420595.1 Erwinia plantamica
GTGCATCCGGGAGGATTCGAACCTCCGACCGCTCGGTTCGTAGCCGAGTACTCTATCCAGCTGAGCTACGGATGCATAACAAATTCTGGTATAACGCAGGGGTGCTGACGACTCACCTTGATACAGGCTGCTAACGCTGTATCGGTACTACTTAAACAAAGCGGCGACTTGCTAAGCCACTTTATAAAATATGGTGCATCCAGGAGGATGATTCGGCTTACGCCTTACCCTTACGGGCCGTTGCTAAAGCAACGTTATCATCCCTTGTGCTGGCGGCTAATACTTACTGCTTTACCAGAACACAATGGCTGCAACACTTCTTAAATATGGTGCATCCGGGAGGATTCGAACCTCCGACCGCTCGGTTCGTAGCCGAGTACTCTATCCAGCTGAGCTACG
>NZ_JBGCUC010000130.1:0-399 GCF_043420595.1 Erwinia plantamica
CACCAACAGCGCCGACGACATCGACTCAATCCAGAAAGAAGTTGACGCGCGTCTGTCTGAAATCAACCGTATCGGTACGGCTACCACCTTCAACGGCACGGCGATCTTCAACAGCACAGGCAGCGTAAAAATTCAGGTTGGCGCCAACGACGCAACCGACGCTAACGTCATCAATATCGACCTGTCAGGCGCAGGCTTCCAGTCTTCTGGCCTGGGCGCAACCTTCAGCGTGACCGGCGGTAACCTGTCAGACCTCGACGCGCGTATCAAAGACGTTGATACCGCACGTAGCGGCCTGGGTGCGATTCAGAACCGTTTTGAGTCTACCATCAACAACCTGAACACCTCTGTGACCAACCTGACCGCGTCACAGTCACGTATCCAGGATGCTGACTACGC
>NZ_JBGCUC010000131.1:0-397 GCF_043420595.1 Erwinia plantamica
CGTAGGATAATTAAAAATAATATTTATTGGTAATTGATCCCTTATCGTAAAAGAGGTCGCATTATCATTTCCGGTATTTTTGAATCCAATCTCGTAATTTAACTGTTGGCCCAAGGTACATTTTGACCACCTATATTAACCCCAGCAGCATTTTTTACAATTTTGGTTAGAACAATTTTAGGTTAAATAATTTCAACATTAAAGGCATTAAAAAAGAGTCCGTATCCATCTCCTCCTGTACTAAGCTTGAATTTTGCCGAATTATCATTTTTTTTAATAATGGAATTCGAGGCGTTATTCAGATTAATAATACCCGCCTCAAAACCAAGCGTGTTCCCACTATTTGTGTTTCTGCCAGCTAAAGGTCCATTAACATCATTAATTGTACTATTAAAAA
>NZ_JBGCUC010000132.1:0-396 GCF_043420595.1 Erwinia plantamica
TTTGTCTCAGCGTCCTTGTTTTCTTTTGAAAGAGTAAAAATTCCCTTTAGATTTTCAGATTCAAAAAAAGTTTCTTGAATAAAAGTTTGATTATAGACTAGTATTTCGTGAGTATCATCCAGTCCTTCAATGGAGCAATTTTTAAAATTTTCATCATTTTGTTTATGAAGAAAATTAGAAAAAGTACTTTTACCTGTTCCATTTAATCCATAAATAAGATTTACTTTTTTATCTGTCTCTAAAGTTATCTGACTTTTGTAACTCGCTACATTATTTAGATGGATTTTTGTTATCATAGTTTGCTTTGTATTAAATATTAAAATCAAAGGTAAAATGCTGATTTGTAGCTTTTTTACGGAAAACCTTAATAATAAAAAAATAATTTTCTTTTATTCA
>NZ_JBGCUC010000133.1:0-396 GCF_043420595.1 Erwinia plantamica
TTTTAAAACTTTATCGATTCCTGCTTCGAGATAAGCTGTTTTTTCTTCTAGACGGGTAAAAATGGCACGGTCATTATCTAACGATTGCAACATTGCCAATCCTGCAGCCATCGCCAATGGATTTCCAGACAATGTTCCTGCCTGATAAACCGGACCAAGCGGCGCAAGATAATTCATGATATCTTCGCGTGCAGCAAAAGCGCCAACCGGCAAACCTCCACCAATTACTTTTCCGAAAGTGACAATATCAGCATTGATATTATACAATTCCTGAACTCCGCCACGAGCCAAACGAAAACCAGTCATTACCTCATCGAAAATTAATAAAATTCCGTTTGCGGTACATAAATCTCTCAATCCTTGCAAGAAACCTTTTTGAGGCGGAATACAACCCAT
>NZ_JBGCUC010000134.1:0-395 GCF_043420595.1 Erwinia plantamica
ACTGCAAAAGACCAGACTTATAGCGCAACCAAAACTGTAGTTGTGGATGCAAACGGTGTCGTTGGGACTATAGATGGAGTAGCAATTACTACTGCACCCAACATTAAAACAATAGAATATGCTCGTGTAGCCACCACAATTGATGGAAATACACCTGTTAATTCTATCACTACTATCGGTAATCTATCTATACGATTTTTTAGTACGACTACAGGAAGTGGTAACTGGATTGAATTTCAAACAAAAACCCCAAATCAGGTTACTGCGTTTGGTGAAGTATCAGGTGCCGGTGGAAATTATTATGCAAGCTGGAAAACAACATCTGCAGCAGCAGGTACTTGGTACAAAGCAACAGATCAAGGAGTAACAGCTAGTAACCGAGATACCTACAACTT
>NZ_JBGCUC010000135.1:0-392 GCF_043420595.1 Erwinia plantamica
TTTATTGGTATTTGTGCCGGTGATGATTGGTGGCATAATCAACATAAATTGCAATTACAGGTTGAGTTTTTAAAAAAAAATGAAAATTATGGGTTAGTTTTTACAGACTACAAAATAGTTGAAATTGATACGGAAACTGGTAGTGCATTTTTTTCTAGTTCAAATCATATTGTCATCAAAGAAGACAATATGTATGAACATTTATTACGAGGTAATTTTATATCGGCAGCAACTGTAATTTTCAGAAGGGATGTTTTTTTTAAATACATTGATTTTAATGAATTTAAGCTGCAAGGTTTTTTAATGGAAGATTATCCAATGTGGCTTGAAATGATACAGCATACTAAATTTAAGTATATTCCAATTAAAACAATTACATATACAGTCGCTGA
>NZ_JBGCUC010000136.1:0-388 GCF_043420595.1 Erwinia plantamica
TGAAATATATTCCGAGACCTTTACTGAAAAATACTGAAGATGCACTCGGGCACATTGCAATGATTGAAGAAAAAATTGAAACTAACATCGGAATAAATTGGGCAATTACTTTAAAAGAAAGCCCTAAATTATTGGGAATTATTGGTTTTTACAGGATGCAGCCTGAAAACTATCGTGCCGAAATTGGATATATGTTATTACCTGATTTTCACGGAAAAGGGATTATTCCTGAAGCCGTAAACAGGTTAAACAGATATGGTTTTGATGATTTAAAATTGCACTCTATAGAAGCTGTTATCGATCCGGAAAATTTTGCGTCAGAAAAAGTTTTGCAAAAATGCGGTTTTGTTAAAGAAGCTCATTTCAAAGAATCTGAATTTTATGAAGG
>NZ_JBGCUC010000137.1:0-388 GCF_043420595.1 Erwinia plantamica
GTAAATCAAAAGAAAAAGCACTTGTCATGCTTAGCGAAGTCGAAGTATCTCTCTTTTCAAAACCCAATTTCGTAATCGTTTTGCAATTATTCAAAGTAAAACTTACTGAAGGATTTGCCGGAATTTGATTGTCTTTTTTCCCCCAATATTTTACTAATGCTATATTGCTGGGAGCACTCCATTCGAAATTTCCGTTTTCGATTGTCGAAGTATATTTTTTAGGAATAAAATCAGTTGCTGTAAACATGAATTATAAAATTTTGGCAAAGATAGTTTTTATACTATTTCACCATATAAGTTATATAAGAAAATGTAAGTAAGGTTCAAACTAAAATGAACTATATGGTTTCAAATATCTTTTAACTATTTTTGATAAAAAATAAAATAG
>NZ_JBGCUC010000138.1:0-387 GCF_043420595.1 Erwinia plantamica
ATTTTCATTAAGTCTGAAGGAGCAAAAAATTATAAAAGACAACTTTACCCTGATGCTGAAATATACGGATAAGATTAGGGTTTTTACCGAAAACATCCTGAATTTGTATACCGAAACAGTACAAAGAGAACTAACTAAAATCAAACTATTAGAATTACTTTATCTTATTTACAACTCTGAGCAGCAACAGGTTTTTTTACAGATATTACATTCATTAAATTACAAGAAAAAAAGAAATCTTGAAGAATTAATGCTCGAAAACTTTGACAAATCATTATCAATAGAAGATTATGCGTGTTTAACGGGAAGAAGTCTCTCTACATTTAAAAGAGATTTTCAAAGGCATTTTGATACTTCTCCCAAAAAGTGGCTGGTAAAAAAACGACT
>NZ_JBGCUC010000139.1:0-387 GCF_043420595.1 Erwinia plantamica
CAATTTCGGCGGGCTTTCGGTGGGCGGTATCGGCGGCAACCGGCGCCGCTTCGTCAGCCAGGTGTGGGGGGTGGATCACCTGTCGCACACCCATGGCCAGGCCGTGCGGTTTTGCCTGGGCATGCAGCCGGGCAACGGCGCCCTGGCCGAGGAACTGGAAGAGCTGGTGGCGCTGCATGGGCCAGAAACGATCGCGGCGGTGATCGTGGAGCCGGTGGCCGGCTCCACCGGGGTGCTGGTCCCGCCGCAAGGCTATCTCCAGGCGCTGCGCGATATCACGCGCAAGCACGGCATCCTACTGATCTTTGACGAGGTGATCACCGGCTTTGGCCGCCTGGGCAAGGCCACGGCGGCCGAGTATTTTGGCGTGACGCCCGATATCATCAC
>NZ_JBGCUC010000140.1:0-384 GCF_043420595.1 Erwinia plantamica
CCGGCTCCAAAAATTAAAATGCTTCTCATGTTTTATATTTATAACACAAATATATTAAATTGTTATAAATATAACAATCAAATTAATTCAAAAAAATGAAATCTTTTTTATTTCAGATAAAATACTAAAGAATTCTTTTTCGTGAAAACATTTTTATAAAGTAGAAAAGCTTTTCCAATAGTTTGAAGTATTTTTGTGTTCAAATTGAAAGTATAGAAAATATGAAAAGAAAAATTATCCTTACTGGTGCTTTTATAGGAATGTTAGCTATTATTTTAGGCGCTTTTGGAGCGCATTTGCTTAAGAAATATTTATCTGTCGAGCAATTGGTGACTTTCGAAACTGGAGTTCGTTATCAAATGTATCATGCTTTCTTTTTGTTTT
>NZ_JBGCUC010000141.1:0-384 GCF_043420595.1 Erwinia plantamica
AAGCCATGATCAAAATAATCATTCATATTACGAAATTCATTATTGCCACAATCACCGCATTATTATTTGCCTCTTGTAATTTTAACATGAATACTGTTGAAGGCAGCGGAAATGTGACTACTGAAAAAAGAATTGTTGAGGGAGATTTTAAAAACATATCTGTAAGTAATGCTATTGATGTTGTAATCGAACAATCTGACGCAACCGAAATTACTGTCGAAGCAGATGATAATTTGCAGAAAGAAATTATAACTAAAGTAGAAAACGGAACCTTAATAATTAAATGCAAATACAGTTCTTTCCGCAACATAACAATGAAAAAAGTTACTGTAAAAGTGCCTTCTCTTGAAAAAATAGAAGCTTCAAGCGCTTCAACTGTACAAA
>NZ_JBGCUC010000142.1:0-384 GCF_043420595.1 Erwinia plantamica
CCGATCACCTGGCCGAGCTTGCCCAGAAGATCGAAGCGGCTCACGGCTAGCGCCGTGCGCGCCGGGGCTATTTGCGAGCAGATGTGCGCTGTTGCTCCGCCACGTCGCGGATCATAGCTGCCCAGCATCCCAAGATCATGCCCTCTTCATTATCGACTTCGCTTGTGGCGACCGCATAGATACCCAGCAAGTTTGCAACCTCGCTCGCCTCGACAATGCCTTGACGCGCAAGCAGCGTGGCAAACATCGAGAGTGCTCCCCCCATTGCCCGCACCAGCGGCGCATCTTGTAGCAGTCGGTCAAATTCGCGGGGCGGGTTACTGGACATAGATTGTTCCGATCAAATAAAGCGACTGCCTTTCAGGACTTGTCGCGGGAAGTGCT
>NZ_JBGCUC010000143.1:0-382 GCF_043420595.1 Erwinia plantamica
CTCTTCTAACTATTGCAGTAACTATTATTGTTAGTCAGGTTTTAGTTCAATACAATCTAAATCAACAATTAAGTGATTCTAAAATCATTAATATTTCCGGAAAGCAAAGAATGCTGAGCCAGAAGATTGTTAAAGAAGTTCTGATTCTTCATTATGTTGCTGATACTGTTTCTTCCAAACAAATTTCACATTTAAAGAAGGTTTTATCCCTTTGGAAAAATACGCAAAACTCGCTGGAAAACGGTAGTGATAGTTTGGCTTTTCCAAAAGAAAAAAGTGAAACACTCGCTAAATTATATATTGAAATAAAACCCAATTTTTCGAATATTGCAGAAACAACAGATTTGTTTCTGTTGAATTTAGCACAAAAAAACAACATAGC
>NZ_JBGCUC010000144.1:0-381 GCF_043420595.1 Erwinia plantamica
TGACGGATATTATTTGTATGATGATTTGAATTTGGTAAACGGAGTTTCTGTAACAAGAACAGCAAATCCTGATTTAAAATGGGAGGTTGTTACACAAGCCAATATAGGTTTAGATTTTAGTTTATGGAGTGATAAATTGTACGGAACGGTGGATTATTTCAACAAAACAACTACAGATGCAATCTTAAACGTTCCTTCAAGCCCTTTAAAACCAACAACAACAGTTTGGACAAACATTGACGGAAAAATTGTTAATACAGGTTTGGAAATTATGTTGGGTTCAAAATTAGTTAATACAAAAAATTTCACATGGAATGTTGATGTAAACGGAGCAACATTAAGAAACAAAATTGAAGATTTACCGGTTTCAGAAATCTTAAC
>NZ_JBGCUC010000145.1:0-381 GCF_043420595.1 Erwinia plantamica
ACCAGCATCGCTTCGCAACCCTCGGGAAAATCTTCCTTACAGGCGGGCAAAGCACCGCTCAGCCGCCGCCGCTATCTCCGGTCCCTGCACAAAGGAGATTGCATGAAACTCGCCCTTGCCGCGATGGCGGCTCCCCTCCTGCTCCTCGTTCCGGCCGCGCAGGCCCAGTCGCTGCACGAACCGCACCAGCTCGTCTGGGCGCCATCGGGCAAGACCCCGGTCGCGCACTGGCGCATGCGCGGCAAGCCGGCTTGCCAGCCGGCGCAGAGCCATCACCAGGCGGGCAAGACCGCCCTCCCCGTGCGCGCCAAGTGCGGCGTGCAGGACGTGTCGGCCAAGGGCCGATAGGGACACATCCCCCTCCCCCGTGTCCCCAACCCG
>NZ_JBGCUC010000146.1:0-380 GCF_043420595.1 Erwinia plantamica
GCCGCGGCGATCTCCTCTCGGCTCGCATCCGGCTTGCTCATCGCGATATTATCGCGAATGGTGCCCGGGAGGATCAGGGGCGATTGCCCTACCCAGGCTGCGAGCGGCGCGATCGAACCGCCCGGCTCTATCGCCGTGTCGCCGACGAAGATTTGGCCGGCAGTGAGCGGCGCAAGCCCCAGGAGGATGTGCAGGAGGCTGCTCTTGCCACTTCCCGATGGCCCGACCAGCGCCACCGTTTCGCCTGACGCTATTTCCAGGCAGAAATCCGACACCGCGGGTCCCGCGCTGCCGGCATAGCAGATGGAGACGTTGCGAAAGCTGATCGCGGGTGCACCAGGTCCGACTGGCAGCTCCTGGGCCGCCACCTCTGGACCATG
>NZ_JBGCUC010000147.1:0-374 GCF_043420595.1 Erwinia plantamica
TGGAGCGGGAAACGAGACTCGAACTCGCGACCCCGACCTTGGCAAGGTCGTGCTCTACCAACTGAGCTATTCCCGCTTGGGGTGGTGCAGTAAAACGTTTGGAGCGGGAAACGAGACTCGAACTCGCGACCCCGACCTTGGCAAGGTCGTGCTCTACCAACTGAGCTATTCCCGCTTGGGGTGGTGCAGTAAAACGTTTGGAGCGGGAAACGAGACTCGAACTCGCGACCCCGACCTTGGCAAGGTCGTGCTCTACCAACTGAGCTATTCCCGCTTGGGGTGGTGCAGTAAAACGTTTGGAGCGGGAAACGAGACTCGAACTCGCGACCCCGACCTTGGCAAGGTCGTGCTCTACCAACTGAGCTATTCCCGCT
>NZ_JBGCUC010000148.1:0-341 GCF_043420595.1 Erwinia plantamica
CGGGTCGTTAGCTCAGTTGGTAGAGCAGTTGACTTTTAATCAATTGGTCGCAGGTTCGAATCCTGCACGACCCACCATTACTAAATGGTAACCGCTGTAAAACGTGAAGGATGTGAACCTGCAGCAGGTTCGGTTGAGCGAAGCGAAACAACGTTGCGTTAAGCAACGGGCCAGCAGGCCGAGGAACGCCGAGTCATCCTGCACGACCCACCATTACTAAAATGGTAACCGCTGTAAAACGTGAAGGATTATCTTTCACGAAAAGAAGTACCGAAGTGGGTGATTAGCTCAGTTGGTAGAGCATCTCCTTTACACGGAGGGGGTCGGCGGTTCGAGCCCGT
>NZ_JBGCUC010000149.1:0-335 GCF_043420595.1 Erwinia plantamica
GTGCTGATACCCAGAGTCGAACTGGGGACCTCACCCTTACCAAGGGTGCGCTCTACCAACTGAGCCATATCAGCACGCTTATTACTTACAGTAAGCGGAATAGTCACGCTTAATGCTTAATTTGATGCCTGGCAGTTGATGAACCTTTGTTCACCCTACGGGCCGTTGCATCGCAACGTTCAAACTTCGCCCTGCGGCTTGTTTGTCCTACTCTCTGAGAGTAGTGAACTGCCTCGTAATACCAGTTTACTGCTTATAAATTGATGCCTGGCAGTTCCCTACTCTCGCATGGGGAGACCCCACACTACCATCGGCGCTACGGCGTTTCACTTCTG
>NZ_JBGCUC010000150.1:0-312 GCF_043420595.1 Erwinia plantamica
GAAAGGCGTAGTCGATGGGAAACAGGTTAATATTCCTGTACTCGGTGTTACTGCGAAGGGGGGACGGAGAAGGCTATATCAGCCGGGCGACGGTTGTCCCGGTTTAAGCGTGTAGGCGGAGTGTCCAGGTAAATCCGGACGCTTATTAACGCTGAGGCGTGACGACGAGGCACTACGGTGCTGAAGTGATAAATGCCCAGCTTCCAGGAAAAGCCTCTAAGCATCAGGTAACACAGAATCGTACCCCAAACCGACACAGGTGGTCAGGTAGAGAATACCAAGGCGCTTGAGAGAACTCGGGTGAAGGAACTA
>NZ_JBGCUC010000151.1:0-311 GCF_043420595.1 Erwinia plantamica
TAGTTCCTTCACCCGAGTTCTCTCAAGCGCCTTGGTATTCTCTACCTGACCACCTGTGTCGGTTTGGGGTACGATTCCGTGTTACCTGGAGCTTAGAGGCTTTTCCTGGAAGCAGGGCATCTGTTGCTTCAGCACCGTAGTGCCTCGTCGTCACGCCTCAGCCTTAAAGTGTTCCGGATTTGCCTGGAACACAAGCCTACACGCTTAAACCGGGACAACCGTCGCCCGGCCAACATAGCCTTCTCCGTCCCCCCTTCGCAGTAACACCGAGTACAGGAATATTAACCTGTTTCCCATCGACTACGCCTTTC
>NZ_JBGCUC010000152.1:0-293 GCF_043420595.1 Erwinia plantamica
AACAGGCAGAACAGGCAGAACAGGCAGAACAGGCAGAACAGGCAGAACAGGCAGAACAGGCAGAACAGGCAGAACAGAATAGCCGTTTTTCAGACAAAAAAAATCCTTTGCCGGAGCAAAGGATTATTTTTAAATGGCAGGGGCGGAGAGACTCGAACTCCCAACACCCGGTTTTGGAGACCGGTGCTCTACCAATTGAACTACGCCCCTAAAAGGGTGGCGGAACGGACGGGGCTCGAACCCGCGACCCCCTGCGTGACAGGCAGGTATTCTAACCAACTGAACTACCGCTC
>NZ_JBGCUC010000153.1:0-273 GCF_043420595.1 Erwinia plantamica
GGAGAATGAAAACGACATGTCGTTTCAATTTTCAGCTTGTTCCGGATTGTTAAAGAGCAAATATCTCAAACGTGACTGTAAAGTCAGTTTTGAGATACTTCGTGGAGACACCTTTCACCTGTCACCAAGCAAGTGGCGTCCCCTAGGGGATTCGAACCCCTGTTGCCGCCGTGAAAGGGCGGAGTCCTAACCGCTAGACGAAGGGGACACTGTCGTGTCGGCTTCGCAGCCGTCTTGCTCTAACGTTTCTATCAGACAATCTGTGTGAGCACT
>NZ_JBGCUC010000154.1:0-256 GCF_043420595.1 Erwinia plantamica
GTAGCTCAGCTGGATAGAGTACTCGGCTACGAACCGAGCGGTCGGAGGTTCGAATCCTCCCGGATGCACCATATTTTGTAGAAGTCGGCAGTAGCCTCTTCTGAGAAATGAAAAGATTTAAACGTCTGTCAGTTTCTTCTGTATCTCCTCAGGTTTGTCGCGTTATCTCCCCACTGTTTCTCAATGCATCCGTAGCTCAGCTGGATAGAGTACTCGGCTACGAACCGAGCGGTCGGAGGTTCGAATCCTCCCGGAT
>NZ_JBGCUC010000155.1:0-235 GCF_043420595.1 Erwinia plantamica
TACCGATACGGTTGATTTCAGACAGACGCGCGTCAACTTCTTTCTGGATTGAGTCGATGTCGTCGGCGCTGTTGGTGCCGTTTTTCGCCTGAACAGTCAGTTCACGGATACGCTGTAAGTTGGTGTTCATCTCGTTCAGAGAACCTTCAGCCGTCTGAGTCAGAGAGATACCGTCGTTGGCGTTACGTGCCGCCTGAGTCAGACCTTTGATCTGAGAGTTCATGCGGTTAGCAAT
>NZ_JBGCUC010000156.1:0-216 GCF_043420595.1 Erwinia plantamica
CCCCCTGCGTGACAGGCAGGTATTCTAACCAACTGAACTACCGCTCCACCGATTCTGTACTGAACTCAGAATGTTGCCTCTGATATCAGGTATTTCGCCTTTTCCGCGTCACGGGAAAAGTCATGACCATAAATGGTCTAATTTGATGCCTGGCAGTTCCCTACTCTCGCATGGGGAGGCCCCACACTACCATCGGCGCTACGGCGTTTCACTTCT
>NZ_JBGCUC010000157.1:0-207 GCF_043420595.1 Erwinia plantamica
GGTGGGTCGTGCAGGATTCGAACCTGCGACCAATTGATTAAAAGTCAACTGCTCTACCAACTGAGCTAACGACCCGCTGTGTACTGCCTGCCGCTTAATGTCTGTTTCTTGCATCAGATACCACTTAAAAAGTGGTGGGTCGTGCAGGATTCGAACCTGCGACCAATTGATTAAAAGTCAACTGCTCTACCAACTGAGCTAACGACC